>OZ255623.1:2547500-2875388 GCA_965276685.1 Acidocella sp.
CTCATCAGCTCATCCGCCCGCTTCGTCGCCGCATAGAGCGAGGATGGCCTGTCCGCCCGCGCATTCTCCGAATAGGGGAGCGCCGAGCCGGTGCCATAGACCGAGGACGAACTCGCATAAATCAGATGTTTGATGCTGCGCGAATGCCGCGCCATCTCCAAAATCGACAAATGCCCGGTGAGATTGGACGCCGCATAGGCAAACGGCTGCTCCAGCGAGTATCGCACCCCAGCCTGCGCCGCGACATGCACCACCACCTCCACGCCATCGCCCAGCTTCAAAACCGCCTCATGGTCCGCGATGTCCAGCTTATGAAAAGTAAAACCAGCCCCCAACCGCGCCAGCCGCACCTGTTTCAGCCGCACGTCGTAATAGGGGTTGAGGTCATCCACCCCCACTACCTCAATGCCCCGCGCCAGCAGCGCCTCGCAAACATGGTAGCCGATAAACCCCGCCGCGCCGGTTACCAAAACCCGCATTAAACCAGCCGGTCCTCAAGCAGGGTCAGCACCGCGTGGCCCAGCGTGATATGGCATTCCTGGATGCGCGCCGTCTCCGCATCCGGCACCAGCAGCACGAAGTCACATAGCGGCAGCGCCGGGCCGCCATCGCCGCCGAGCAGCCCAACGGTCACAATCCCCATTTCCCGCGCCGCCTGCAGTGCATTCAAAACATTGGCGGAGCGCCCTGATGTCGTGATGCCGAACAGCACGTCGCCCGTCTTGCCCAGCCCGCGCAAGGGGCGGGAGAACATATGGTCGATCCCGAAATCATTCGCCGCCGCGGTCATCGCGGAAGTATCCAGCGTTAGCGCCAAGGCCGGCCAGCTGTCGCGTGCCACCGCCCCGCGCAGCCGTATCAGCAGCTCGGTCGCCAGATGCTGGGCATCCGCCGCCGAGCCGCCATTGCCGCAGAACATGATCTTGTTCCCAGCCCGTATTGCCCGCTCGCAAGCTCCTACCACCGCCAGCACCGGCGCCGGGTCTTCCGCCAGCGTCAGCTTCAGCGCGGCGGAGCGCTGCAACATTGCGGCAAACCGGCCCGCTTCCGTTTCGTGGTTTAGAATCTCGGCCTCCTTTTAATGCGCGACCCAGCCGCCATCGATCGAAACCGGCACGCCCGTAATGGTCTGCGCCCCATCGGAGCATAAAAACACCGCCAGCGCGCCGATCTGTTCGGGCGTCGAGAATTTCAGCATCGGCTGCGTCTCCTCCAGCATCTTCTTCTCCTCGGTCTGCACATCGGTGCCAGCCGCCTTGGCCCGGTCCTCAAGCTGCTTCTCCACCAAAGGTGTCAGGACCCAGCCGGGGCAGATCGCGTTTACGGTAATCCCATCATTCGCAAGCTCGATAGCGGCCACCTTCGTCGCCCCCACCACGCCATGCTTGGCCGCAACATAAGCCACCTTATGCGGGCTCGCCACCAGCCCATGCGCCGAGGCAATATTGATAATCCGCCCCCATTTCTTCGCCTTCATGCCGGGAATAGCGTATTTCATCCCGTAAAACACCGCCGACAGATTGATCGCCAGAATCGCGTCCCATTTCGCCTCCGGAAACTCCTCGATAGGTGCGACAAACTGAATCCCCGCATTGTTCACCAGAACATCCAGGCTCCCCAGCGCTTCGTGCGTCTTTTTCACAAGTGCGGCCACCTGGTCCGGCTTGCTCAAATCCGCGCCGTCATAGGCAACCTTCACCGAAAATTCGCTCGCCAGCCCGGCCCGCAACTGCTCGATCTCGCCCGCGTCGCCAAAGCCGTTCAGCATGATATCAGCACCCTCCGCCGCCAGCGCGCGCGCAATGCCAAGCCCAATCCCGCTGGTCGATCCGGTGACCAACGCCACCTTGCCCTTCAATGCCATGCTAAATCTCCTTAATCCTGTTCAAGCCAGATAATCGTGCAGCACCCTGCCGTAAGGCAGCGTCAGATCGGCACAAATATGCTGTCCGTAATGAATTTTCCGTACCGGCAAATCTGCCAGCCTGCAATTCGCATGTGGCACCAAATGCAGCCGCGCCTCGCCGGTGAACGCAAATTTCAGGTCTATGTCTTCCAGATAATACCCAACCAGCTGTGCCACTTTCGGCCCGCCATCCACATCGGGAATCCATTTCAGGTTCACATTCAGCTTCTTCATGCCCTCGACCGTCTTCGCATGGTCCAGCTTTTGGCTCTTATACACCATGGTCCCCAGCGCCACGCGCTCCTCGTCGTAATGCAGCGAGCCGGTCAAAGTCTCATGGATCGTTTTAAGCCTTGGAATCCCATATTTTTTCGGAAAACCCCAGATCTCACGGCCGCCAGTGGTCGGCGCCTCGTCATCCAGATACATCATCACGCTATAATTGCACTTAACGCCATTATACAGCGCCGAAATTCCGCAGCCGCTTTCCTCGTAATCGCCGAACCCGGTCGAATCCGGCATTTTCATCCATTCAAAATATACATCGTTGCCATCCGGCTCCAACGGTTCCGGCAACATGGCGCGCAGCGCATCCGGGTCGGTCTGATAATGTATCAGCAGGTATTCGCGGTGGATGAAGCGGAATGGGCCTTTCGGGTAGCTCGGCGATGCCAAGGGCATCGAGGACGCGGCCAGGATTTCGTCACGGGTCATGCGGTGCGCTCCAAATTCGCCTTTACTTAAGACCCGCCTCGCATAATTCATGTGATTTTTATGTCACGGCGCCCCCCGCGTTTGGTTTCCCGGCCAGATGCGCTACCTTTCTTATATTCTCCCGGAGACCGAATTTTGATGGACATGCTGACCGACCGCCGCACCCCGCTCCGCAAGCCGCTCGGGCCTATCGCCCCGCTTGCCCGTCCGCCTGGCTGCGACGGCGTCGGCATCGTGCTACAAGGCGGCGGCGCGCTTGGCGCCTATCAGGCCGGGGTGTATCAGGCGCTGCACGAGGCCGGGCTGGAGCCGGACTGGATCGTCGGCGTCTCCATCGGCTCCATTAACGCCGCCATCATCGCCGGCAACCGGCCGGAGGACCGGCTGGAAAAGCTGGAGAAGTTCTGGATGAGCGTCACCGCCCGCGATCCCTTAACATTCTGGCCGGAGGGGGACACGCCCCGCAAGCTCCGCAACGCGCTCTCGGCAATGAACACCATCCTCTTCGGCCAGCCCGGCTTTTTTACTCCCTCGCTCACCCATGGCTGGCTGTCACCGCGCGGCTCCCGGGGTGCCACCGCGCTTTACGACTCCTCCCCGCTGCATAAAACGCTCAATGAGCTGGTCGATTTCGACCTCATCAACGACGGTCCGGCCCGCTTCGCGGTCGGCGCGGTCAACGTCGCCTCCGCCAATTTCGCGTATTTCGATAACCGGGAGGTGGAAATCGCGCCGGAACATGTCATGGCCAGCGGCGCTTTGCCGCCCGCTCTGCCCATGGTCCGCATCGGCAAGAATTATTACTGGGATGGCGGGCTCGTCTCCAACACCCCGCTGCAACATCTGCTGGACCATTGCGGCAGCCAGAACATGCTGGTCTTCCAGGTCGATCTCTTCTCCGCCAGCGGCGAAGTGCCCCGCGACATGGCGGAAGTCCTCACCCGCCAGAAGGACATTCTCTATTCTTCCCGCACCCGCACCACCACCGATCATTTCCTGGAAACGCACCGACTGAAGGAGGCGCTGCGCGATGCGCTGGAGCTCGTGCCGGAGGAAAAACTCTCCGAGGAGCAGCGCCACGCCAAGGCCGATCTCGAACGCCTACCAGAGATCAACATCATGCAGCTGATCTATCAGCAAAAACCCTATGAGGGCGACGCCAAAGATTACGAGTTCAGCCGCATCTCCATGAAGGACCATTGGCGTTCCGGCTATTACGATACGCGCAACACGCTGCAACATGAGGATTGGCTGGACATGAAGGGCACCGGCGGTGGCATCCATACGCACGACATCCACCGCCACGGGGAGTAAATCTGCCGTCATTGCTTCGTCCGCGCGTTAGCGCGGGCATCACGCGAATGCGTGCATTCGCACGACGTAATCCATCCTAAACCCACGCACGCGCCCCTTGGCCTCCTCGCCGGGACATGGCAACTCGAAATCGTGACCAACCCCGGAGTCGCACGCCTTGAGTGATCTGTTTGAAAGCAACGCCAGCGCCGCCAGCTATGGCGCCAAGGACATCGAAGTCCTCGAAGGCCTGGAGCCTGTCCGCCGCCGCCCCGGCATGTATATCGGCGGCACGGACGAGACCGCTCTGCACCATCTCGCCGCCGAAATCCTCGACAATTCCATGGACGAGGCCGTCGCAGGCCACGCCAATTCGATCGAGATGTCGCTCGCGCCCGAAAACCAGCTCACCGTGCGCGACAATGGCCGTGGCATCCCGGTCGATCCGCACCCTAAATTCAAGAACAAATCCGCGCTGGAGGTCATCCTCACCACGCTGCATTCGGGCGGCAAATTCTCCGGCAAGGTCTACGCCACCTCCGGCGGCCTGCATGGCGTCGGCTCCTCCGTCGTCAACGCGCTTTCCTCCGCTTTCACCGCCGAGGTCGCGCGCGACAAGCAGCTCTACCGGCAGGACTTCGCCAAGGGCGTCCCGGTCTCCAAACTCATCGAGGCCGGGCCGGTGCAAAACCGCCGCGGCACGACCATCCGCTTCACGCCGGACGCCGAGATTTTCGGCGGCAGGCATTTCTCGCCCGCGCGGCTGTACAAGCTCTGCCGCTCCAAGGCGTATCTGTTCCGCGGCGTCCGCATCAAATGGTCCTGCGACCCCAGCCTGCTCAAAGGCGATGCGGAAACACCCCCCAGTGCGGAACTCCACTTCCCCGGCGGGCTGCGCGACTCGCTCGCCGCCGACCTCGGTGCCACCCCGCAAATCCTGCCCGATATCTGGGCGGGCGAGGCGAAGCTGCCGGACGCGGCGGACGGCACCACCCAAGGCAAGCTCGAATGGGCCTGCGCCTGGATCGAGCGCGGCGACTCCACGCTCGACACCTATTGCAACACCGTGCCTACCCCGCTTGGCGGCACGCACGAGGCCGGGTTCCGCGCCGCATTGCTGAAAGGCCTGCGCGCCTGGGCCGAGCAGCGTGGCAACAAGCGGGGCGCCGCCATCATCGGCGAGGACATCACCGGGGCGCTCCGCGCTAAATTTTCGCTCTTCATCCGGGAGCCGCAATTCCAAGGCCAGACCAAGGAAAAACTGACCAACCCCGAAGCCGGCAAGCTGACGGAAGCCTCGCTGCGCGACCGTTTCGACCATTTCCTGGCGGGCGATCCCAACAACGCGGACAATTTGCTTGCCTTTGTCATCGACCGGGCGGAAGAGCGCATCCGCCGCAAGGAGCTGAAGGATACACCACGGAAATCCGCGACTCGCCGCCTGCGCCTGCCCGGCAAACTCGCCGATTGCAGCACGGAAAACGCCGAGGGCACGGAACTTTTTCTGGTCGAGGGCGACTCGGCCGGCGGCTCCGCCAAGCAGGCGCGCAATCGCAACACCCAGGCCATTCTTCCGCTGCGCGGCAAAATCCTCAATGTCGCCTCCGCCAGTACCGAAAAACTGCGGCAGAACCAGGAACTCAAAGACCTCATCGAAGCCCTTGGCTGCGGCGCCGGCAACAACTTCAACCGCGCGAATCTCCGTTACGAGCGCGTGATCATCATGACCGACGCGGATGTCGATGGCGCGCATATCGCCTCATTGCTGATGACGTTCTTCTATCGTGAACTGCCGGAGCTCATCCGGCACGGCCATGTCTATCTGGCGCAGCCGCCGCTCTACCGCATCACTCAGGGTGCGAAGAGCATTTATGCGATGGACGACGCCGCGCGGGAAAAAATCGTCAAAACCTTCAAGTCCGGGTCAAAGATCGAGGTCAGCCGCTTCAAAGGCTTGGGCGAAATGCCGCCCGCGATCTTGAAAGATACCACCATGGACCCCGCCAAGCGCACCCTGCTTCGCATCGTCGCGGCACCGGAAACCAGAGCCGAAACCTCCAATATGGTGGAAAGCCTGATGGGCAAACGTCCGGAACTACGTTTTCAATTCATCCAGGAAAACGCAGGGAACGTGACGGAATTAGATATCTAGCCATCAGCGCGAGGCGCACAGCGCCGTGGCGATCCATCTTTCAGGACGTTTCGCCGTTGCGAACAAAACAGCTGCGTGCACTCCCAACAAAAAACGGCCCAAGTCGCCCCGGGCCGTTTTCGTTACCTGATCAAAAACCCTTAAACCATCTTCTTCAGGCTGGGGGACGCCTTGAAGCGCACGGTTTTTCCGGCCTTCACCTTGATCTCCTCGCCAGTGCGCGGATTAACGCCCTTGCGCGCCTTGGTCTTGCGAACGGTGAACGTGCCGAAGCTCGGCAACGTGAACTTGCCGTTCTTCTTCATTTCCTTAACGATCGCATCGATCAGCTCAGCCGCCGCGCGGTTCGCCGCAACGCCGGTAATCTCGGCGGAACTCTGGATACATTCCGCAATAAACGCTTTCGACATTCTCTAGCCTTCTTTCCTGTTGTCGTACGGCCGGGCTTTTCACGCCGAGCCACTGTTATAATCCTCAAAACACGCTGGCTGCCACACGACACACCCGGCGCATCGCCAAACGTCTAGCGCCTGCCTGCAAGGAACGCCAGAGCATTCTTACCGCCGCGTCATAAAATATTTTTGCATCATAAAAATGGTGCCCAGGGGCGGAATCGAACCACCGACACTGCGATTTTCAGTCGCATGCTCTACCAACTGAGCTACCTGGGCGCCGGGCAACGGCCTAAACCATGCCGCTTGCCGTTTCAACCCCGCTGGTGCTGTCACAGGGAATTGAACCCTGGACCTCTTCATTACCAATGAAGTGCTCTACCCCTGAGCTATGACAGCAAACGCGGTGCTGGCCCTATATCGCCGCCACCGCTGCCGCGCAACAGGGTGTCGTGCGTAGAGCGCGCTTGCACACTTGACGCCACGGCCCCGGCCCGGCTTGAAGAGCATATGAGCGAGAGCGCCCTCCCGACCAAGGCCGAACTTGCCGCCGCCGCGCGTGCCAAGGCCAAAGCCGCGCGGGAGGCCGCGGCGCTGCGGGAAAACCTGCGCCGGCGCAAAGCGCAGGCCAGAGCGGTAGAGGTGCCAACCGCCCAGCCAAAAGAAGGACCAGATTTTTGCCGGTAATGCCCGACCACTGGATTCGCAAACAAGCCCTCGATTCGGGCATGATCGAGCCTTTCGTTGAAACCCAGAAGCGCGACGGCGTCATCTCCTACGGCCTTTCCTCTTATGGTTATGACGCGCGCTGCGCCGACCACTTCAAAATCTTCACCAATGTCGATAGCGCCGTGGTCGATCCAAAAGCCTTCAACCCTTCGAGCTTCGTGGACCGCACCGGCCCGGTCTGCATCATCCCGCCCAACAGCTTCGCCCTCACACACACCATCGAATATTTTCGCATCCCGCGCGACATTCTGGTCATTTGCCTTGGCAAATCCACCTATGCGCGTTGCGGCATCATCGTGAACGTGACGCCGCTGGAGCCGGAATGGGAGGGCCAGGTCACGATCGAAATTTCCAACACCACCCCCCTGCCCGCCAAAATCTACGCGGGCGAGGGCATCTGCCAGTTCCTGTTCCTGCAAGGCTCGGCGGCGCCTGAAGTTTCCTACGCGGACAAAGCGGGCAAATATATGGGCCAGCGCGGCGTCTCGCTGCCAAGGATGTAAATAGTTATGGACTCCATTCGCATCTCCGGCGGCATCCCCCTCTCGGGCACCATCAGCATCTCCGGCGCCAAAAACGCCGCCCTGCCTTTAATGACCTGCGGGCTCCTAACCGACGACCGCCTCGTGCTCTCCAATGTCGCCCGCCTGGCGGATCTCGCCACCATGGCCGACCTCCTCGCCCAGCACGGCATCGCCGTCGAGCCCGAAGGCCGCACCCTCTCGCTCGGCGGGCGCATCACCAATACCGAGGCGCCTTACGACATCGTGCGTAAAATGCGTGCCTCCATCCTGGTGCTCGGCCCGCTGCTGGCCCGCTGCCGGGAGGGCCGCGTCTCCCTGCCCGGCGGCTGCGCCATCGGCACCCGCCCGGTCGATCTGCATCTCAAAGGGTTTGAGGCGATGGGGGCTACCATCAAGCTCGACGCCGGCTATATCGACGCCACCGCCCCCACCGGCCTGCACGGCGCCAGCATCGTCTTCCCCTTCGTCTCCGTGGGTGCGACCGAAAATCTGCTGATGGCCGCCGCCTTGGCTGATGGCACCACGACGCTCAGAAATGCCGCGCGCGAGCCAGAAATTTCCGACCTTTGCGCCTGCCTCATCGCCATGGGCGCGAAAATCGAAGGTGTGGGCTCCGACACGCTGGTCATTGAGGGCCAGAAAATGCTGCACGGCGCGCATCACGCCATTCTGCCGGACCGGATCGAGACCGGCACCTATGCCTGCGCCGCGGCCATTACCGGCGGCAGCGTGTTTCTGGAGAACGCCCGTGCGGGCGATCTTGGCGCGGTTCTGGCGTCGCTCACCGAGTCGGGGGTCGAGATCGCGCAGGAAGATAACGGCTTTTGGGTGAAGCGAAAAAACGGCCTGCACGGCATCGATGTGATGACCGAGCCCTATCCCGGCTTTCCGACCGACATGCAGGCGCAGTTCATGGCGCTCATGGCGGTGGCCGAAGGCGCCTCGATGGTCACGGAAACCATTTTCGAGAATCGTTTCATGCATGTGCCGGAGCTCAACCGCATGGGTGCGCGGATAAACGCGCATGGCTCGTCGGCCATCATCCGCGGCGTACCCAGGCTCTCCGGCGCGCCGGTTATGGCGACCGACTTGCGTGCATCCGTCTCGCTCGTGCTCGCGGGCCTCGCCGCACAAGGCGAGACGACGATCTCGCGCGTTTATCATCTCGACCGGGGTTATGAATCGGTCGAACAAAAGCTGGCGGCCTGCGGCGCACGCATCGAGCGCGTGGCCTAAACTCTCACGGCGCTACCGTGCCGCCGCCCGTCCCGGCGGCTCCGGGGCTTGGCGCAGCTCCCGGGTTTGCCCCGCCGCTGAGCGGCGCTGGTTCTCCAGCGGGGGAAAACGTGGTCGGCGCCTGCGGCGGAATAATTCCCTGACCGCCCCCTGGTGCCGCGGTATTGAAGCTTCCGGGCTGCTGCACGCTTGGAGAGGGAGTGGAAGGGCTTTGCACGACGCCGGATTGCGACCCGTTCGACAGGCCACTCTGCGCGTAAACGCCAAAAACGGGAAAGATGCAGAATAAAAATGTGAAAACCGATAATTTGTTCATTTGAACCTCCTCGGTTCTCAGAAAATAGGTATCCCAGAGCGGTTCTGCCAGCGCTTCGTTTCAACTCAACGTTTATTTCTAAAAAATAATAGTCCGGGCCACCCGATGGCGGATTTTTGCCTTCCTTTCCTCTGCCATCGGCTGGTGGTAATGCCCCGGACATGCCTATTGTCCTCGCGTTGCCCAAGGGGCGTATCCTCGATGAATGCGCGCCGCTGCTCTCGGGCGCCGGGATCGCGCCCGCTGCCGACTACGCCGACGAATCGAGCCGCCGCCTGCGTTTCCCCACGAATCACGCGGGGGTCGATGTCATCCGCGTGCGCTCGTTCGATGTCGCCACCTTCGTTGCCTTCGGCGCGGCGGAGATTGGCATTTGCGGCGGCGATGTGCTGATGGAATTCGACTACCCGGAGGTCTATGCGCCGCTCGATCTCAACATCGGCCATTGCCGCATTTCAGTCGCGGAGCCAAAGGACGATGCGGGCCAGACGGATCTGCTCCTGCAATCGCGCATCCGGGTCGCCAGTAAATACCCGAACGTGGCGAAAAAGCATTTCGCGGCTAAAGGCATCCAGGCCGAGATCGTCGCGCTGAACGGCTCCATGGAGCTGGCTCCGGGCCTCGGCCTCTCGCGGCTGATCGTGGATCTGGTGCAGACCGGCAGTACGCTGAAGGCCAACGGGCTGGTCGAGACCGATGTCATCGCGCATGTTTCCACCCGGCTTATCGTCAACCGCATCGCGCTCAAAACCCGCCCGGATGAGATTGCGGGCTGGATCGAGCGTTTCGCCAGGGCGCTCGCGGCATGAGCCGGATTCTCGCCACCAATCATCCCGCTTTCGAGGCGGATTTCGGTACCCTGCTCCTACGCGCAAGTTCCGATGCAAGCGTGGCGGCGGCGGTGCGCGAGATCCTCGACCGCGTGCGGCAATATGGCGACGCGGCGGTGATCGACTACACAAACCAGTTCGACCGGGTGCGGCTGGGTATCGCGGATATGCGGATCGGCCCGGAGGAGATCGCCGAAGCGGCTGCGAAAACCTCCACGGAACTGCGTAAGGCACTTGCGCTCGCCGACCGGCGGATCGAGGCGTTTCATCGCGCGCAGGTGCCGCGCGACATCGAATTTACCGACGAGGCGGGCGCGCGTTTGGGAATGCGCTGGGGGGCGCTGGATGCCGTGGGCATTTACGTGCCGGGCGGCAAGGCCTCCTACCCCTCCTCCGTGCTGATGAACGCGATCCCCGCGCGGGTTGCGGGGGTGCAGCGCATCGCCATGTGCGTGCCGGCTCCCGGCGGCGTGCTTAACCCGCTGGTGCTGGCGGCGGCGGCGCAGGCGGGAGTGACGGAAATTTACCGCATCGGCGGGGCGCAAGCCGTGGCGGCAATGGCCTATGGCACGGCGCTGATCGACCGGGTGGACCGCATCGTAGGCCCCGGCAATGCCTATGTGGCGGAGGCGAAGCGCCAGGTGTTCGGCCAAGTGGGAATCGATTCCATTGCCGGGCCGTCGGAGGTTGTGATTCTGGCCGATGCCGCGCAAAATCCGGCACATCTGGCGCTGGATTTGCTGGCGCAGGCCGAGCATGACCAGGACGCGCAATCCATCCTCATCACCAACGATGCGACGCTGGCAAATGCCGTGCTGGCGGCGGTGAACAGGGCGCTAGAGACGCTGCCGCGCGCGGCCATAGCCGGGGAAAGCTGGCGTGGCCATGGCGCGGTGATTCTAGTGCGGGACTGGGCCGAGGCCGTGGCGCTGACCAACCGCATCGCGCCAGAGCATTTGCAGATCATGCTGACCGAACCCAGCGAGGTTTTCCCGCAAATCCGCCATGCAGGGGCGATTTTCATGGGCGCGAATACACCGGAGGCGATCGGCGACTATGTGGCGGGGCCAAACCATGTGCTGCCAACCTCCGGCACGGCACGGTTTGCTTCCGGGCTTTCGGTCTATGATTTTTTGAAGCGCACGACCTGGGTGGCGCTGGACGATGCGGC
Source organism: Acidocella sp. (assembly GCA_965276685.1). GTDB lineage: Bacteria > Pseudomonadota > Alphaproteobacteria > Acetobacterales > Acetobacteraceae > Acidocella. The sequence continues at coordinate 2,558,764 of OZ255623.1, forward strand.
GCTGGCAGCGATTGGCCCGGCCGCCGTGGCGCTGGCGGAGGCGGAAGGCCTCGGCGCGCACGCGCAATCTGTCGCCGCGCGGCTGAAAACTTGACCAAAGTGTAAGTTGCGCCCATTTCACGGCAGAGTTCCCGCAATTTCAAGAGGTGTGTTTGTCTAAAGAAGATATGATCGAGTTCAGCGGCATGGTCACTGAGCTGCTCCCCAATGCGATGTTCCGGGTGAAACTCGACAATGAACATGTGATTCTCGCCCATACCAGCGGCAAGATGCGTAAAAACCGTATCCGGGTACTGGCCGGGGACCGGGTGAATGTGGAAATGACCCCCTACGACCTGACCAAAGGCCGGATCACATTCCGCTTCAAATAAGATCAATATGGCTTGACGTTGAAATGCAAAGCAATTCAACGGAGCCCTAAAATTGATCGCGAAATTAACACTGTGTTCAGCCAGCCCAAGGCGGCTGGAGCTACTGCGGCAGATCGGCATCGAGCCAGCCGAAATCCTGCATCCTGAGATCGACGAGACGCCTCTGCCCGGCGAAGCGCCGCGCGCCTATGCGCTGCGGATGGCGCTGGGCAAATTGCTGCCCGGGGAGGGTTACATGATCGCGGCAGATACCGTGGTGGCGGCGGGTGCGCGGATTTTGCCCAAGGCGGAGACCGAAGCGCAGGCGCGCAAATGCTTAGACCTGCTCTCCGGCCGGCGGCACAAGGTTTACACCGGCGTGGCGGTGCAGGCGCCCGATGGCCGTGTGGCGAGCCGAGTGGTGACGTCCGTCGTCGGGTTCGCCCGGCTGGATGCCGGGCAGATGCAGGAATATCTGGCAAGCGGAGAATGGGCGGGCAAGGCCGGTGGTTATGCCATCCAGGGCCGGGCGGCGGCGTTCATCGACTTTATTTCCGGTTCCTATTCCGCCGTCGTGGGGCTGCCGCTGCACGAAACATTTTATCTTCTGCGGGGGTTGGGGAGCAAGTGATCGCCGTATCGCTACGTGAGGAGGTAGCGCGGATTGCCCGGCTGGAAGGCGATGTTCTGCGCGAGTTCTGGCTTTGGGATCTGGCGCGGCCAGATGGCGTCGGCGATGTTCATACCGGCCGTGTTGATGCCGTGGCGCCTGCGATGGCCGGGCGGTTCGTGGCGCTGGGAAGTGAGACGGGATTTTTGCCGGACAGTGCAGGGGGCAGGGGTTTGAGCGAGGGGACTTACGCCACCGTGCGCGTGATCCGCGCGGCGCAGGGCGATAAAGGGCCGAGGCTGGCGGTGGTGGACGAGCCGCCAGGAGATAAGCCGGGGCTGATGCGGCAAGGCCCGGGGCCGCTGCTGGAGTTGTGTGAAAGATTTGAAAGCCTGGCGGTGGTAGTGGATGATTATGGCTTGATCGCAAAGCTTCGCCCGGCGCTGGAGAAGCGGATGCGCTACGATGCAAAAGCATTTGATCCCGTGCTGGAGGATGAAGTGGCGGGGCTGGCCGAGCAAACCGCGCCACTGCCGATGGGCGCAATGATGCACATCACGCCTGCTCCGGCGGCGGTGATGATCGATATCGACGCCAAAACGGGAAGTAATGTGCCGCCGATGGCGCTGAATATGGCAATATTGCCTGAAATTTGCCGGCAGATCGTGCTGCGGAATCTATCGGGCGGAATTCTGATCGACTTCGCGGGGATGAAGGTGGCGGCAAGGGGAAAGCTCGGCGTGCCGCTGCGCGGGGCTTTGCGGGAGGATTTTTTAAAGCCAGAGTTTTTGGGATTCTCGAACTTGGGCTTTGCGGAGATTGTCCGCCGCCGGTTGCGCCCGCCGTTGCATGAAGTTTTAAACCGATGAAACCCTGCCCGATTTGCAAAAAGCCGAGCACAGAGGAGCATAAGCCGTTTTGCTCGAAACGCTGCGCCGAGGTGGATTTGGGACGGTGGCTGACAGAGGGGTATGCGCTGCCTGCGCGGCCGGAGGCTGAAGAAGGTGAAGAAAACTAACTTTTAGTTATGTGTTCCACGTGAAACACCCCCCTGTTATCCACAAGCCAATAGATTGAAAAAGGCTATATTAAAAAAGTTATCCCCAGAATTAACAGGGGTTCGTTTTGGGTTAATAACAAGTTGTTTTTTGGGGTGGGCAAGGGCTTGCATAGCCTGAAAAACGACTTTGATTGTTTGTGACGACGGCGATGCTATTGTGAGTAGAACGCAGGCCGTGAGGTTGAACATCTTTAAACCCCCCAATGTTACTGTCATCGTTACGACACTTGCGATTTATCGTGTACTGGCCAACTATCGTTTGGGCCACATGATCATAAATTGAGGTATAATTGGTTGTGGTATCATAGTGACCATCTGTACAATCTTCGTTGGTGGTCTTCTGGGTCTTGCAAAAATCAGGGAACTTAAGAAAAGCCGCTTGGCCCTCTTCACGCGCGCCATTTTTAGTTTTGGGTTTTTGCTCGAAGCAAGAATGGATTGCTTCGCCGCGCTTCGCGGGCTCGCAATGATGGCGGGAGCGGCGGGAGGCGGATGACGCGACGCTCATGCGCCCTACGCTGACGGATTGTTATTGAAGCACGATCTCGACGCGGCGGTTCTGCGGCTCACGCACACCCGGGCCAGTTGGCACCAGAAGATGCGTCTCGCCATAGGCGTGGATCGAGATTTCCGACTGCGAGACGCCATCCGAGACCAGTTGGGCGGCAACCGCCTGCGCGCGGCGCTCGGAAAGGCCCTGGTTGTACTGCGGTGTGCCGGATGTGTCGGTATAGCCGGACACGTTGAGTGTTGTGACGTTGTTCGTGTGGCTGTCCGAAGCTGCCTGCGCGATGATCTGCACGGCACGCGGGGTCAGGTTGTACTTGTCCCAGTCGAAGAACACGAGATAGGTTTTCGCAACCGGGGCCGGAGCAGCGGCGGGGGCTGCTACGGTCTGCACAACCGCAGCGGTGGCGACCGCCGGAGCGGGCGGCTGGAAAAGCTGGTAGCGGAGACCTAGCAGGAAGGTGTGGTCTGATTCCTGGCCGAAAACATGTTTGTTTGTTTGAACCGTGACTGCGGGGTTGAAATAATTATACTTGCGGTTCTCGGTAAGCTGCATGAAGCGGTATTCCGCCGTGAGGGAAAGTCCCGGCATTCCCGGAACAGGATAGGACACGCCGCCGATGACATCGTAAGCGAAGCTGCCTGCGGTTCCGCTGGTACGTTGCCCATTCGAATTCACAAGCGCTGGGTCCATATCGACCCACTGATAACCCGCGCCCGCGCCAACATAGGGAACGACCGGCAAGCCGAGCTTGATGTCGTACAACACATTGACCATTGGGCCGTATTTCTGTTCGCCACCGGAAACACGGCCCTGGCCCACAGCGTTCCGGTCAAACTTCTTGCCTGTGTTGCGAAAAAAATTACCGTCCAGCTGGATGCGAAAGCCGTTGCCAAACCCGTAACCGAATGCGGCGTCGCCCGCATAATCTGCGTTAAACTGCCATCTTCCGGTGCCATTGCTAGAAGTGAAATGATAGTTGACCGGGTTTTCGATGCTGGTTCCAGCGCCCAGGCTGACATAAGGCCCGGTGACGGGTTGGGCATGAGCTGCCAGGGGCAAAGCAAGGCAGGTAGCGGCGGCGAGAATATGGCGGAGGTTCATGAGATTTTCCTAACGCGAGCGTGTCGTTTCGCGATAGATTTTATGTCTGAGCCGCCCCGATTATGTCAATGATTTCGTACAGGTTTGCGCGTGACGAAATGTTGCACAGGGAAAGCCTTGGATGCCGGCTTTCCCTGCGCTTATCAGCCTACGCGCTCACAGGTTCGCGGATTTCCTCCAGCCGGGCGAGGGTAGAGTCCACCGAATCCTGAACCTCGAACAGCTTGCGTGCGGATGGCCGGGCGAAGCCGCGTTCGATCACTGCATCGACCATGGCGATGAACGGCTGCGCCCAGCCCAGGAGGTCCACCAGAATAATCGGCTTGTCGTGCTGGCCAAGCTGCTTCCATGTGAGAATTTCTATGGTCTCATCGAACGTGCCGAGCCCGCCCGGCATGACCACGAACGCATCGCCCAGCGCGAACAGGCGGCGCTTACGGGTGTGCATGGAATCCGTGACGATCAGCTCCGAGAGGCCGGGAAATTCCACCTCCCGCTGGCGCAGGAAATCCGGGATGATGCCGGTGACATGCGCCCCGCCCGCAAGCGCCGCCGCCGCCGTGATGCCCATGAGCCCGACATTGCCGCCGCCAAAGACAAGGTTCATGCGCTTTGCCGCCAGCCCCGCGCCAAGTTGCGTGGCAGCCTCGGCATAGTCTGAGTCAACCCCAGGTGATGAGCCACAAAATACGGTGACGGAAAAGCTGCTCATGGTGCGTGTTTGGCTCCTATGTTGTATGAGCGTGTTGGTGGCAGGCTATCTGCCGCTTAGCAAGACAGCGACAGGGGTGCCGCGATGGCTGATACGGCGCGGAAATATGGCGGGATTGCCGCACTCGGAATTTTGGCGCTCTGCGCAATTGGCGTGCTGTTGTACTTGGCGCTGCGTCCGCAGTTGCAGCCGACGCCTGCCGCGCCCCCTGCCCCCGCCGCGGCCGCAAGCGCCGCGCCGCCGGTGTTCGACGTGGTGCGCGTGGACCCCCAAGGCAACGCCGTGCTGGCGGGGCGCGCGGCACCCGGGGCTGTGGTGACGCTGGAAGCCAATGGCAAGCCGATCGGCACCACAACCGCGGACGCGCAGGGGGCGTTTGTGTATCTACCTTCAACGCCGCTGCCGCCCGGCTCGCAGGAGATCACGCTCTCGGAGAAGCTCCCCGACGGCACGGTAATCGGCGGCGACACGGTCGCGTCCATCGAGGTGCCCGCTGGCGGAGGCCGGGCGCTAGCCGTGCTCTCCGGCCCGAATGGCAGCACGGTGACCACTGGCCAGGGGCCGAAGCCGGGAACTCTCGGCATGGGCACGGTGGATTATGACGCCAATGGCCATGCGATATTCTCCGGCACGGCGCCGGCGGGGGCGCAGGTGAACCTTAGCTTGAATGGCAAGGAAATCGGCCGGGCTATGGCGGGCAAGGATGGGCGCTGGAAGCTGACCGCCGAAGTGCCGAGGGCGAACGGAAGCCTGAGCCTGGGTGCTACCAGCGCCGCCGGGGTGGCGCTGCCGCCGGTGGCAGCGCCCTTCGCGCTGGAGACCTTGCCAACGGCGCTGGCGGCGGGGCATATCGTCATTACGCCGGGCGATAATCTATGGGTTTTGGCCCGGCATGTTTATGGGCATGGCAATTTATACACGATGATCTATTCGGCCAATGCCAGCGCGATACATAACCCGAACATGATTTTCCCCGGCCAGGCTTTTGCCTTGCCAAAACCGAAAGCCGATTGATGAACATTGCCGAGAGCGTGCAATCCGTGATGGCGCCGCCGCATAAGGCCGGATATCCGTTTATACTGGGCGGAATCGTGGTGGCGATTCTGGGGCTGATCTTCTGGCATCCGCTGGCCTGGATCGGGCTGATCTTCACCTTGTTCTGCCTGTATTTCTTCCGCGATCCGGAGCGCGTGCCGCCTTTGCGCGCCGATGTGTTTCTGGCCCCCGCGGATGGGCTGGTGGTAAGCGTCGAGCCTGCTATCCCACCCGTGGAGCTGGGGATGGGCGTGGTGCCGCGGATGCGGGTGGCGATTTTCCTTTCCGTGCTGGACGTGCATGTGAACCGCACGCCGATAGCCGGCGTGGTCAGCCGCATTGCGTATCATCCTGGCAAGTTTCTGAGCGCGGCGGAGGACAAGGCATCGGATGAGAACGAGCGCAACGCAATTTTGCTGCGGCTGCCGGGCGGCCAAGATGCCGCGGTGGTGCAGATTGCCGGGCTGATCGCGCGGCGGATTCTCTGCGATGTGAACGAAGGGGAAATGCTGGTCGCGGGCCAGCGGATTGGCATCATCCGCTTTGGCAGCCGCACGGATTTGTACCTGCCGGAGGGTTGCCTGCCGCTGGTGGCCGTTGGCCAGCGCATGATCGGCGGCGAGACCGTGATTGCGGAATTGAACACGGTGAAGGAGCGCGATCCGCTCATATCAAATCTTCCGGCGATTTGATATGAGCGGTGAATTGCCCTCCCTTATAATCAGAGGCGGATTCACGCTTTTGATTGAATCACGCCTTGATTCAATCAAAAGCGATCCAGCTCGCCCGGCATGAACGAAATGCGCCTGAACGAACCGCGCCGCCGCCGCCGTTTGCCGCGCCGCCAGCGGTTTTCAGGCCAGAGCTTCAACCGGATGCTGCCGAACCTGATGACGTTGCTCGGGCTGTGCATCGGCCTGTCTGCCATCCGGCTGGCGATGAACGCGAATTACGGCGATGCGGTGGCGGCCCTCGCGGTTTCCGCCGTGATCGACGGCCTGGATGGGCGGCTGGCGCGACTCCTGAAGGCGACATCGCGCTTTGGCGCGGAGTTCGACAGCCTGGCGGATTTTTTATGCTTCGGCATCGCCCCGGCGCTGGTGATCTATATGTGGTCGCTCTCTGCCTGGGGGGCGATTGGGTTTTTGCCGCCATTAATGTTTGCTTCCGCCATGGCGCTGCGCCTGGCCCGGTTTAACGCGGCGCTGGACAGCGGCCCAAGGGCGGCGTTCGCGTATAATTTTTTTACCGGCGTGCCCGCACCCGCCGGGGCCGGGCTGGCGCTTTTCCCGCTATTCCTGGGGCTGGAGGCGCAGCAAAGGCATTTGCCAGGGTTGAGTGCGGCCGTGGCGTTTCCGCTGTTCACCGGCGCGGTGCTGGTGTGCGTCGGGCTGTTGTGTGTCTCCACGCTGCCGGTGTTCAGCTTCAAGAATTTCAAAATCCCCAGCGCGGGCATTTTGCCGCTGCTGCTGGGCGTGGTGGTATTCGCGGCGATACTCTTCGCCGACCCTTATGCCGCGGGGGCGCTGCTCGGCCTTGCCTATATGGTAATGCTGCCGTTCAGCCTGCGGAGCTACCGGCGGCTCGCGAAGCAGGCTGACGCGCGACGGGCACAGGCGGAACTGGAAGTTTAGTCTTCGGACACATCCGGGTCTGGGCGGTCGTTACCCGCGGCGAGTTCCGTGAGCCATTCACCATCCGCCGTTTGGTACTCGATATATTGCGTCTCGCCGGGGACGCGCTGCTCATCCGCGACACGCCGTGCAGCCGCCAGAGCGGCATCATGCGTGGAAAAGGACTCAGAGAACACATCGCCCAGCTTGTAGGCCCAGCCGCCATCGTGCTGGACGAGTTTGTAATGAATTTTATCCATCGGCCGTTCCTCAAGTGAACCTTTGATATAGGAAGCCGAGCGGTTTGCCAAAACCCCTTGGCCGAAGCGGCGGACGCGCCATATCGCCAGCAACGAGCAAGGAGATGGTTGAAATGAGCGAGACAGAAGGCAGAAAATCCGCGCTGGTCGTGGGGGCGTCGCGCGGGTTGGGGCTGGGGTTGAGCCTGGAATTGGCCCGGCGCGGCTGGGACGTGACAGCGACGGTGCGCTCAGCGCCCGGCGGCACCGGGCTGGAGGCGTACCATGAGCAGGTGACGATGGACACGCTGGATATCAATAATCTGCACGCGGTGCAGCCGTTCGTGGAGCGGATGAGCGGAAAAAGCTTCGACGTGGTGTTCATCAATGCCGGGACCAGCGGGCCGGAGGACAAGACCGCCGAGACGGTAACGCCGGAAGAAGTGACGCATCTGATGATGACCAACGCCATCGCCCCGGTGCGCCTCGCGATGAAGCTGGTACCAGAGGTAAAGCCAGGAAGCGGGATCATCGCTTTTATGAGTTCGGTGCTGGGCAGTGTGGAGATGAACGCGGGCGGATTTGCAAGCCTGTATTCCGCCAGCAAGGCCATGCTGAACCGGTTGAGCCGCAGCTTTGCATCCGAATTAGAGGATGGGATTACGGTGCTGAATATGCATCCCGGCTGGGTGCGGACGGATATGGGCGGCCCGAATGCCGAGATCGACGTGGAGACGAGTGTGCGCGGCATCGCCGATGTGCTGGAGGCCCAGGCAGGCGCGGGCGGGCAGCAGTTTCTGGACTACCGGGGGAAGACGATACCTTGGTGAGGTTCTAGAAACCGGCGAATTTCGCGGGGTCCAGCGGCTGATCTGTTTCCGCCGGTTGGGTGAAGCCGCGCTCCACCTGCTCGGCGCGGGCCCAGAATTCCTCGGCCCGGTTTTCCGGACAGCCGGCGGCTTCCCATAGCAAAAAAGCATGTTCGCGGATGCGTGATTCAAGATCGTCCATGAAAACGATATAGGGGCGCGGCTTTTGTTTGGCAGTGGCGGAGCCATGAGCTTGTGTTCATGAAGCTTGCGGGGTGATGCGAAGCTCCCACCTTCCGGCAGAGCGGCAAGGGCCGTTTTGAAAAGGGAGAAATTTTATGGCTGATCTGAAAGCGTGTAAAATCGCGGTGCTGGCGACCGATGGATTTGAGCAGGCCGAACTACAGGAGCCGGTGAGGGCGCTGCGCCAGGCGGGGGCGGATGTGCGGGTGATCTCACCCAAGGGCGGCGAGATTCAGGGCATGAAGCACCATGAGAAAGGCGACAAGACGAAGGTGGATATGGAGTTGGCGAGTGCGAAGCCCGGCGATTTCGACGCGCTGGTGCTCCCCGGCGGTGTCGCGAACCCCGATGCGCTGCGCGTGAACAAAGAGGCGGTGGCGTTCGTGAAAAGCTTCGTGGATGGAGGCAAGCCGATTGCCGCGATCTGCCATGGGCCGTGGACGTTGATCGAGACGGGCGGGGTGAAGGGCAAGAAGATGACCTCCTGGCCGTCCTTGCACACGGACCTTGCCAATGCAGGCGCGAACTGGGTGGACCAGGAGGTAGTGGTCGATGGATTGCTCGTGACGTCACGCAACCCCGATGATCTTCCGGCGTTCAACCGGGAATTTATGAAGCTGCTGGAGCAGGGCCAGAGCCGGAAGGCAGCTTAAAATTTTGAGGCAAGGCCGGTGGCGTGTGCTGCCGGTCTTCTAAACTTTTCTCGCGCCGCGCACACCTTCCGCCAGTGCGCTGACATCTGCCAGCACCGAAGCCACATTTGTTTTGCATAATTTCTCGATCAACGCGGAGGCGACGATCGCGGCATCGGCATGTTGCGCCACGACGCGCGCCTGCTCCGGTGTGCGAACGCCAAAGCCGACCGCGATCGGCAAATCGGTCACGCGGCGCAGCCTTGGAATATCCCGAGCCAGATCCTCAGCCGTTGCGGTGCGTGTGCCGGTTATGCCTGTGATGCTGACGTAATACACGAATCCTGAAGACCCGCTCAGCACTTTTGGCAAACGCTCGTCGCTCGTTGTGGGCGCGATCAGCCGTATCACATCCAGCCCATGCGCCGCGGCATCGGGGAGCAGCAAATCCGCCTCCTCTGTCGGCAGATCGACGACGATTAAGCCATCCACCCCCGCGCGCGCGGCATCCGCACAGAACCGCGCAACGCCGTAGGAAAGGATCGGGTTCAAATAGCCCATCAGCACCAGCGGCGTGTGATCGTTGTTGGTGCGAAACTCGGTGACGATGTCCAAAACGCCTTTGAGGCAGGCGCCCGCCAGCAGGGCGCGCCGCCCCGCCGCCTGGATCGTCGGGCCATCCGCCATTGGGTCCGTGAACGGCACGCCGATTTCGATGATGTCCGCGCCGTTTGCCGCCATGCCGGTGAGCAGGGCGAGCGAGGTCGCGCGGTCTGGGTCATACGCTTCCACGAAGGGAATCAGCGCCGCCCTTCCCTCTCGTTTAAGCCCTGCAAACACCCCCGCAATCCGGCTCATAGTTCAACGCCCAGGTGCTGTGCCACCGCGAAAATATCCTTATCCCCGCGCCCGCACAGATTCATCAGGATAATCTCGTCCTTCCCCATCCCGCCTGCGATCTTCGTGACATGCGCCAGCGCGTGACTCGGCTCCAATGCCGGAATGATCCCCTCCGTGCGCGTGCAGAGCTGGAACGCGGCAAGCGCCTCTTTATCCGTAATCGCGACATATTCCACGCGCCCGATTTCATGCAGCCAGGAATGTTCCGGCCCAATCCCCGGATAATCCAGCCCGGCGGAGATCGAATGCGCCTCCTGGATCTGCCCATCCTCATTCTGCAACAAATACGTGCGGTTGCCATGCAGCACGCCGGGGCGGCCACGGCTCAGGCTCGCCGCATGTTCGCCGGAATCCAGCCCATGCCCCGCTGCCTCCACGCCGATCAGCCGCACGGACGCATCGTCAAGGAACGGATGAAACAGCCCGATGGCATTGCTGCCGCCGCCGATCGCCGCAATCGCAACATCCGGCAGCCTGCCTTCGGCTTCCAGCATTTGCGCTTTCGCCTCATTGCCGATGACGCATTGGAAGTCCCGCACCATCGCAGGGTACGGGTGCGGGCCTGCCGCCGTGCCGATGATGTAGAACGTGTCCCGCACATTCGCCACCCAGTCGCGCATGGCGTCGTTCATCGCATCCTTCAGCGTTCCGGCACCGGAACTAACGGGGATGACCTCCGCGCCCAGCAGCTTCATACGGAACACGTTCGGCTTCTGCCGCTCGACATCCACGGCACCCATATAGACCGTGCAGGGCAGGCCAAACAGCGCGCACACCGTTGCGGTGGCGACACCATGCTGCCCGGCGCCGGTTTCGGCAATGATCCGCGTTTTGCCCATGCGCCGCGCCAGCAAAATCTGCCCGACGCAGTTGTTGATCTTATGCGCGCCGGTATGGTTCAGCTCGTCGCGCTTGAAGTAGATTTTGGCGCCCCCAAGCTCGCGCGTCAGCCGCTCGGCAAACCACATGGCGCTGGGCCGGCCGACATAGTGCTTGAGGTAGTAATCTAGCTCCGTCTGGAAACGAGGGTCCGCCTTTGCAGCTTCCCACGCTGTTTCCAGCTCTAAAATCAGCGGCATTAGCGTCTCGGCAACAAACCTGCCGCCGAATTCGCCAAACCGCCCGCGCCCATCCGGGCCGGACCGCAATGTGTTGGGAAAAGCCTGTGTCATGCACAGGCTTTAGCGGAAGCATACGGCAGGATAAAGGCCGCTTTCGCTTCATTTTTTGGCGCGCGGGCCCATCCACCCATCGGGGCCTTTCCAACGGCGCTTCGCACCGCTGGAACCTTTGGCCCCTTCGCCCCGGCGCTTTACTTCCCGAATTTCGCGAAAGCCTGGGCGTCCTTGTTCTCGCGCATCAACATCGAAAAGCTGGGGATTTTCTCGAAGCCGAGCCCGAGCGGCCGCTCGGCCTCCTCATCCATCACAATCTGAGCATAAGGTGCGGAGCCGAATTTTTCCCATTTGCCCGCAGGCTTCTTCACCTCGATGCTCGCCACCGTGGCTTTGAACAGCATTTTCACAATGGGCTCCTTGCGCGCGGAGGGTTTTGTTAAGCACAAACTCCCCGCGATCATTTGCCAGCCATTGCCCAGCGCCCAGGCGGTAAGTTCCTCGCGTGTCATCCGAGGTTCGAGAGGCCGCTGCTCAGCACTTCGACACCCGGCAGCACCTTGCCTTCCATCCATTCAAGGAACGCGCCGCCAGCACCCGAGAGATAGCTCATCTGGTGATGCACCCCAGCAAGCTTCAACGCCGAGACGGTATCGCCGCCGCCGCCGACCGAGATGATCTTCCCTTCTTCGGTCGCCTTGGCAATCGCCTCGGCAAGCTCGTTGGTGCTTGCATCGAAAGGCTTAGTCTCGAACGCGCCCAGCGGCCCGTTCCAGATCACGGTTTTTATGTCCGGCAGCATGGCGATAAACGCTGCAACAGTCGCGGGGCCGACATCCAGCGCCATCATGTTGGCCGGAATCGCATCGACCCCCACCACGCGCGTCGCCGCATTGGCCTCGAATTTTTCCGCTACTACGACATCCAGCGGCAAAATAACGTCGCAGTGCTTTTCCTTCGCAGTCTTCAAAATTTCCAGCGCCGTCGCGTGCAGGTCGCGCTCCTGCAAACTCTTGCCAACATCATGCCCCTGCGCCGCCAGGAAGGTATTAGCCATGGCGCCGCCGATCACCAGCACATCGACCTTGCCGACGAGGTTGCTCAGCAAATCCAGCTTGGTGGAAACCTTCGAGCCCGCGACAATCGCCGCCACGGGCCGCTCCGGCGACCCCAGCGCCTTGTCCAGCGCCGAAAGTTCTTCCTGCATCAGACGCCCGGCATAGGCGGGCAGAAGCTTGGCAATACCCTCTGTGCTCGCATGGGCGCGGTGCGCGGCGGAAAACGCATCGTTCACGTAAATATCGCCCAGCTTCGCTAGTTCGCGGGCAAACTCCGGGTCGTTCGCCTCTTCCCCGGCATGGAAGCGCGTGTTTTCCAGCACCAGCACATCGCCCGCGCGCATCGCCTCCACCGCGCGCGCGGCATCCGGCCCGATGCAATCCTCAGCAAAGCCAACGCGGCGGCCCAGTACCTCGCCCAGCGCCACGGCAATCGGGCGGAGCGACATGGATTCCACGCGCTTGCCCTTTGGCCGGTCGAAATGGCTGAGCACGATGACCCTGGCGCCCTTGCTGGAAAGCTCGTTGATCGTCGGAGCCAGACGCTCCAGCCGGGAGCGGTCCGTCACCTTACCATCGCGCATTGGCACGTTGAGGTCGGCGCGGAGAAGCACACGCTGCCCCGCCACATTCACATCATCGAGCGTCTGGCCGCTCACAGCGCACCGAAGTAAGCGGCGGTATCTGACATGCGGTTGGAAAAGCCCCATTCATTGTCGTACCAGCCCATGACGCGCACGAGCGCCTTATCAACCACTGCGGTCTGTGGCGCATCGAACGTGCAGGAGGCCGGCTGATGGATGAAGTCGGTGCTGACCAGCGCCTCGGTCGAATAGTCGAGAATGCCTTTCAACTCGCCCTCGGCTGCCGCCTGCATCGCGGCGTTCACTTCTTCCTTGGTCGCCTGCTTCTTCAAAACCACGTCGAAGGAAACCAGCGAAACATCCGGCGTCGGCACACGGATCGAGGTGCCGTCCAGCTTGCCTGCCAATTCCGGCAGCACCAGGCCCACGGCTTTTGCGGCGCCAGTGGAGGTCGGGATCATCGAAAGGGCGGCGGCGCGGGCGCGATGGCGGTCCTTATGCAGCGTATCGACGGTCTTCTGGTCGCCGGTATAGGAATGGATCGTCACCATGTAGCCACGCTCGATCCCGAAGGCGCTGTGCAGCACCTTCGCCATCGGCACGAGGCAGTTGGTGGTGCAGGAGGCGTTGGAGATCACCTCCATCTCCTTGGTCAGAGTTTTATGGTTCACGCCGTACACGATGGTCGCATCCACGCCATCGGCGGGGGCGGAGACGATGACCTTGCGCGCACCGGCGGTTAGCAGAGCCGCCGCCGTCTCACGCTTGGTGAACAACCCGGTGCATTCCATCGCGACATCGACGCCCTTGAGAGGCACTTTGGCGGGGTCGCGCTCGGCGGAGACTTTGATCGGCGCGTAGCTGCGGCCAGCATTGGTAATCACCAGGCTGTCGCCCTTAACCTCCACCGTGCCGGGGAAGCGGCCATGCACGGAATCGTAGCGCAGCAGATGGGCGTTATCCTCGACGCTGCCGAGATCGTTGATCAGCACGCATTCGACATCCGTCCGCCCGCTTTCGATCAGCGCCCGCAATACCAAGCGCCCGATCCGCCCAAACCCGTTAATCGCAATCTTCACAGCCACGTTTTATTTTCCCTCTCGCTTCACGGCGGCCACAATCGCCGCCTCGGTGATACCAAAATGCTCATATAGGGTTTCGGCCGGCGCGCTGGCGCCAAATCCGCCCATGCCGATGAAAATACCGTTGGGGCCCAGCCAGCGCTCCCAGCCGAAGCCGATGGCGGCTTCCACGCCGATGCGCGGTGCGGTGCCCAGCACGGTGTCCTGGTAGCTCGCATCCTGCCGCGCAAACAGCTCGAAGGAGGGCGCAGAGACCACCGCGACGAAAATGCCATCCTTCGCGAGCTTGTCCCGCGCGCCCATGGCGAGCGCGACTTCGGTGCCGGTGGCGATGATCGTTGCGGCGCGCTTGCCTTCCGCCTCCGCCAGCACATAGGCCCCGCGCGCGGATTTATTGCCATTGGCATCCGCACGCAGCGCCGGAACCGCCTGGCGGGAGAGCACGAGCAGGCTCGGCCCCGCGGTATTCTTCAACGCGAGCTCCCAGGCTTCCGCCGTTTCCACGGCATCCGCCGGGCGCAGCACCAGCACATTCGGCATGGCGCGGAAGCTCGCCAAATGCTCGATGGGCTGATGCGTCGGGCCATCCTCGCCCAGCCCGATGCTATCGTGCGTTAATACGTGGATAACGCGAATGCCCATCAAAGCCGCGAGGCGAATCGCCGGGCGCATATAATCCGTGAACACGAAGAACGTGCCGCCATAGGGAATCAAGCCGCCATGCAGCGCTATGCCGTTCATCGCCGCCGCCATGCCGTGCTCGCGCACGCCGTAATAAATATACCGCGCCGCGAAATTCTCCGGGCTGGCGCCTGCCATGCCTTTTACCAGCGTAAGGTTGGAGCCGGTGAGGTCCGCGGAGCCGCCGACCAATTCCGGCAGCACCGGGACCAAGGTTTCCAGTGTCTTCTGGCTGGCTTGCCGTGTCGCGAGTTTCGGCTTGGCCGCCGCCAAAGCCGTTTTGTAGGCAGTCATCGCCTCGGCCCAGCCATCCGGCAGCTTGCCCGCCATTACACGCTCAAACTCCGCGCGGTTGGGGTGCTTTTGCAGCCGCTTCAGCCAGGCCCGCCGTGGCGTGGCCCCTCGTGCGCCCGCCTCATGCCATGGCGCGTAAATCTCGCTTGGCACATGGAAAGGCAGATGCTCCCAGCCAAGCGCGCGCTTTGCACCCTCGGCCTCCGCCCCGCCCAGGGCAGAGCCATGCACGCCCGCCGTCCCGGCTTTCTTCGGCGCGCCCAGGCCGATGATGGTTTTGCAGGCGATCATCACCGGCCTGGAGGATTTCATTGCCCAGGCGAGTGCCGCGTTCAACGCCTCGAAATCATGCCCATCGACCCGCTTCACCGCCCAGCCATAGCCCGCGAAGCGCTTCAGCGGGTCTTCGGAGGTCGTAAGGCCGGTATCGCCATCGATAGAGATGTTGTTATCGTCGAACAGGACGACGAGCTTGTTCAGCTTCAAATGCCCGGCGAGCGCGCCCGCCTCGTGGGAGACGCCTTCCATGAGACAACCATCGCCCGCGATGACCCAGGTGCGGTGATCGACCAAGCTCTTGCCGAATTTCGCTGCCAGCAGCCGCTCGGCGATTGCCATGCCGACGGCGGTGGCGAAGCCCTGGCCCAGCGGCCCGGTGGTCATCTCAATCGCCGGATGCTCGCGATATTCCGGATGGCCCGCCGCAACCGAATGCAGCTGACGGAAGGATTTAAGATCATCGATCCCTATCCCCTCATGCCCGGTGAGATGGAGCAGCGCGTACAGCAGCATGGAACCATGACCGGCGGAGAGCACGAAGCGGTCGCGATCCGCCCAGCTCGCATCAGCAGCGTCGAACTTGAGATATTTTTTCCAAAGCAGAGTTGCGGCGTCGGCCATGCCCATCGGCATTCCCGGATGCCCGGAATTGGCCACCTCGACCGCATCGATCGCAAGAGTGCGGATGGCGTTGGCCATCTGCCGCTCTTCCGTCAAGGGGCGGGCAAGAATCTCCGCCTGATGTGCAAGCACCGCCTCATTGCCCGAAATTTCCGCCAAACTCGCCATAATCTGCCATTCCGCCGTTTGGCGGTTGCTTAATCCGAGCGAGGGTTCAGCGCAAACTGGCGCAGCTTACACAGCGGCGCAAAGGCGGGCTAATGGTGCCAGCCGCCACCATGGCCATAGCCGCCATGGCCGTAATAGCCGCCGTGGCCGTAGCCGTAGCCGTGATGCATCCAGATGCAGCCAGAGAGGCTGAAGGCCAGAAGAAGAAGCGCAGCGGGGGCGGTAAGATATTTTTTCATATCAGGAAGGTGGTTAGCAAGCCGCGCGACATCAATAACAATGAGTGACGGCGAGGTTAAAATCCCGCAAGCCCCCAGGCGGTGAATTTCGGATTCTCAAAACCGGGCTTGCCGTAGCGGAGCGGCAAGCCGCTGTCTGTGATGACCGAGCCGCCAGCGGCCTCCAGCACCGCTTGGGGGGCTGCGGTGTCCCACTCCATGGTGCGGCCAAGCCGGGGGTAGAAATCCGCCACACCTTCCGCAAGGCGGAGGAATTTGAGCGCCGAGCCGATATTGGTGAGCGAGGCGACTTTCATGCCTCCAAGCAGGGCAGCGAGCGTGGGATCATCCGCGTAATGGCGCGAGGCCATGACTGTGAAGCCATCCGGCGGGGCGGGACGGGCGCGGATGGGCGCGGTGACGCCGCCCGCGATTTTCCAGGCCCCCTGCCCCACTAGGCCGGAATGGATTTCTTCCAACGCCGGTGAGGCGACCACGCCGAGCACGGGTGCGCCATAGCGGATAAGGCCGATATTCACCGCGAACTCCGGGCGTCCGGCGGCGAATTCGCGCGTGCCGTCCAGCGGATCGACCAGCCAGAATTCTTCCCCTGGCGTGGTGACAAGGCCTGCCGCCACCTCCTCCTCCGCGATGACGGGAATATCCGGCGTGGCTGCGCGCAGGCCTTGCACGATGATGGCCTCGGCCTGCGTATCCGCGACGGTAACGGGAGAGGCATCGGACTTCGCGGTGACGGTGAAGCCGCTCGCGCGCACGGCGCGGATGGTTATGGCGGCGGCATTCGCCAGGCGAACGGCGAGGTTGAGGAGGGCGAGGTCGTCCATGGTTTTAGAGCCTGATCGTTTGAGGTTGACGCGCTCGGGCGCGTTAACCGAAAGCGTGAATCAGCCTCTCATAAAAAATAGAGCGCGCCTCAACTTACGCGGTAACTTAGGTTGAGGCTACCGCGCTTCCGTGTAAGCGCGGCATACCGTCTGGCCAAGGGCTGAGGGAATGTTATGCTGGCACGGAATGATGACAGGGGTGGTTATGCTGGAGATTGCGTTTGCCAAAGCCGTGCTGCCGAAAGCCGGCGTGCTGGTGGTGCCGGTGGCAGAGGACGAGGGCTTGAGCAACATGGGCGCGGCGCTGGACAAGGCGCTGGGCGGCGCACTGACCCGTGCGATTGAAGCGGAGGCGTTTACCGGCAAAAAGGGCAGCCAGGCGAGCCTGCTGGCGCCCAAGGCCGGGTTCAGGCGCGTTTTGCTGATCGGTACGGGAAGTGCGGAAACATTCGATGCCCGGGCGGCGGAAGAGCTGGGCGGTGCGGTTGCCGCGGCTTTGGTGAAGGAAGCCGAAGTAACGGTTCTGGCCGGGACGATGGAACCGGATCTCGCGGCGCAGATCGCGTTTGGCGCGCGGCTGCGGGCCTACAGCTTCGAGAAATACCGCACGGCGCAGAAAGACGAAGAGAAGCCGAAGCTGACGAAGCTGACGGTGTTGGCGGGCGATGCGGATAGAGCGGCAGCGGCGTATGCGGCGCTGGCGGCAGTAGCCGATGGCGTGGAGCTGACGCGCGACCTCGTGACGGAACCCGCGAATGTACTCTACCCGGAAGAATTTGCCGAGCGCGCGGCGGAATTGAAAAAACTTGGGCTGCGCGTCGAGATTTTCGATAGAAAGGATTTGGAGAAGCTCGGATTCGGCTCGATGCTGAGCGTGAGCTGGGGCAGCGCGCGCGAGCCGTGCATGGTGGTGCTGCAATGGCTGGGCGCGTCCGGCGCTGTTACGGCGGATGGCAAGAAGAACAAAAAGCCGAAAGAGCCGATCGCGTTCATCGGCAAGGGTGTCACCTTCGATACCGGCGGAATTTCGATGAAGCCAGCCGCCGGCATGGAAGACATGAAATGGGACATGGCGGGTGCGGGCACGGTTGTTGGGCTGATGGCAGCGCTTGCCGGGCGCAAGGCGCGCGTGGATGCGGTGGGGCTGGTTGGCCTGGTGGAAAACATGCCCTCCGGCACGGCCTTGCGGCCGGGCGATGTAATTAAAAGCTATTCAGGCCAGACCATTGAAGTTTTGAACACTGATGCCGAAGGCAGGCTGGTGCTGGCGGATGTGCTGTATTACGCGCAGGAACGCTTCGCGCCAAAATACATGGTCGATCTCGCGACGCTGACCGGAGCGATCATCGTCGGCTTGGGCCATGAATACGCTGGGCTGTTCAGCAATGACGATGGATTGTCCGAAAAGCTTATCGCGGCGGGCAAGGCGGTGGGCGAGGAGGTGTGGCGGATGCCGCTGGCGGCTGTGGGCGAGAAATACGACAAGAACCTGAAATCCGCGATTGCCGATATGCAGAATATCGGCGGCGGCCGCGCGGGCGGCTCGATTACCGCCGCGCAGTTTCTGCAACGCTTTGTGAACGGAAAACCCTGGGCGCACCTGGATATTGCGGGCATGGCCTGGGCGGCAAAGGATGGGCCGGTGACGCCGAAGGGTGCAACGGGCTTCGGCGTGCGGCTGCTGGACCGGCTGGTGAAGGATTGTTTTGAATTGTGAACTACATCACCGGGGAGAGCGCGATTTCCCGCCCCGCGCCGGCAATGGTGGCAATTTTCCCGCCTTCCTTGCCGGTAAGCATCACCATGTCGCCCGGCGCGATGAGGTCCGCCGCATCCGCGAAATAGCCTTGGGCGGTGGCATGGGTCAGCGCATCGGTGCCGGATTTATAATGCCACAGGGTGAAGCCGTTGGCGTAGGCGAGGACGGAAAGATTGCGGAGCGAAAAAGCCATAAGTGGTGTTTTCCTTTCAGTATTGGGTGAATTGCAACTTAGGGTAGCGGACCCGTGCAGGCTTATATTCGCTATTATGCACTTGACGTACCATAAGGGAAATGCCTTTCGCAAGTCCAAAATTAACTTAACGCTAAGTATTTTCTTCACAGGATAAAGCATATATAACCCGAGTCGCTGAGTCATATTTCGGAGCGAATCGCAACAAATAGTTGTGGGTAACTTTGATTTGTAATGTGATTCGCAACGGTAGTGAGTTAAAGTTTTGTCTGATCCCTTTTGAATAGACCTTCCGGCCTTTTTAGGAATTTTACAAAACACCGCGAATTTGGATGGGGGCAATTATGAGCGCAGCAAGGGATATGTCTAATGCGTTCGGCGGAACGGTATCGGCGTCTGTTGACGTTTCGTACCGTTATGTCGGTGGCTATCACATTTTTACGTCAAAAGATGTGCGGGGCCTTTATGTTGCCAGCCAAGACGCCCGTAAAGCATATGAGGATGTAGCTTTGATGCTTAAGGAGCTGATTGAGATTAAAGTTGGTCAGTCCTGCGAGGTGGCTCCTATGAGGGATTTTGAGGAATGGCTTGCAACCGAATCGGAGTCGGTACAGACTCCGATTCCCGTGCCACCTCTCACCCTAGGGAATAAGCGTTATCTCGTAAGGGAAGCAGCTTAAAATAATGAATGTCAGTCCGGCTTGTAACAATCGAAGAACTTAAGGATGAGCTTACAAGTCGAGGTTGTAAATTCATTAAGCAATCGTCTTTGGCGGAATATGACCTTTGGGAAGACCCTTTGGGCGAGATTTTTTCCGTTCCTTCCCCGGAGCAAGTCTGGGACGGGGAATATCGATACCCTGACTGGCTTATGTGGGATTTAATCGAACACATGGGATTGCCGCCGCGTGGACCAAACTGCCATTGAAACGATTCCGAAGGAAGAAGCAGACCGCCTTCGTGATGAGGTAATCCGGCGCATGGCCAATACTCCGCCGAAACCGAAAGATGAATTAAACAGGAAACAAGAGATATTTCCCTCTACGGAAGAGGTTGATGCTACGGACCGAAAGGGGACTAATCAAGTGGCCAATTTCACTGATCCACTGCGTCCGTCATAAACCAACAACATATTTTGGAGTAAAGAGCGCCCTAGAAGGGCCTTATGCGGCTGCCCGCCTCCTGACATGTTTGCGCCGATAAATGACCCTGCTTGCGTTACCCCTAAAGGGGGTATGAATATATATGCAAGATATACGTTTAATGTACCAAGACCATGCACCCCGGCGGATTGCGTTTGATTGATTAGAGGGAGCTGAAGTTGTTGGGCAAGCGCGTCGTCGATGCAGCTAAGCGCTGCCCCTGTGTCGATTAACGCCGGAATATTTTGAATATTCGAATGAGAAGCGTTAGCCGCTGGACTAATAGCTGGCCCAGGGGCACCTTGAGCAATACTGGCTATTAAAGCCGGGTCAAATCCGACATCAATAGATACCGTTGGTCCTACGTGAGCCAATAGGAGAGGCGGCGGGTTTGTGCCAACAAGGCCAAAAAACCCACACTCCACTATCGGCAATTATGCCGCCGGTTGATAAAGCCAAGAAATTGGGATTGATGGCGGCGGAGCACCAATTTGCCTGATCAAGTATGGACCACGCCCAAAGCGGCGCACCGCCTCAACGGCAGCGTTTTCAAAAGAATCAAAAGCACCCACAAGTTCAGCCCCATGAATAACCACATGTTTACCGGCATAGTATTGCTCATACTCCGGTAACTTGGCTTCGTAATACGCGATCTCAGTTTCAAGTGCCATTTTAGGCCTCTCCATAGTATCGCTCATATAATACCCTCCAACACGTAAACGTTCATTTAACATCCAATTAATACGCCGCCCATGACAAATCATAGCAGTTTTTAACCGAACTGGTTGACTTGTTATCACTATATGTATCAAATTGTTGCGATTTCGAAGACAATTCAAAGCATATCTTCCCACTGCGGGAAACACAACTGTCCCACTGCATCCTCTTCAGCTACCAGTGACAATATAGCTGAAATCATCGTCCGATATGCCTTTCGGCTCATGCCCCGCGGCTTATGCTGCCCGTGAACCAGTTTGTTGATACGTCAACCGCTTCCCGTCCGTGCCCCGCAAAGCCTTTTCGGTGCGATCCGCGTCATTCATGCCAAGGGCAATCCGGCTGTTATAGCGGAACTCGAACTCGGTAAGGTAGCGGTGCAGATGCTGCTCCCCGCAGTGCTGATAAACGCCTTTCATGCCGCGCTTGAAAATGCCAAACAGACCCTCAACGCTGTTGGTATTGGCGGAACCGCGGGCATATTCGCCGTCCGTATGTTTCACCGTGCTATGGCTTGCAACGAACGCACCGGCCGAAAGATAGAGGTTGCTTTCGTCCGTGTAGAGATTGGTTGCCGGGTCAACATGTTTGCCGATAATGGTCAAAATCGACCTCTTGTCGGCGGTTTCGACATGGAACATGCGGGTTTTGCCTTTGCGTTCAACCAGCGCGACAACCGCGCGCTTGCTGGAAAGCGAGGCTTTACCGCGCTTTGTGCGCTTTTTAATCTCGTTTTTTGCACCGAAATAAGTTTCGTCCATTTCAACGCCACTGCCCTCGCCACCCATAGGAGCGGGCGCAACGTCAACCATCGCTTCGCGGATACGATGGGCCATGAACCAGGCGGTTCTATAAGAGCCAAAGCCAAGCATCCGAAAAAGCTGATGGGCGGAGATGCCTTTCTTGCTTGCACAGATCAGGTGCGTTGCCAAAAGCCATTTGTGCAAGGGAATGTGCGACCGCTCGTAAACGGTGCCGACCATGGCGGTGAAAGGCTTACGGCAATCCCGGCACTTCCAAACGCCGGGACGGGTGCTTTTACCCTGCAATTCAACCGAGTTCCCTACAACGCCACAGTGCGGGCAGACCGCACCGACTGGCCAGCGAATTGCCTCGAAATGCTTCCGGGCGGCTTCTTCGTGATTGTAGATCGGGTTTGTGAGATCGTAGGTCATGCCATTTTAGTAGCATTTCCCTTATGGTACGTCAAGTGCATAATAGCGCTTATATTCCTATGACTTAAGGTAGGCAAGCGCTACATTACCTTTTGGAAAGAAATTTTTAATAAATTTCGGACAAAATTCCTATTTACGGGTTCTCTGGCGCTTCGTGCCGGGTTAGCTCTTGGGCGTATGAGATTGGCGATTCTTGATGCGGCATGAAGACATATGGCGCGCGATCGACACGCTGGCAGCGGAGCATGGGCTTTCGCCGTCCGGCCTGGCACGGAAGGCTGGCCTCGACCCGACGAGCTTCAACCTTTCCAAGCGCAACACCGGTGATGGGCGGGTGCGCTGGCCCTCGACCGAGAGCCTTGCAAAAGTGTTGCAGGCGACCGGAGCGCGGCTTGAGGATTTTACCGCGCTGGTTATGGGCGCCAGGGCGATGCCGGAAGCACGGCCCAAGGGGCGCAGCAAAATCCCGCTGATCGGCATGGCGCAGGCTGGCGAACACGGGTTTTTCGACGATGGCGGATATCCGGCGGGCGCGGGTTGGGACGAGGTGGAGCTGCCAACGGCCCTGGACCTGAACGCCTATGCCCTGACGATTTCAGGCGATTCCATGGAGCCGGTCTATCGGGGGGGGGATTCCATCGTCGTCTCGCCAGCCGCACCCGTGCGGGTGGGCGACCGGGTGGTGGCGCGGGCAACCGACGGCGCGGTGATGGCCAAGCTGCTGACCCGCAGGACAGCGAGCCGCATCGAGCTGGCGAGCCTGAACCCGGCACATCCGGATTTACGCTTCGCGGCGCAGGAGATTGTGTGGATGCACCGGATTATCTGGGCAAGCCAGTGATGGAGCGCCCGGACCCAGACGGGTGACGTGTGCGAAGGAGATGGATTGCTTCGCCAGCTCACGCTGGCTCGCAATGACGCGGTGGAACAGCTTTAGACATGGATGCCGGCCTGCGCCGGCAAGACGTGCTGCCAGCTCACGCTGGCTCGCAGTGGACGTGCACAAACCTTAAGCCTTATGCGGTAGCTTGGGCTGCTTGACGATGCGAAGATACGGCTTCAGCGTTTTGAAACCCTCGGGGAAGCGGGCTTTGGCGTCTTCGTCCGAGAGCGAGGGGACAATGATGACGTCATCGCCATCGTTCCAGTTGACCGGCGTTGCGACCTTATGCGCGTCGGTGAGTTGCAGGCTATCGACCACCCGGACGATCTCGTCGAAGTTGCGGCCGGTGGAGGGCGGATAGGTGATGATGAGCCGGATTTTCTTCTTGGGGTCGATGATGAAGACCGAGCGCACTGTGACGGACGGGTCGGCTTCCGGGTGGATCAAGCCGTAAAGGTCCGAGACCTTCTTATCATGATCGGCGATGACGGGGAAATTGACCTTCTGCCCTTGGGTTTCCTCGATATCCTTGTTCCAGCCCTCATGGTGCTCCGTGGTATCGACCGAAAGGCCGAGCACCTTGACGTTGCGCTTCTGCCATTCGGGCGTCAGCCGGGCAACCTCGGCCAGCTCAGTCGTGCAGACCGGGGTATAATCCTTCGGGTGACTGAACAGGATGCCCCAGGACGAGCCGAGATAGTCGTAGAGTTTGATTTTCCCCTGGCTCGAATCCTGTTCGAAGTCCGGGGCAGTCTGCCCAAGCTGAAGAGTCATAATGCGGCGCTCCTTTGGATGTTATTTCGGCTTCTCCCACCATGCCAAACCGGGAAAGAAAAGTCTACTTGCGCGGGCGGGTTTGCCTCCGCGCTAGGGTGCCTAGCTGCGGTAGAGTGCCGCCTCCCTGTCCTTCAACACATTGGCCAGGAACCAATACGCCTCCGCCCAGGCGGCCATGACCTCATCGGTTGCCGCGCCGCCCAGCACATCCTTGATCGCGGCGAGCAAGGCGGTGGCAACGAAGGGATAATGCTCCGGCAGAATATTCAACGACACATGCCGGTTCGCGATGCGCTCGATAGCGCCGGAGAGCACGCCGGGATTGCCGATATTGCGGGCATAGGCGAGCACCGCCGCGGCCAGCGCCTTCGGCTGCGAGCCGCCTTCGCCGTGGTGGGATTGGTCGAACAGCGCACGGATGTCAGCGTTCTCAAACAGCCGCTGGTACATGCGCTGCGTGATCGCCAGGCCTTGCGACTGGAGCGCCGGAACGGTCGCCTTCACGATCGCGATGGTTTCCGGGGAAAGCGGCTGAGGCATGGTGCGCGACTCCTATAAAAGATGTATAATGGACACATCTATGAGCATAATGCCAATAAGGTGTAAACCTTATGCACCTTTAAAACCGAGGAATGTGCCATGCGTTTAACGCGCTTCACCGATTACAGCCTGCGAGTTTTGATATTTCTTTGCCTAAAGCCGGGCGAGCTGGCTTCGATTGTCGAGATCGCCGAGGCCTACGGCATTTCCGAAAATCATCTCGTAAAAATTGTGCATAAGCTCGGGCAGCTCGGCTTCGTGCAAACCGCCAGGGGCCGCAATGGCGGGCTGCGGCTTGGTGCGGCGCCGGAGCAAATCGGTCTCGGCGAGGTGGTGCGGCAAATGGAAGAGGATATGGCGATCGCCGAGTGCTTCGGCGCCGGATGCTGCCCGATTGCCGGCATGTGCGGATTGCAACAGGCATTGGGCGAGGCGCTGCGCGCCTTTGTTGCGGTGCTGGATAAATATACACTGGCCGACCTGGTGCGGCCACAAGGGGCGGCGCTGGCGGCTAGGCTTTTACTTCCGCTTTGAAAGCCCCGCGCTCGCCCTGCGGCTGCTCCGGGCCAACGGTCGAATCCCGCTCCGTCTGCTGATCCAGTTCGGCGTTAAGCTCCGCGCCCATGAGGATCACGATGGTGGAGATCCACATCCAGGTCATGAAGCCGACCACCGCGCCAAGCGAGCCATAGGTTTTGTTGTAGCTTCCGAAATTCGCGACGTAAAAGGAAAACGCGAACGACACGATGATCCAGCCCACCGCTGCCGAGGCGCTGCCCCAGCTTACCCAGCGCCAGCGCGCAGTTTTGCGGCTCGGCCCGTAGCGATAGATGACGCCAAGCGCGATGGTGATGATGACCAGCATTAACGGCCAGCGCAAAATGCTAAGCAGAGCTTTTGAAATACCGCCGGCGCCGATGAAGTTGAGCACGATCGGCACGGCGACGACGCCGCAGAGGGCGATGATAAGAAAGGCGATGGCGCCGAGCGTGAAGGCGAATGATACCAGCGTGAGTTTGATGAAGCCGCGCTTCTCATGCTCATGGTACACAATGTTCATGGCATCGAAGAGCGATTTGATGCCGGAATTGGCGCTCCAGAGCGAGATGAGCAGGCTGACGATGGCGGCAAAGCCCAGCGCCTGATGGCCTTTAGAGGTGAGCGCGGTGATCTGGCTTTTGATGATGTCCATGCCACCGCCGGGAACGATACCGCCCATGGCGCTCAACTGGTCACTGAGGCTGGAGGCATTGGTGATCAATCCGTAAATCGAGATGAAGGCAGCGAGCGCTGGAAAAAGTGCGAGTAGCGCATAGAAGGTGACGCTCGCGGCCTCTGCCATGACCCGGTCGTTTGAGAAACCGGCGGCGGTACGTTTAAGCACATGCCACCAGCCCTTTGCAGGTATTTGTCCTGGGCGAGCTGCGGATGCACCTGGGGCGTTTTCCTCCGGGCCGGCGCCGTGCGTTGTTTCCATGGTCGATCCCGTCATTCCAGCCGCTCCTTAGATGACCTCGTCCCTCCCGCAAGTTCAATGATTATGGCGGCATAACTTCAAATTTAAATTCCGGAAAACAAACACTATTCAACTTTCAATACATCAATCGCCGGTTATCTTCCTTTAACGTCGCAGAGCGGAAAACAAGCGGGCTGAGAATTCCACATTAGCCGCGAACAAAAGGAGAGGGACATGGCCACCACCGAGACCGTCTATGAACCAGATCAGCGTTATCCGGCTTCCTACGGCACGCTGCGCGCCTATGGCCGGAACTTTGTGCACCGGCGCGTTTCCTGGCAAGCATTGTTTGCCGGGTTGGTTCTCGCCATTGCGATCGAGCTGCTACTCGTTACGCTCGGGGCGGCGGTGGGTTTGAGCACGATCCACGCCCAGGCAAATAACACCCCGGATGTCAGCAGTTTCAGCATGGCCGCGGGCATATGGTGGCTCGTCAGCGGGCTCATCGCGCTTTTAATCGGCGGATATGTGGCGGCCCGGCTCGCCGGGGTCACGTCCCGGTTCGACGGGATGCTGCATGGCCTGATCGTCTGGGGTTTGATGACGCTGTTTGCTTTGTATCTTCTCACTACGGCGGTGGGCGGCGCGTTTGGCGGCGCGTCGGAGATGATCGGCGGGACGATGAGCGCTGCGGGATCCACGCTCAAGACAGCGGCTGCGCCGGAGCTGAAGAGCGCAGCAGCCGCAACACCGGGGAATATCCAGAGCTATCTGCAACCGGCGGACGCCAACCCGCAGACGATGTCGCCGCAGGATGCACAGAAGGAAATCGCGGTTCAGCTGCCGGTTTATGAAAGTGGAGGCGCCGGCGCGCCCGCGGCAAAACAGCGCATTATCGCGATCATGGCCGCGCAGATGCATGAGAGCCCGGATGCGGCAACGGCGCGGTTCGACCAACTGCAAAGCCAGGCAACCAACGGCAAAAACCAGGCGGTGAAGAAGGCGCAGACGATCGGCGCGAAAACCGCTCATGTAACGTCCACCGCTGCGTATATCTTGTTTGGGATGCTGCTCCTGGGCGCGATCTTCGGCGCGATCGGCGGTTCGATCGCCTCTCCAATCATCAACCGTGAAGAAGAGGCGTTGTAACGCTAGGCTTGTTTCTATGGTCTTTGCGCCAATTTCGTTTTAGACTGGAAAGAATCACAACGGAACGACAGGATGCCCAGAGACTTGCCGATACCGGATGCTCCGCCCAAAGCTGTTTCAAGCGCCGATGCGCCGGATGCTTTCAAAGTCACCGGATTGTTTTTGATGTTCGTCGTGATTTTGCATTTCGGCGAAGATGTGCTGATGCCCGTAACGCTAGCCTCGCTCCTGGCCTTTGTGCTGGCGCCGCTGGTGAATCTTTTGCGGCGCGCGCATCTGGGCCGCGTGCCATCCGTGCTTCTGGGGGTTATCCTCGCGATCTGCGTGCTTGTCGCGATCGGCGGCGTTATCGGCACACAGATTGCCGATTTGAGCACGCAGCTTCCGAAATACGCCAGCGCCATCGAGGCCAAGGTCTCGGCGATTCAGCATCTTACCGTCGGGCGCATATCGCATCTGGCGGACAGGTTTGGGGCGCATCATGGCGCGGCGGCGGGCTCGCCGATGGCTCTCCCGGCATTGACACCCGCCGCCCCGGCGGCCGCCGCTCCCGCCCCAGCAACCTCGCCGATGAAACTGTTGATGACGTATTTGTCGCCGGTGCTTTCGCCGATTGCCACGTTGGGCATCGTCTTCGTGGTCGCGGTGTTTGCCCTTTTGCAGCGGGAGGATCTGCGCGACCGGCTGATCCGCCTCATTGGCTCGGATGATTTGCACCGCACCACGGTGGCGATGGATGAAGGCGGACGCAGGCTGAGCCGGTACTACGTAACGCAGCTCAGCATCAACACCGCCTTTGGCATAATCGTCGGCATCGGGCTTTGGATCATCGGCGTGCCGAACCCGGTGCTATGGGGCGTGCTTTCAACGCTTTTGCGCTTCGTGCCTTATGTCGGCTCGTTTATCGCGGCACTTTTACCCATGGCGCTCGCCGCGGCGGTCGAACCCGGATGGTCCATGATGCTTTGGACCGCAGCCCTTTACATCGGGCTGGAAACACTCACCGGGCAGATTATCGAGCCGATGGTCTATGGCCACAGCACCGGGCTCTCGCCATTCTCGGTGGTTGTCGCCGCAATTTTCTGGTCCTGGCTATGGGGGCCGATCGGGCTGATTTTATCTACCCCCCTCACCCTGTGCCTCGTCGTGATGGGGCGGCATGTGGAAAAACTGAAGTTTCTTGACATTCTGCTCGGCGACCGGCCCGCGCTGACGCCGGTGGAGAGTTTCTACCAGCGGATATTGGCCGGCGATGCCGACGAGACGCAGGACCATGCGGAATTGCTGCTGAAGGAGCGTTCGCTTTGCACCTATTACGACGAGGTGGCACTGAAGGGTTTGCAACTGGCCGCCAACGACGCGCAGCGCGGCGTGTTGAACCATGAACAGCTTGAGCGGGTGAAACGCACGATTAAAGAGGTGGTGAAGGGGCTGGAAGGGCATGACGATGTAAAGCCAAAGGGTGACAAGCCCGATGCCGATGCGCTCGATGCGCCGGATGACGAAAAGACGATCCCGGACAATCCCGAACCGAACACCATGCAGCCGATGGACGACAAGCTCAGTTTGCACTCGGAGGGCAATAACCTGATTTTGTGCATTGCCGGGCGCGGCCCGCTGGATGAGGCAGCCTCCGCCATGCTCGTGCAGCTTTTGGGTAAGCACAAGATGAATGGCCGCCTCGTTGGCTATGACGAGGTCTCACGCGATAAGATCGACACGCTGGAAGTTACCGGCGTTGCGATGGCTTGCATCTCGTATCTCGAGATCAGCGGCAACCCGGCGCATCTGCGCTATCTCATGCAGCGCCTGCGGGCAAAGCTGCCGAAGGGTACGCCGATTCTGGTAGGGCTGTGGCCAAACTCCGACCCGTCGATACAGGACAAAGCGGTACGGCAGGAAATCGGCGCGGATTATTTCGCCTGCTCGCTGCTGGATGCGGTGAACTGCTGCGTGAAGGCAAAACAGCAATCCGAGGAAGAAGCGACGACGGCTAGCCAAACGTTAGCGGGGCCACCGAAAGGCCATCTACTCGATGCCGTGCGATCAGCGATGCAATGAGGCCGGAACGCTTCGCCTGTTCAACGAATCCGGCGAGAAAAGCGGCACCGGCAGCATTGGCGCGGGATGTGCCCACGGCCTGCTGCACCGTGGTGAAATTTCCGTCGAGGATCTTCGAACCGGGGAAATTCGCCTGATCGGCAAGCAGGCCGGAACGCAACCCGGCCAGCGCATCAAGCTTATCCTCTACGAAGCGCTGGGTTGACGCTTTAAGGCTCGGTGAACGCACGAGCTCGGCATGGCGGATGTTCCGGGCAAGCCAAAGGTCGTAGGCGCTGCCGCCATAGACGGAGATGCGCACACCGGGCCGATCGGCATCTGAGATGCTGGCAATGTTTGAGCCAGCCGGCACCAGATAGGTAGCCTCGATCTCCGCATAGGCCGCGGTGAAGGCGATCTGCTCCGCCCGCGCGGGTTCGGCGCCGATGAGCGCGATGTCCCATACGCTGGCCCCAGCAGCATCCGCCGCTGCGGCCGCCGAAGGATACGGCACGTAGGCGACAGGAACGCCGAGCTGTGCAGCGATGGCGCCAGCGAAGCTCGGCGAGACGCCGTCTGGTTCGCCAGAAGCGGTTTTGCCCGTAACCAGCAGAAAATTGGCCATGTTCACGGCAACCCGGAGCATGCCAGTTGGGGCTAGTTCGGCGATAATTTGTTTGTCCATGGCGCCTGCCTAACATTATAGCATAGCCGGGCCAAGTTCGGCGCGCAGCAGCGGCAGCAGCTTGCGGATTTTGGGCAGCAAATGGTCGTGCCTTGGATACACCGCCCAGATTGGCTCCTCCGGCGCGCGATAAGCCTCCAGTACCGGGACCAGCCGCGCGGCTGCGATATGCGACGAGAAGTAACTCTCCGGCAACTGGCATATGCCCATATCCGCCAGCGCCGCATCCACCACGGCCTCCCCGCTGTTGCAGCGCCAGCGCCCGTTGGGGCGGAAGGTGATGGGCTTGCCCTCGGCCTCGAAAGCCCAGGTACCGGAAGTTCCGATGAGGCAGTCGTGACGCGCCAGATCCGCCACAGTCTCCGGCTGGTCGCGCAAGGCAAGATAGGCGGGTGAAGCACAGACCGCATAGCGCCGCGAGGCGATGCGGGAGGCGACGAGCCGGGAATCCGTGAGCTGCCCGGTGCGGATGGCAAGGTCGAAGCCCTCCGCAACCAGGTCGATGATGCGGTTGCTGAGATCGATCTTCACCGACAGGCGCGGATGCGCCTGTGCGAAGCGGCGGACGATCGGCACGACGAAACGCTCTCCCAGCGAGGCCGAGCAGGTGAGGCGCAACTCGCCCTGCGGCTCGCCATCGTCGCCCGCCATGGCGAAAGCCTGCTCGCGCCCGGCGATGATGCGGCGGAATTGCTCGACCAGCGCGCGGCCCGTGTCTGTTAATGTGATGCTGCGCGTGGTGCGGAAAAACACCGGAGCCTGGATGCGGTCCTCTAGCCGGACGATGGCGCGGCTGACATGCGAGGTGGAGACGCCCAGCGCCTTGGCGCCCTTGGCGAAGCTGCCCGCCGCCTCGACCGCGACAAATTCCTCGATGCCGTCCCAGCTTGAGATCATGGATTATCCCTTGAGCGCAATAATGTATTCCATTTCTGCTTATTCCGAATACAATAGGCAAGGTCTAGTAAGCCGCAGCAAAACATAGGTGAAACCCCATGAAAACGCGCGCCGCTGTTGCTTTTGAAACGAAGAAACCCCTGGAAATCGTCGAGCTTGACCTGGAAGGGCCGAAAGCGGGCGAGGTGCTGGTCGAGATTATGGCGACCGGCATATGCCACACCGATGCCTATACGCTGGACGGGCTGGATAGCGAGGGGCTGTTTCCCTCTGTGCTGGGCCATGAGGGGGCGGGGATTGTGCGCGAGATCGGCGCGGGCGTGACCTATGTGAAGCCGGGCGACCATGTGATTCCGCTCTACACGCCGGAATGCCGCCAGTGCAAAAGCTGCTTATCCGGCAAGACCAACCTATGTACCGCGATTCGCGCGACG
Source organism: Acidocella sp. (assembly GCA_965276685.1). Classification (GTDB taxonomy): domain Bacteria; phylum Pseudomonadota; class Alphaproteobacteria; order Acetobacterales; family Acetobacteraceae; genus Acidocella. Next base: position 2,589,371 of record OZ255623.1, read on the forward strand.
CAGGGCAAGGGCGTGATGCCGGACGGCACCAGCCGTTTCAGCTACCAGGGCAAGCCGGTGTTTCATTACATGGGCTGCTCCACCTTCTCGAAATTCACCGTGCTGCCGGAGATCGCGGTCGCGAAAATCCGCGAGGACGCGCCTTTCGACAAGAGCTGTTATATCGGCTGCGGGGTGACGACCGGCGTGGGTGCGGTGGTGAACACCGCCAAGGTCGAGCCGGGTGCGAATTGCGTCGTATTCGGCCTGGGCGGAATTGGGTTGAACGTGATCCAGGGCCTTCGGCTCGTCGGCGCAGACAAGATCATTGGCGTGGATTTGAACGACGACAAGGAAGAATGGGGCCGCCGCTTCGGCATGACGCATTTCGTCAACCCGAAGAAAATCCAGGGCGACATTGTGCCGCATCTGGTAGAGCTGACCGGCGGCGGCGCGGATTACACCTTCGACTGCACCGGCAACACAAATGTAATGCGCCAGGCGCTGGAAGCCTGCCATCGCGGCTGGGGCGTTTCGGTCGTCATCGGCGTGGCCGAGGCGGGCAAGGAGATTTCTACGCGGCCGTTCCAGCTCGTGACCGGGCGCGTGTGGAAAGGCTCGGCCTTTGGCGGCGCGCGCGGGCGCACGGATGTGCCGAAGATCGTCGATTGGTATATGGGCGGCAAAATCCAGATCGACCCGATGATTACCCATGTGCTGAAGCTGGAAGAGATCAATAAGGGCTTCGAGCTGATGCACGAGGGCAAGTCGATCCGCTCAGTTGTGGTTTATTGAACGAACGGTGCCGCTGTGCAATGACGGCGGGAATTTGAAGTAATTGAGGAGCGCGGTATGCCGGCAATATTGATCACGTCACCGGATGGAAAAGAGACCGAGGTTGAGGGAAAAGCCGGTCTCTCGGTGATGGAAGTTATCCGTGACGCCGGGTTTGACGATCTGCTGGCGATTTGCGGCGGTTGCTGCTCCTGCGCCACCTGCCATGTGCATGTCGATCCCGCATTCGCAGCACTTTTGCCGCCGATGAGCGAGGATGAGAACGATCTGCTGGACAGCTCCACGAAGCGCACGGCGGACTCCCGGCTCTCCTGCCAAATTCCGTTTAAAGACGAGCTGGCCGGGCTGAAAGTCACCATCGTCGCGGAAAGCTGAACATGAACCCCTCCCCGCGTTATGATATTCTGATCGTCGGCGCGGGCCATGGCGGCGCGCAGGCGGCGGTCTCGTTGCGGCAGGAAAAGTTTATCGGAACGATCGCCCTGCTCGGCGATGAGCCGGAGCTGCCCTATGAGCGACCGCCGCTCTCCAAGGAATATCTCTCTCAGGAGAAGCCGTTCGAGCGGCTGCTGATCCGCCCGGCTGCCTTCTGGGCGGAGCGGAATATCGAGATGCTTCCCGGCCTGCGCGTGGCAGGCGTGGATGCTGAAGCGCATGAGGTGACGCTGACCGATGGCCGCAAAATCGGCTTTGGGCGGATGATCTGGGCCACGGGCGGCAAGCCGCGCATGATTACCTGCACGGGGCATCACCTGACCGGCGTGCATACCGTCCGCACCCGCGCAGATGTGGATAAGATGTTTGGCGAGCTGGAAGCGACCAACCGAGTCGTGGTGATCGGCGGCGGGTATATCGGGCTGGAAGCCGCCGCGGTGCTGGCCAAGCTTGGTAAGCATGTAACCGTGCTGGAGGCGCTGGAACGCGTGCTGGCGCGGGTTGCCGGCGAGCCGCTCTCCCGGTTTTACGAGGCCGAGCACCGGGCGCATGGCGTCGACGTGCGGCTCAAAGCCAGCGTTGTGTGCATCGAGGAAAACGATGGCCACGTTGCGGGCGTGCGGCTGGAGGATGGCGAGGTGCTGCCCGCCGAAATGGTGATCGTCGGCATCGGCATCATCCCGTCGGTGGAGCCACTGCTCGCGGCGGGGGCGGCAGGCGGCAACGGCGTAGATGCCGATGCCCAGTGCCGGACCAGCCTGCCTGATGTTTTCGCGATCGGCGATTGCGCGCGCCATGCCAATAAATACGCCGAAGGGGCGCAGATAAGGCTGGAATCCGTACAGAATGCCGCCGACCAGGCGATTGTCGTGGCCAAGACCATCATGGGCGCGGAGCTGTCTTACGAGGCCGTGCCCTGGTTCTGGTCCAACCAATATGATTTGAAATTGCAGACCATCGGGCTTTCCATCGGGTATGACGAGGTGGTGGTGCGCGGGGATGTGGCGGGGCGCAGCTTTTCCGTGGTTTACCTGAAGCAGGGCAAGGTTCTGGCGCTGGACTGCGTGAATGCTGCACGAGACTACATTCAGGGCAAGGCGCTGGTGGTTAACCACGCCGCACCGGACCGCACAGCGCTGGCGGATGCAGCCACACCGCTGAAAACGCTGGTTTAAGAAAATTAAGTGAGGGAATCTTTGACTCATTTTTGCGGTGTGCTTAGTATGTATGCAAATACATACATCTGGGTCGAATGTCACAATCTACGTTAACGAAGCCGCGCCAGAGAAACCGGGAAGAGACCGAAGCGGCTCTGGCAGCGGCGGCATCGGTTTTGTTCGCCCAGAAGGGTTACGAGGCCACGACGACGAGCGCCATCGCCGCCGCCGCGGGATATTCCGAGGCGCTGATCCAACGTTATTTTGGTGGCAAGGAAGGGCTTTTGCTCGCGGTTATTCGGATTAACCGGGACGAAGGCTATCTCAATTTTCTGGACATGCCGCTGCAATCCTCCATCGAGGATGAGGCGCGCATGATCTTCCGCCATGTCGTGAAGTTCATGGAAGAGCATTCGGCGCAGATGCGGATCATCATATCCCGCGTTTTCATCGACCCCGCTTTTCTCGCGGAGTATAGCCGCATTGCAATCCATGGCATTACCGCACAGGGCATCGCAGCGCGGCTCAGGCGTTATGCGGCGCGCGGGCTGATCGGGAAGGATGCCGATATTGGCGCGGCGACGGAACTTTTAATGAGCCTTAATTTTCAGCTTGGCTTTGTACATCCGGAGTTGCACCAGACAAAAGGCGAAGCTTTGGAAAAATTGATCGACAGTTTCGCACTGCTGTTCGCGCGTGCTGTTCGTTAAGCCCAACACAGGAGGAAACAATGACCAAAACCGCAACCGTGCATACCGATGGCGCCGATATTGTTTATGATTACGTCGGCTCCGGCCCGCTGTTGCTCACCATCGCCGGCGGCGGTGGCTCAGCGCCGCGCTACACCGGCATTTCCGAAATCTTGAAGGATGAATATACGGTCGTGCGTTACGACCGGCGCTGCAATTCGCGCAGCACGGGCGACCGCACGCGCCCGATGGATTTGGTGCAGCAGGCGCGCGACGCCATCGCGATCATTAAGGATCTTGGCCAGGAAAAAGCCTATATCTTCGGCAATAGCGGCGGTTCCAGCGTCGCGATAAAACTCGCCGAGCATTATCCTGAGGTAATTCTCGGCATGGTAGCGCACGAGCCGGCAACGCTGGCAATTCTGCCGGATGCGCAGGAATGGATTCTGTTCGATGAGAAGGTCGATCATCTCTACCGCACACAGGGACCTGGGCCGGCGATGGGGTTTTTCGCTGGCAGCCTTGTGGGCTTCGAGAATGCAAGCAACGAGCCGGGGCATCGCATCGGCGACCGCTCGAGCGACGATAATATGGACCATTTTTTGGAGAACGAGTTCCTGACTTTTGGATTCTATAGGCCAGACCTTCAGCGCATCAAACGCAACAAGGTGAACATGATCACGACCAGGGGGCGTTTAAGCAAGGATGTTTATTACGCGCGCACCGCGCAGGTGATCGCGGAGGCCGTAGGTTGCCCGGTGCGGGAGATATCCGGCAACCATATCGCTTTCATATCCGACCCCGCGACCTTCGCCGCCGAGCTGCGCCCGATGCTGAGCGAACTGAAAGCAAAGGTGGGCTGAACCATGAGCTTTGTGCATAATGCCTGGTATGTCGCGGCACTTTCCGAGGAGATGACGGAGGCTTTGATGTCCCGCACCATTCTCGATAACCCGATTCTGCTTTACCGGCAGGAAAACGGAGAATGCGCGGCGCTGCTGGATTTATGTCCGCATCGCTTCGTGCCGCTGAGCATGGGGATAATAAAGGACGGCAACGTGCAATGCCCGTATCATGGGCTGGAGTTCGACGGCGCAGGGCGCTGCGTGCTCAACCCGCACGGCAATGGCGCGCGGCCCGCATCGCTTAACGTGCGCGCCTTTCCGCTCGTCGAGCGCGATGGTTTGCTGTGGCTCTGGCCCGGCGATCCGAAACTCGCTGATCCTGCCTCGATCCCCGATTACAGTGTTCGCGTTGATCCAAAGCGCAAAACCGTTGGCGGCTGGTGCAAGGTGGATTGCAATTACCGGCTGCTGATCGATAATCTGATGGATCTCGGGCATTTTCAGTATGTGCATCGCTCGAACGCGGAGAACGACGCCTTCCATAAGGTGCAGCGCAAGGTTATCGCGGCCAATGGCACGGTGCAAAATCTGATGATGTTCCCGGATGGCTCGCCCACCGTGTTCGTCAAAAAATTCATGGACCCTGGAAACCAGAACATCGATTCCTGGAACGATATCACCTGGCATCCGATAAGCTCGATGCTGAACTTCGTAGGCTTCGGCATTACCGGCGTTGCGAAGGAGCAAAGCCTCAATACCTTCGGCACGCATATCGTGACGCCGGAAAGCGAGACCACCACGCATTATTTCTTCGGCGCATCGCGCAACTTCGCGCTTGCCGATGAGAGCGTCGATGCCGCCTACCGCGGCTGGCAGAAACAGGCGCTGATGATGGAGGACAAGCCGATTACCGAGGCGGTGGAGGCGCGGATGGCGGTGGCGCAGCGGCTGAAGCTCGCCCCCGCGATGCTGGCCTGTGACGAGGCGGCGGTGCGGGTTGCGCGCGAGATCGACCGGTTGCAAACGCTGGAGGCGGCTTAAGTCCGGCGATTTTCATGCCGGTACGCTTGCATTACGGTTTTGTCCGACTACATCAAGTTTATCTTGGGAGAAACCTCGAAAGGAATAATAATGGCTCGATTTTCTATAGCTTCGATCTTTGGAAGCGCGGTTCTCGCTTCTTCACTCCTCGCGGCGCCTCTGGCGCTCGCGCAAACCCGTGTCGGAAACGGCACCGTAACTGGCGTCGGGACTGAAGTAAATTCACATAATTCGGCGATGAATAAGCACGATGCTTCCGCCTACCGGCACAAACCCTCCGTCCATAACCCGTCCATGACCAATGGCGCGGTGACTGGCAAAATCGGCCCCACGGGTTCGGCGAATATCGACAGTAACCCTGCGGGTTCGCTCGCGGCTGGCCCGGCGGGCGGCACGATGGGAAGTGCGACGACGCGGTAGTTTAACCGGCCTGAGCCTGTAGCAGGGCCAACAGCCCTTCCAGGATTTGCGCGGGAGCCGGCGGACAGCCGGAGATGATGAGATCGGGCGGCAGGATGGCATCCGCGCCGCCCGCGACCATTGGCGAGCCTTTGAAGACACCGCCATCGACCGCGCAATCGCCAACGGCAATGACCAGAACGGGGTCCGGCATCGCGGCGCGGGTCTGGCGCACCGCCTCCAGCATGTTGCGCCCGGCAACCCCGGTGATGAGCAGAATATCCGCGTGGCGCGGACTTGCGGTGAAGCTGAGCCCGTATTGCGTTAGATCATAGATGAGGTTTTGCGTGGCGTTGAGCTCCAGCTCGCAACCGTTGCAGCTCCCCGCCGCGACGTGCAGGACGCTGAGCGAATGGCCCAGCTGCGCGTGGCGCGTGGCGGCGAGGCGGGCGCGGAGCGAGGCGGTGATGGCCGGGTCGCTCGCCCGCGCGACGGGCGCCTTGTTCGCCAGATTACGGGCGATGGCTTTCCAAACCATTATAGATCCACCGCCGGGCCGGAAGGGTTGATGGACTTGCCGATGAGCGGGAAATCCGCAAGGCCACCCGTGGTAGCGGCGTGTTCCAGAAGCGGCCAGAGCAATGTGCTAGGGTCAGCGACGAAGACATCCGTGATGATTCCAGCGGCGATGGAAAGCCAGACCCAGACCGGACCGCGAAAGCTTTCTGCCATCCCGAGCCCGGTGGCTGAGCCGGAGGGCGGCGCGATGGCGATGGTGGTATCGGGCAAGGCGCTGAGAATGTTGCGGATGAGGCGGATGCTTCCGGCGATTTCAGACAGGCGGAGGCGGACGCGGACAGCCGCGTCCCCGGCAGCGCCGATGGCATAGGCCTCCGCCAGCGCGGGCGAAATGACGCCGATGCCGCCCAGCCGATCCTCTACGGCCGTGAAGTCCAGCGTAAGAAGCTCGGCCTCCAGCGCATCCAGCGCCGCGTTGATCGCATCCGCGCCGGGCGTGGCGATATCCCCCGCGACGCCGCCGGGGATGACGATATCCATCATCAGCCGGTGGCCGAAAGCCTCGAAGGCGGCCATGCAGAGCGCTTCGCGATGCCGGGAAAGCCTTGCCGCGAGTACCGCCGGGCCGGTTTCGCCAGCGATGGCGGCGAGGCAGCCTGCGTGATTGGCGAGGCGCTCCATCTCCAGCATGATCGCGCGCAGCGCTACGGCGCGGGCGGGAGGCTCAAGGCCAAGGGCGGCTTCCGTAGCCTGCGCGAAGGAAGCCGAATGCGCGACCGTGGCGTCGCCCGAGATGCGCGCGGCGAAACGCGCAGCGACGCGGGGAGATTTGCCGCGCATGAGGTCCAGGACCCCCCGGTGCGAATAGCCGAGCCGGGCTTCAAGTTGGAGCACCTGCTCGCCGAGGAGTGAGAAGCGGAGATAGGCGGGCTCGGTGATGATGCCGTGAACCGGGCCAAGAGCCAGTTGATGCACCCCTTCCCCCGGATGCGGCGGGAATTCGGGCCAGGGCGCGGTGCCGTCCGGCGCGCGAAACTGCGCGATAGCAGGGCGCGTATCAGCCGCGCCGAGTGCCGTGTGGCCGCGCGTGTCGAAAGCGAGGCGCTGGAACCACGCCGCGCCGGGGTGGCGAAGCGCCGGGTAGGCGTTATCGGCCAGCGGCGTCGCCACGAGTTCGCCCGGCTGGTACAGGGCATAGGCGTATGCAGCATCCGTCCATAGCGCCACGAAACTGCCCGGATGCGCCTGCCAGTCTTCCGCCGGCAGCAGCTTCATTGCAGCACCGAAGCAGCGCTGGAGAGCAAGCGGAAGAGAAACGCGGGCATAGCGAAGCCGATGCCGAAAGCGAGCGCAAGATGCAATGCTGCAAGGCCGTTTTGCACGCTTGCCCGGGGCCTGGCGGCAGGCAGAGGGCCGATGGAGCGGAGAATGGCGGCGGCGCAGAATAGAAGACTGAGACCGAGCGGCACGGTGAGCCAGGGGCCGCGCTGAATCGTCTGGCTGACGATGATGAACTCGGAGGCGAAAAGACCGGACGGCGGCAGCCCGCTGAGCGCGAACACAGATGCGGCGGCGAGCCAGCCGCAGGATTTATTCCGCCCAGACGCGATGAGGGTGAACAGCAGCATTTGCAGCAGGCCGCCGAAGATTGCCGCCACGCCGCCCAGCCCGAAAGCGAACAGAAAAAGGCCGCAGATGCCGGATAAGCGCCACGCATCGCGCGTGCGATAAAACGCAAAACCTGCATAAAACAGCGCCGCGAGGCCAAGGGCGAGCAGCACTGGTCCGGGCTGCATGGCGCCGGGGTTCGCGCGCAACAGATGCGAGAAGCGCAGGATGGCGATGAGCGGCAGGTTGAGCGAGAGGACGCCGGACAAGCCGCGGGCCCGCCCGGCGAGCGCGGCCTGGATGCCGTAGCCGAACAAGATAAACACGAAGGCGAGGTCAAGCGCCGCGCCGTTCGCCGTAAAGACCAGCAAGCTTCCGAACAGCGCCAGCGCGGCGCCGGTGCTGGCGAAGATAAGCGGCCTCCAGCCAGCCCGTAATGCCAAGGCGACGCTAGCCACGGCGGCCCCGGCCCAGAGGATGATTATGTTGCCGGCAAAAAAGCCAAGCAGCGTGCCGCCGAGCACGACCTGCGAGATGGCGGCATCGGCGGGCTCCTCAGCCGTAACGCTGCCGATGGCGGCGCTGAGACTCACGAAGCCAATGAGCAGGCCGAAGACCCGCGCCAGCGCATCGGCAGGGCCGGGGCTGGCGAAGACGGCGGCGGTGAGCAGAAACACCACGGCGTTAACCGCGATTATAGCAGCGGAACGTTGCCTTGGCGCGTGAAGCAGCCAGATGAGGGGCGCGGAAAGCAGCGGCAGGATGACCGCAAACATAAAAAGGTTCATGCGGGTTGTTCGGCGCTGTGCGAGATACGCGCGATGAGCAAATCCGACAGCGCAAACAAAGCGGCGCAGATTACAGCCACGAATGGCAGGGCTGGAACGCTGATCGCAGCGAAGATCAAAGCGTTCTCAACCACCAGAAAGCCAATGAGCTGGGCGGCGGGTTCTCGCCGCGCCGCCATGATGCACAGGCCTAGCAGCAGAATGGAAAGGGCGATGGCGATGCCTGGGCTTTTGAGCGGGAGGGCTGCCAGCAATGAAACGCAGACAAGACCAAAACCAATGAGCAACGCAAGCCCGGCAGGCAGCCCGGTCGCGATTGAATGGAAGCGTGCAGGCAAGCGCCTGAGAGCGATGGGAAACAGCGTTGCTTTGATGAGCGCCACCATTGCCACGAAGAGAAGGCTCTCGCTGCCTTGGGCAAGTACGGCGGCGGAGAGCGCCAGTGCCTGGCCGCGGTAGAGCCCGAGCACCGCCGCCGGCCGGTGGCGGACAAGCATTGCCAGGGCGCACAGCAGCATGACGGCGCCGCAGCATTGCGGGAGCGTGGTCATCCGCCGGTGCGCGCGATGAGGAGAAACACAGCCGCAATAGCGCCGAGCACACTGGCCATGCCGAGGAGTTGCGGAATGCGGAAGGACTGCATCTTTACGGTGGCAGCCTGGAACAAAGCGAGGCCGAAGGCCATGACGCATAGCTTGGCAAGCCACAGCAGAAGGCCGCCGGGCCAGGAGAAAATGTTGGCCGCGCGCGCCATGCCGAAAGGCGCGAAGATGCTCCCCAAAATGCACATCCAGATCATCAGCCGCAGCATGGCGGCAAGTTGAAACAAAGCGAGATAACGCCCGGAGTACTCAGTCAGCATGACTTCCTGCTCCGCGTTTTCAGCCAGCGCCACGGCGAGCATGGCGAGGAGCGAGAAGCCGAGCGCGACGGAAAGCCCGGGCGGCGTTGTACGAAAGGCCGTGGCAATGCCATCGAGCGTTGCGGAATGCGTGAGAAGCGCCAGCGTTAGCAGCGCGGTGAGCAACGCGGCCTCGGCAAACAGGCTGAAGATGATCTGGCGGGAGGCGGCGGCGGCAGCTGGGCCGAAGCCGGTTTCCAGCGCCGCCAGAAGCAGGATGGCGCGGGCCAGCGCCAACAGGAAGATGATGGTGATGAAGCCGCTCAAAGGCGCTGTGAGAAGGCCGGTGCAAAAGCCCGGCGCAAGCATGGCGGCAACGGCCAATACCGCGAAGCAGGCGAAAGGCCAGAGGGGAAAGAGATCGGTCGCGATCTCTGGCAGCAGCGCGGTTTTAGCCAGCAGGTGGACGAGGTTCCGGTAGGGCTGCACGATCGCCGGGCCGCGCTGGCCGAGCAGACGCGCATGGAGTTTTGCAACCAGCCCCGAGAGCAGCGGGGCGAGTGCCACGACCAGTGCGATGTGGATAAGTGTCGCGATGAACCGGGCGAGAAACAAAAACATCATGCTGCCGCCAGGCCGAAGGCGAGCAGGCACAGCACCAGCGCGCCGGACAATAACGCGAAGCCGTGCCGGGCGGTTGCCTCGGAGACGCGCTTCGCCAGGGTTGCGGCATGATGCTCAAACGGTGCGAGCGACGGGGTTTTTACGGCAACCGGGAGAACGCGCCGCACGGGTTGGGCGAAGCCGGTGGCGCTCGGCTGGGTCGTGGGGTCGCCAAACGGGAGCCAGATCGGAGGACGGCCAAAGCCGCCATTCCAGGCTGGAACTTCCCGCAAGCCGCGCGCGGCCCCGCGGCGAAGCGCGAGAAAAGCCGCTCCGCCTGCGAGGGCGAGCAAAACGGCGAGGGGCAGCGGCGCGTAGCCGAGCGGCGGAAAACTTTCGCCGAGCGCCCTTAAGGTTAGGCCCGGCAGCAAGGCAACGGGAATGCAGAGCACGGCGAGCAGGCCCATGCCCCAGAAGGTGCCGCGGGTGATGTCCTCAGCGGCGGCAGCATGGAGGCTTCGCGGCCGGCCCAGAAACCCGATGCCGATGAGCTTGATCGCGCCTCCCAGCGACAGCGCGGCAGTAACTCCAAGCACGGCGAGCAGCACCGCGAAACCGATGCGCGCCAGAATTCCGCCCGTGGCGGCGGCAGCAATGACGGCGTGCAGCAGCAGAAATTCCGGCGCGAAACCTGGGGCAAACGGCACCAGGCCCATGCCCGCAGCACCCGCCAGCATCAACATCCCCAGCCTTGGCATTCCGCGCATCAACCCGCCCAGCCAGTCCAGCGAGACGGTGCCGGTGGCCTGCCCCACGGCAGCGGCGCCGAGCCAGAGCAAGGGCATGAAAAGCCCGTAAGCCAGAATGAACAACAGCGCGGATTTCAGGGCGAGTGCGGCCAGTGCGGCATCGCCCATAGCTTGTGCGCGCCAGGCGAGGCCAAGCGCCACCCCAACAAGCCCGCCACCGCTTGCCATGGCCCATGCGAGCATCGAAGTCATGCGTGCCTCCAGCATCGCCCGCAGCGCGCCGGCGAAGGCGAGCAAGCCGCCGAGTACGATGAGCGCAACGCCCCACCAAAGCGATGCGCCGGGCATGAGATGGAGAATGGCGCTGGCCCCAGCCAGCACGATGCTGCTGGGCATAGCTATGGGGGCACGGCAGAACGCTGCGATCATTAACCCGAGGCCGAAGACCAGGGTGAACGCATCGGCGCTAAGTACGGCAAGCGCGGCGCCCAGTGCCGAAACCCAGAAAACGATGGAACGGCGCGGCAAGGCGAGCGTGTGCGCGAGAACTTGGACGATGAGTATAAAAAGGAAAAATGCCGGGAGTGGCCCGATGCGAAAATGCATCCCCTGCCCCGGCAAGCCAAACATCATCGCAACGGAATGATCCACAAAACCTAGCTAGCAAACCCGCCTCCGCGCCGGAAGCGGGTTTCGCTTTGTGCTTACTTAAGCAGCGAGGCGACCGCTTCCTGCTCCTCGGTCAGCTCCTTAAGCGTGTGCGCGATACGCTCCTTGGAAAACTCATCGATCTCCAGGCCTTTTACGCGCTTGATCTCGCCGCCTTCGCAGATAACGGGAACGCCGAAGATGATGTCCTGCGGCACGCCGTAATCGCCATCCGACGGCAGACCCATGGAGACCCAGCGGCCATTGCTGCCGAGCACCCAATCGCGCACATGGTCGATCGCCGCATTTGCGGCGGAAGCCGCGGAGGACAAGCCCCGCGCCTCGATGATCGCGGCGCCGCGCTTGCCGACGGCGGAAAGATAGGTGTCGCGATACCAGCTCTCGTCGTTGATGAGGGCAGGCACGGGCTTGCCCTTGACGGTGGCGAAACGATAATCCGCGTACATGGTGGGGGAGTGGTTGCCCCAGACGGCGACCTTCTCGATGTCGGCCACCGGCACGTTGGCTTTTTCCGCCAGCATAGAGACGGCGCGGTTATGGTCCAGCCGCAGCATGGCGGTGAAGGCGCTCTTGGGCAGGTCTGGCGCGGATTTCATGGCGATATAGGCGTTGGTGTTGGCCGGGTTGCCGACCACCAGCACCTTGACCGTGCGCTTGGCGGAGTCGTTCAGCGCCTTGCCCTGGACCTTGAAAATCTCAGCATTGGCGGCGAGCAGGTCGCGGCGTTCCATACCCGGGCCGCGCGGGCGGGCGCCGACCAAAATGGCGATGTCGATGTCTTTGAAGGCGGTATTGGGGTTGTCGGAGGCTTCCACGCCCGTGAGCAGCGGAAAGGCGCAGTCGTTCAGTTCCATGATGACGCCGGTGAGCGCCTTTTGCGCGTTCGGCAGGTCCAGCAGCGAGAGGACGACGGGCTGGTCCTTGCCCAGCAGATCGCCATTGGCGATGCGGAACAGCAAAGCATAACCGATCTGGCCGGCGGCGCCAGTAACGGCAACGCGCATGGGGGTCTTCATGTTTTTCAACTCCTTCGAAATCTGCGCCTCCCCTTATCCTTTCACCGGAAGGGCCTCAAGCCCTGGGGATTGTTAAGGCATCCGCATCCTTTCACCGGAAGGGCCTCAAGCCCTGGGGATTGTTAAGGCATCCGCAATGCCGAATTCGCCGGGCAGGCCGCCCTTGGGAAACAGCCGCGTGAAATGACCCATTTTGCGCCCGGGCCGTGCATCGGTTTTGCCGTAATGATGTGCGATGAGGCCGGGCGTGGCGAGAATTGCGGGCCAGAGCGCCATGTCCTCGGGGCCGACAAGGTTCTTCATCACCGCGTCCGAGTGCCGCGTAGCCGGTGGCAGTGGTAGCCCCGCGACGGCACGGATGTGCATCTCGAACTGGCTGAACGGACAGGCGTCGAGGGTCCAATGGCCGGAGTTATGTGGCCTTGGGGCAATTTCGTTCACCAGCAGCCTGCCCGCGGCGGTGACGAACATCTCGACGCCAAGCAGGCCGATGAGGCCCAGGGTTTCGGCAATGCGGCGGGCGATGGCCTGCGCTTCTTCCAGTAGATCGAGCGGCAGCGGCGCCGGGGCCAAGGTGAGGTCAAGGATGTGGTGCTTATGGCGGTTTTCGACCGCGTCATACGCCACGGTTGTGCCATCCGCGCCGCGCGCCACCATGACCGAAATCTCGGCGGCGAAATCGACCAGGCCTTCCAGCACCAGCGGCTTGGGCGAGAGCGCGGCATAGGCTGTGGCGGCGTCCTCTGGCGAACGGAGCATCGCTTGGCCCTTGCCATCGTAGCCGAGCCGCGTGGTCTTCAACACCGCAGGCAGGCCAATTTGCTCAAGCGCGGCGGTCAACCCCGCCTCGTCATGCACCGCCGCCCAGGGGGCGGTGGCGATGCCGGCATCGTTCAGGCATTGTTTTTCGGCCAGCCGGTCCTGGCTGAGCCCGAGGATTTTCGCGCTGGGATGGACCGGTTTCAGGCTCCCCAGAAGCTCAAGGCTCGGCGCGGGAATATTCTCGAACTCGAAGGTGATGACATCGGCCGCTTCGGCGAAGCGGCGCAGCGCCTCATGGTCTGTGTAATCCGCCTCCGTGCTGAGGGCCGAAACCTGCGCGGCGGGGCTGTTCGGCTCCGGCGAGAAAACATGCGTGGAAAAGCCGAGCCGGGCGGCGGCGATGGCGGACATGCGCCCCAATTGCCCGCCGCCGATGATACCGATGGTGGCACCCGTAAACAGGCTCATTCGAGCGGGGAATCCGCCACGGCATCGGTCTGTTCCGCCCGCAATGCGGCCAGCCGGGTGGAGAGTGCGGGGTCTGACAACGCCAGGATCGAGGCGGCGAGGATGCCCGCGTTGATCGCCCCCGGCTTGCCGATGGCCAGCGTGCCGACCGGAATGCCGCCCGGCATCTGCACGATGGAGAGCAGGCTGTCCTGCCCTTGCAGCGCCGTGGTAGAGACCGGAACGCCGAGCACCGGCAGAATGGTCATGGAAGCCGCCATGCCTGGCAGATGCGCCGCCCCGCCTGCCCCGGCGATGATGATTTTTAGCCCACGGCTTTGCGCGCTGGTGGCGTACTCGACCAGCCGCTTCGGTGTGCGGTGGGCCGAGACCACTTTCGCCTCGTAAGCCACGCCAAGCCGATCGAGGATTTCAGCCGCATGTTGCATCACCGGCCAATCCGACTTGCTGCCCATGATAAGGCCGACGAGAGGCAGGCTCATGCCGTGCGATCCGGGATGAGGCGGCTCTCCAGCCGGGCGATCTCGTCCTTAAGGCCGAGCTTACGTTTCTTTAGCCGCTGTATCTGCAACTGGTCGAGCGGCCCGTGCTCGGTGATGCGGGCAATCACGGTATCAAGATCCCGGTGTTCGCTACGCAGCCCGTGCAGGCGGCGCAAAAGATTGTCTTTATCGGTCAGCATGGGCGGAGCAATATAGCGATTCTTCCCGTTCTGAAACTGGAATTTTTGGTGCGGAGGGTTTGGCCAGATTTAACATGACATTCTTAAGCTATCGGGTTTAGCCTCAAAATGCTGGGAATGGCCTTTAGGCAACCCCATGCTTTGATATGGTAACTATCAAGGAGACCCCATGAATCTACAATCGCATATCGACGCCTTGAAGGGGCGGCACGCCAGCCTGGAGAGCAAGATTGCCGCGGAAGACAGCCGCCCGCGCCCCGATAACACGGCGCTGTCGCGCATGAAGGTCGAAAAATTGCGTTTGAAGGAGGAAATGGAGCGGCTAAGCGCGCAGTAGGCTTGCCGTCAAGCTGCTTCGGATGACGAGGTTGGCGGCGGGGGTGGGGTTACACCCTCGCGCGTCAGCCGGTCATTGGCAGCGGCGACGGCATCGTTCAAATCCGACTGCTTGCACAGGCCAAGAATAACCGGATCGCGCGGCTTGATGTTGCTGCTGTTCCAGTGCGAGCGGTCACGGATTTTCTGAATGGTATCCTTCGTGGTGCCAAGCAGTTTTATGACCTGCGCGTCCGTTAGATGCGGATAGTTGCGGAGCAGATAGGCGATCGCGTCCGGGCGATCGTTGCGCTTGGCAACGGGGGTGTAGCGCCCGCCTTTCTGCTTTTTGGCGTGCGGTCCGGCATCGGCCAGCAGCTTCAGCCGCGCGTCCGGGTTGGCCTCGCAGCGCGTGATGTCCTCCGCCGTTACCTGCTTATTAGCCACCGGGTCGTAACCGTTGATACCCTGCGCCACCTCACCATCGGCAATCGCCTGGATCTCCAGCGGGTGCATACCACAAAAATCAGCGATCTGGGCGAAGGTCAGCGCCGTTTTGTCAATCAACCAAACTGCGGTAGCCTTGGGCATGAGGGGTAGCGACATGTTTCTAATACCTTTAAACGCCTCAGGTTCCTGGGCCTGGGACGGACAGAAATGGGATATGACTCGCGCCATATCCACCTTGCGCGCGGTATGGAACCCGTGGCGCCCCGCGGTCAAGGTTATTCTATGACAATTCCTGAGGAAGATTTACCGCGCCCTGCGAAAAAACTGCTCGCCCCGCCGCCGCTCGATATGCTGGGCGTGGAAGAGCTCAGCGCCTATATCAGCGATCTTGAAGCCGAAATTTCCCGCGTTAAACAAGCGATTGCCGCCAAACAGGCCCACGCGCAAGCCGCGGCGGCATTTTTCAAACCGCCCGCTGACCGCTAAATTCGCATATCTGCTACCGGAAAGCGGCAAACCGTTTGCCATATGAATCATTCCGTAAATTTCGCTAAGCCGGAAAATGGGCAGGGTTAGAGGGTTGTCCGCAGCCGATTTGCAGCTTTGGGCCGCGTATGGGGAAACCGTGCCACGGTTGATGCCGGGCCGGACGCGAATCGCGCAGCAAGCCGGGCCGCCAGCGGTACCGGAAAGCCCGCCAGTACGCGCCACCGCCGCGCCCAAGGTGCCGCGCGGCTTGGCGGTGGTGGGGGTGCCGCCGGTAGGGCTGGATAAATCCACCTGGAAGAAATTCAGCGCAGGCAGGATGCAGGCAGTGCGGCGGCTGGATTTGCATGGGCATACCGCCGCCCGCGCGCACCATGCGGTGATTTCCTTTGTTGAAAATGCCTATGCGGAGCAGGCGCGCTGCATTGAGATCATCACCGGCAAGGGAGAAATTCTCGCGCGCGAGCTGCCGCATTGGCTGAATGCGCCTTCGCTGGGGCGCATGATTCTAGCCGTGGCGCATCCGCACGCCGCCAATTCAGGCTCGGTGCGAATATTGTTGCGCCGGATAAGGACATGACGCCGTTTGGCGAAAAACTGCGGCGCTTGCGGGCCGAGCGCGGCATTTTGCAGCGGGACATGGCGGCGGCGCTTGAGGTGTCTCCCGCTTATCTTTCAGCGCTCGAGCACGGCAGGCGCGGCGCCCCCTCCGCCGGGCTAATTCACCAGATATGCGATTTTTTCGGGCTGATATGGGACGATGCGGATGAGCTGCGGACGCTGGCAAGGCTCTCCCGCCCGCGGCTGAAGCTGAACGCCGCCGGGCTGACGCCGGAGCAGACCGCGCTTGGGAATTTCTTCACCCGGGAGCTGCGGAACCTCGGCCCGGAAACCGTGGCGGAAATTCGGCGGGTGCTGGAGGCGGCAACGCCGCTCAAGCCGCAAGAACCCCAGATTCGCGCAAAAACGCGAGCAAGAGCAGAAGATTCAACCCCAGAATCGTGAAGTACTCACCCTCGACGGCGGTGAAAAGCTGCGCGCCAAGCCCTTCCAGCCGATAGGCGCCGACGCTGGCGCACGCCGCCTCCCCCTCCTGCTCCATATATCGCGCGACAAATGCCTCGGAAAGCGGGCGCATGGTAAGGCGGGCGTGCGCCACATCCGACCATAACATTTTGTTGCCCTGGTAAACGCAGGCTGCCGTGACGAGCGTGTGCATACGTCCGCTCAACGCCCGCAGGTGAGCTGCGGCCTCGACGGCGTTGGCGGGTTTGTCGAACTGCCGTCCTTCGCAGAGCAGCAGCTGATCCCCGCCGATAACGAGCGCTTTTGGGTGCTGAGCTGCTACCATTTTGGCTTTGGCCGAAGCCAGATGGAGCGCCAGCGCATCGGCGCCGCCCGTGAAGCCGCGCTTGCAGGCCGCCTCGTCCACCCCAGGCGGGAGGATGGTGAAGGCAACCCCGGCATTCCGCAGCATTGTTGCGCGCGCCACCGAGCCGCTGGCGAGGATCAGCTTCGTCATTCTTGTTCCTTTTCATTATCCGCCCCTGCGATTATCGCTGCGCCAGGAATATGGAGATAAGGCGTAATGGTTGCCATGACGGATGTGAACGCTCGACCGCCACAGCTTCGCCACGGCGCGCTCAACCTGCCCGGAACGCTCGGCCAGTCGATCGCCAATATCGCGCCCACCATCACCCCGGCGCTGAACATCTCCGTGGTCGCGGGGCTGGCCGGGGTGGGCTCCTGGCTCTCATACCTGATCGCCACATTGGGCTGCGTATTCGTCGGTTCCTGCATTGCCGCCCTTGCGCGGCGGCACCCGGAGGCTGGGTCGTACTTTGTATATATCGGCCGGAATTTTGGCCCGGTGACGGGCGCACTGGCGGGCTGGCTCATGATCCTCGCCTACCTGACCTGCGCGGCGGCGGTGATGTCGGCATTTCCATTGTTTCTCGGGAATTTCCTTTCCGTCTTTCATCGGACCCTCCCTACGCCGCTGCTCGTGGCTTTCGCGGTGATTTTCCTGGCTTTGGTGGCCTACGCGGCATACCGGGACATCAGGCTCTCCTCGCGCCTCGGCCTGGCGCTGGAAACCATCTCCATCGGCATCATCATCGTCATCATCGCCATTGTGGTGGCCCAGCACGGCACGGTCATCGACCCGAAGCAGCTCGATGTTGCAAAGCTGCCGTTTGGCGGGGTGATGTCCGCCATGGCGTTTGCGGTGTTCAGCTTTGTCGGCTTCGAGAGCGCGGCGACGCTGGCCAAGGAATCCGGCACCCCGCGGCGCAACGTGCCGCTTGCCCTGATGGGCAGCGTGGTTGCTGTGGGATTGTTCTTCACGGTCATGGCGTATTTCGTGGTGCTGGGAATGAACGATAACGCCGGGGCCATAGGCAACAGCGGCTCGCCGTTTACGGATATGACGGCAGCGGCGCATCTGCCCTGGGCCGGGGCGGTGGTTTATCTCGCCGCCATGATCAGCGCCTTTGCCTGTGCGCTGGCGAGCATCAATGCCGGGGCGCGGATGATCTATTCCATGGGCCGCTACCAGTTTTTGCACCGAACGCTGGGCCGAGTGCACCGGAGGCACGAGACGCCCCATGCCGCGGTGATTGTCTCAGCCTTTGTGGTGCTTGTGCTGTTTCTGTGCCTTTTGGGCCAGGGATTTTTGAACGCTTATAACGAGACGGGGACAATCTGCTCCTATGGCTTCGTGCTGGTGTATCTCGGCGTTGCGGTGGCGGCGGCGGTGGATTTGCAGCGCGCCGGGGCGCTGAAAGTGCGGCACGTGGCCGCGAGTGGGGTTGGCGCGGCGCTGATGCTGTTCGTGATCTATAGTAGCGTGGTCCCCTACCCCGCCGCCCCGGATGAATACCTGCCGGAGATTTTTGCCGGGTATGTGCTGGCTGGACTCGGGTGGTTCTGGTTTTTGAAACTTCGGTCCCCGGCGGTGCTGGCGGGCATTGCGGACGACATGGAGGGGTGATTGACTTAATCGCCGGGCGGCATTACGCGCTCTTGCATCGCATGGCGGCGTAGCTCAGCGGTAGAGCAGGGGAATCATAATCCCTTGGTCGGTGGTTCAAATCCGCCCGTCGCTACCAGATTTTCCTTTTTCATAAACGGCGGCCGGCGCGAAGGCTTAGCAGGCACCTCACGCATCTGGAATTTTTGCTTGACACACTCGGATGTGTTAATTTTAATAACAAAAACAAGCCAAGGTGTAAACGGTCTTTTGTTTTGTAAACAAGGTGAGGTCTTTAAGATATGGCTATGGGACGGCAATGACTAGAATTGACGGAGACTTCAAAATGAGCGGGCCGGTCTCTATTTTAGCTTGGAATTCGGCGTATGCTGCCGGTATCCGCCAGCGAGATCAGATGGGCGGAGTATAAACCCAAAAGCAACTCATTTTTTGGTTTCCCCAGCCAAGTATGGACTCATACGCATCGGTAGCTTTAACAGATTCAATCGTCCAGATAGACTTAAAGCGAGGCCTTCGAGACGCTGAAGATCGATATGACGACCGCAATGAGATGCAAAAATCTTATGCTAGCAGAATTCTTAAAACTTGTGCGGCGCTAGGCCGAAAATTCACTATCACAAAATCCGATTATCAATGATATTATTTTAATTGGCTTGACAGCCGGGTTGGGTTAGTTTAACTAACTCAATAAATGAATTTATCATTGTGATTTTGTGGAGTTTGCATTGAAAATCAGTTTTGTACGCCTCTTAAGCGTTGCGGCCGCGCTTTTCCTTTGGTGCGGCCTAGCGTCTGCCGCACGAGCAGGTGACGATGGCACCGCTCCGATCGATAAGTTTTCGGTGTTTGCCACCGTACAGGCGCAGCTTCAGGCTGTAGTAAATGTTTACGGCTTTCACGACACAAATAAATTTTGTGTGGTTGGATATGAATTTGAATCCAAAAATTATCCCTTGGCCTATATATACTGGCCCATACAGAACAAAATTATTCAGTGGCGAACCGATTCCAATCAGCCAATTTTGGAAGCCGGAGAATTCTGGGATCTTACGCGAGACATTCTGCCTGATGGTGCCGTAACAAATGATTATTTGCACCCGTCAGAGGTTAAACAGTATATACATGATTGCTGGAAATATAGAAAAACGTATATCGTTAAAAAACCGCCGGAGGCTGGACTTCAATCAGCCGATAATCCCAATTTGCGACGATAAAAGTCCAACTTCAAGATTTAGTGGACCACAATACTACTCAAAAAAACAACAAATTTTGTGTCATAGGACAGAAAGATGGCGCATATCTTGCCGCCTATGTTTATTGGCAAACTGGGGATCAGTTGATCTTCTGGCTGCCTGACAAGAATGATATATATGCTTCTTATGCGCTAACAGATTCTGATGTAGAAATAGACTTGGAAAACGGGCTGCTGGATAAGGAAGACGCCGGCGATGAAGGAACCGAAATGCAACGGTCTTATGCGAAAAACATTCTTAAAGCCTGCGAGCAATACGGACAGAAGTTCATCATCAATAAACTAGCGCAAATTCCTGACAATGAGTGAACTGCCACTAACGATTCGGCCATTGATGAGATTTAATTCCGGTTACAAAATCTACTTAATTGGTGACGATCATGACTGGCACAAATAAAACGATGGGCATCTTACCCAAGGTCATGAATATAATCGTTGCTCTCGGGATATCGCTTTCGAATGTTCACTTGCCAAAAATCCCGGGCCGCAACAGATGACGTGGCGTTTAACGAATGCCTTCAAGTGCTGGACCAGAGCCCAGATGCGCTGACAACCGATGCATGGCATAATTCGCCACTGGATGCAAAAATCGATCAATTTTTAAAGCCACAACTTCATGGCGACATGATAGTCAGGTGGATTAGCCAAAAAAATAAGAATGGGACTAACACAATTTCTGTTCTAGTTCGAGCTCCAGAACCACAGATGAGGGATGATCCTGACCTTTTTTACTTGTTCTTTGAACAGCATGCCAGAATTTCTTTGAAGGACGTTGTTGCGGCGAACGCATTTTCATTTGCAAAGGAAAGCAGCCACGGTGTAAACGGCTTTTTATTTTGTACGCAGGGGGAGATCTTTAAAATATGGCTATGGGATGGCAATGACTGGAATTAACCGAGACTTCAAAATGAGCTGTCCGGTTTATTTTAACTCGAAATTTTCAGCGTATGCTGCCGATAATCGCCAGCGAGCTAGGATGGGCTGAGTATAGAAAAGCCAATCCTCTACGAGAACTTTACAAAAGAGGGCGCTATTACAGCCTAACGATCAATCCAAAACGTGATTTGGCAAAACTTGACAATCAGAATAAGTTAGTTTATTTAACATTTATGCTTTTAATGGGATTGAGAATGAGAGCCGTACAACTTTTGAGCCTGGCAATCATGTTGCTTATGCTGTTTGGCCAAAAATCTCAGGCTGCTTTGAATGATATGGCATTTAACGAATGTATTCATGCATTGGATCAGGATTTTGATATATTGGCATCCGATACTTGGCATAAACCTCCATTGAATGCGCGAATTGAACAATTAATCGAGCCATCTCTCTCCGGCGATGCCGTAATTAGATGGATTAGCCATAAGAATCCAAACGGAACAATAACAATTGTAGTTTTAACGAGAGATTTAACCCCAGATCAGCCCACGGCTGATCCAGATGGATTTGACGTAATCCTTCAAAACCGCAACAACCTTGCGGTGAAGCTCTGGGTTAGCGTAAATGCGTTTTCTTTTTCTAAAAAAAGCGATCGAGGTGTAAATAGCCTCCTGTTTTGTACGCAAAATCGGATTTTCAAGTGGAAATGGAATGGCAACACTTGGAAGTATCATGATGGGAGCACATCAAAATGAGCGACTTATCCTTCTCAAGTTCAGAATTTTCAGCTTATGCTGATGCGCTTCGTCAAAGGGAGTCGTCAGATAATTATAAATCCGTAACTACAACAAATGGCCTCTCTTTCTATGGCGCTTATCAATTTGGAAGTTCTGCACTAATAGACGCGGGTTTTCTTGACGCCAAGGGAAATTGGACAAGTCTTGCAAAAAGCTTTGGGGTTACTTCATTTTCAACATTTCTTTCAACGCCTCTTGCACAAGATGCAGCCTTCGAAAATTTTACAGAAAAAAATTTTGATTACCTGAAAAACTATCAATCATATGTCGGAAAGACTGTTGGAGGTATTGTCATTACCCAGTCTGGTATGCTTGCCGGAGCGCATTTGGTTGGACAACGCGCAGTCAAAACCTTTTTGAATACAAATGGCGCAATAATTCGCGCGGACGGAAACGGGATTCCAATTACTGAGTATATGACAAATTATTCACAATATAACTTCACATTCCCGGCCAATTCATCTGGCTTTTCAGCCACCGTAAATATTCAATCATCGTGTGCGCCAGACCAAGAAGCGAGGAAGGGCAATAAAACCATTATTTCTGAGGCAAATACTCTCGATGGTAAAACGCCTGTTGAAAAGCTACGCCATTACGCCGCACAGGCGCGCGCAAAGGCCGAGAAAAAGCCCGTGCGGGGGACAAAAATAAAACACCGGCTTCGCAATCAGGTGTCGTATGTTCCAACTCCCAACCGCCAAAGAAACCCGATGGCACTAAACTCTCGCGGAGGTTCGGCCGCTTCCTCTGCGTTGGTGCTCGCGGGGGCCTCGTTGCGAAATGGAACGGACGAGCCGTTGCCTAATGTTACGTTACCGGGCGCATTGCATCCAGCACGAGCGGGCATCGCGCCAGAGAACATGGCCGATGCTGGACCTGTTTCTCTGCGGTTAAGGAGCGGTTCGCCCCGCCCAAGCAGCCGTGCGATACGCGTAAACCGCGCGGGCAGCACAGCGGAGCTGGCCGGAAGATCGTGGGCGCGGTCCATGGTTGTGCCGGTAGCATCCAGGAAGCCGCAAACGGTGAGCTTCGCCCCGGCATTTTCCCAGAGCGTGCCACAACTACCGACGAGCATCGCCCTTCGCAGGCGAAGCGGTGCAGCGCAGGCGAGTGCCTCCCTGCAACGCGGGCCGGTAGGCGTTCAAACAGCTTCAAGCCTCGCGCCACGCACACAAAGCAGCACGGCGGCGAAAAGCGAGACGATGACGACAGAGTTTACGGCTTCAAACGCCATGCAGCAGGCGCAGGTGGAACAAGCATTAAACAATTACTGGTATCAGCAATCGCGCCTGCCGCCCTCCGGCGCCACGGCGTTCGACCCGCGGCTTACGCCTGCCTGGGCGGGGATGAAACTCCCGGCTTGAGCAGTCGTTTAAGCCGCCGCGAGATACGCCCTTTCAGTCCGGGCACAACGCGGGACGCTGTGGTCAGAGGGTTGGCACATCCGGGCAGATAATGTCCGCTATCCGCTGCCGTGCGGGCGGGTATGGCGCGCACCACGGTTTGATACACATGCGAGAAATCTCCGGCCTGTAGCGCCGTTTGTATGCCGGCCGGCAAGGTTGCCCAGGTTTCCGCGAATTCAGTCTCCGCCGGTGGTTTCGTCACGAAGGCGTATTCAGCAATCTGCAGCCCCGCATCCTCGAACAGCGCCTGGATGTTATGCATCCCGAAGAACCGGATATGAGTTTTATCGAGCAGCCCCAGCCCGCGATACTGGAAATCATTGGTCATCAGGCAACCCATGATAACGGCGTGCCCGGCATGGGGAAGCGAGACGACGACGCTGCCGCCCTCGGCCAGCAGCCCGGCGGCCAGCCGCAGCGTCTCCCACGGGTTATAAAGATGCTCCAGCACGTCGGCCATGATGATCACGTCGAACCGCTTTTCCCCCAAAAGTGCTGGCCAGTTGGGGTCATTCAAATCGGCCTGTAGGGCGGTTTCGCAAAACTCTCGTAAAATCCGGACACTTTCCGCGTCATATTCCAGCGCTGTCATGCGGTTGCGGTTGAGCTCGGCCAGCGGGCGGGAGATGGAGCCGGGCCCGGCGCCGAGTTCCAGGACCGTTTTATCCACCCCCGTAAAGCGCATGACATTGCCAGCGGCCGTGTTCATGTCCGCGGGGTTGATGGCGTAATTATAGCGCTGCGAGGGTGCCGACATGGGATTTTCTCTTTCCGTCAGATCTTAGTCAAAAGTTTACCGGCTTAGCGAAAATGAACAATAATTGCTTTAAATTTAGTCGTTTCTAAACGAATTCACCCTAAATCGGAAGTCATGAGCAACCATTTGCACAATCGCATTTTATGCGTGGAGGACGATGACTTTGTGCGCCACAACGCAGTGGAGGCATTATCGGACGCTGGCTTTGATGTTCTGGAAGCCCGGGACACGGAGGAGGCCCTGAAGCTGCTGGTGGAACCGAATGGCGTCGATGCGCTGTTTACCGATGTGCGGATGCCTGGCAGGCTGGATGGGCTGGACCTGGTGGAGCATGTCCGGCGGGAGCACCCGGCCATGCCGGTGCTGGTGGCTTCCGGCTACGCGCACCAGCTCACCGCACGTTTGCGCAGCGTGGCTCCGCCCGCGCGGTTCATCGGCAAACCCTATAGCCTAGCCAAAGTCGTCCGGACCCTGGAGGAGCTGACGGCGCAAGCTTGAAGGTCTATGCGCCCGCCAGCGTCATGCCGTCGATTCGTAACGTCGGCGCGTCCGTGCCGCGTTTGAACACGAGGTCGTTCGCGGGGGTGAGGTTGAGGAACATCTCCCGCAGATTGTCCGCGATGGTAAACTCCGCCACCGGCTCGGCAATCGCGCCATTGCGGATCATGAACCCAGCCGCGCCACGCGAATAATCGCCGGTAATGCCGTTCACGCCCATCCCGATCATCTCGGTGACGAACAAGCCTTCCCCAATGTCCGCCATCAGCTCGGCGGGCGTCATTTTACCGGCTTCCAGGTAGAAATTACTAGTGCCCCCCGCATTGCCGGAGGTTTTAAGACCAAGCTGGTTGGCGCTACGCGTGTCCAGAATCCAGCCGGTCAGCACGCCGTCCTCGATAAAACTCCGCTTGGCACCAGGCATTCCCTCACGGTCGAACGGGCGGGAGCGCCGCCCACGCACGCGCAGTGGATCGTCGATAATATTGATCCCCGGCGCGAAAACTCGCTGGCCGAGGCTGTCTTTCAAAAACGAGGTGCCGCGCGCGATGGAAGCGCCGTTGATCGCGGAGGAGAGATGCCCGAGCAGACTGCCCGCCACGCGGGGGTGGAAAATCACGGGCAGCTTCGCGGTTTTAGGCCGGGCGGGGTTGAGCCTGGCCAGCGCGCGTTCCGCCGCGCTTCGGCCAAGCGAGGCAGGGTCTTCCAAATCCGCGCCATGGGCGGCGGAGGAGGAATCATAGTCGCGCTGCATTCCGGTCCCGGCGCCCGCAATCGCGGTGGCGGAAACGCCATGGTAGGAATGCCAATACGCGCCAGTGAATCCCAGGCTGGTCGCGCGCAGAAAATAGCTACGAGACCAGGAGGCCGACGCGCCTTCCGAATTGGTGATGCCCGGCACCGCCATTGCTGCGTCTTCGGCCGCGGCGGCGCGGGCGATCAGCGTGTCCATCGCAGGCTCAACGGCATCGTCCAGGTCGAGCGAGGCCGCGTCCATCGGTGCAGGCGCGTTGGGGATTTCGGCGTAGGGGTCTTCCGGAACCACGCGGGCCATGGCCACTGCCTGCTCTGCCAACCGCGCGAAGGCGGCGGGGTCGATGGCGCTGGCGGAGACCGAGGCGCTGCACTTGCCGATGAAGACTTTAAGCCCAAGTTCGCGGGCCTCCGCGCGCTCCGTCTCCTCAATCTTGCCCAGGCGGCGCTGCACGGAGATCGACGTGCCAATGTTCATCACCGTCTCCGTTGCATCCGCCCCGGCGGCCTTGGCGGCGCGCAGCAGTGCCTGGGCTTGGTCTAAAACCTCTCTCATGCCGCCAGCCGGTCGATGATGGCGGAGAGTTTAGGCACCTGGCCGATAGGGCCGATGGTTGCGAGCGTGGGGCGCTGACGGAAAATTTTGGCGGCGGCGGCGCGGATATCGGCCTCGGTGACGGCCTCGATTTTCGCCACGGTTTCGGAAGCCGGAATGACCCGTCCGAAAATCTGCCATTGCCGCGCCAGCTGCTCGCAACGGCTACCAGTGGATTCCAGCGACATGAGCAGCCCGGCCTTCAGCTGGGCGCGGGCACGGTTGAGTTCAGCTTCTGTGATGTGGAGCTGGACCTTGGCGAGTTCCTCCAGCGTCACCGGCATCAACTCCGCCGCCTCGGACTCACCCGTGCCTGCGTAAATGCCGAACAGGCCGCCATCCTTTGCCGGGGATGTGAAGCTGTAGATCGAATAGACCAGGCCACGTTTTTCCCGGATTTCCTGAAATAGCCGCGACGACATTCCACCCCCGAGCAGGGTGGAAAGAAGCATGGAAGGGTAATAATCCGGCGCGCCATAGGCGGGCGCATCGAACCCAAGCACGATATGCGCCTGGTCAAGATCGCGGCTCTCCCGGTACTCGCCACCGGTATAGTCGGCGGACATCGGCTCCTCGCGCTCAGCATTCGGCAGGTCGGCGAAATACCGTTGCACGAGGTCAGTCACCTGCTCGTGTTCCAAATTGCCGCAGGCGGCGATGACCATGTTGTCCGGCGTGTAGTGCGCGTTCATGAAGCCGGGCAGCGCATCGCGCTTCATGCCGCGGATAATCGTCTCCGTGCCCAGCACCGGCCTGCCCATCGGCTGCGCCGGATAGGCGGCGGACTGGAAATGGTCGAACACGATATCGTCCGGCGTGTCGTTGGCCTGGCCGATCTCCTGCAAAATCACGCCGCGCTCGCGCTCCAGCTCATCCTGCTCGAAGCTGGAATGGCAGAGGATGTCGCCGATGATATCGACGCCGAGGCCAAGGTCTTCCTTCAGCAGCTTCACGTAATAAGCGGTCTGTTCGCGCGAGGTATAGGCATTGATATGGCCGCCGACGTTCTCGATCGCCTCCGCAATATCCACCGCCGAGCGGGATGCGGTACCTTTGAAGGCCATATGTTCAAGGAAATGCGCGACGCCGTTTTCCGCCGCCATCTCGTGCCGCGTTCCGGCGCCAATGTACGCGCCGAACGACACCGTCTCCACCCGTTCCATCCGCTCGGTGAGGACCGTGAGGCCGGAGGGCAGCGTGGTGATCTTGACCTGTTCGTTCATTCAACGGTTCCTGTTCGCAAAATTCCGCACCAGGCTTTCGACCTCGGTGAGATCGTTGGCGGCGCGGGTTAATCTCTCTTCTCTCTCATATAGGTCCGCCATATGCGGCGGTAGTGCCGGGCGGTTCCCCACCGCGCGCTCGATCGCGGCCGGGAACTTCGCCGGATGCGCGGTGGCGGCGACAATCACCGGCAGGCCTATGGGTGCGGCCTCCCGTGCCGCCGCCAAGCCGATGGCGGTGTGCGGGTCGGCAAGGTATTCCGCCTCGCGCCAGGTACGGGCGATTTCCGCAAGGATTCCGGCGTCGTCCAGCCTAAAGCCGGTGAACTCGCGGCGCACCGCCCGCCAGATGTCATCGGCAACGGCCATTCTACCGGTAGCGCGGAAATCCGCCATGGTTCCGGCGGTGAGGGCTGCGTCCCTGTGCAGGAACTCGAACAAAAGCCGCTCGAAATTCGAGCTGACCTGGATGTCCATGGAAGGCGAAAGCGATTCCTGGACGCCCTGCACGCTCATGTCGTTGGCGGTGAGGAAGCGATGCAGAATATCGTTATGATTGGTGGCGACGATAAAGCGGCCAACCGGCAGCCCCATCTGCTTGGCCGCCCAGGCAGCCAGGATGTTGCCGAAATTCCCGGTGGGCACCGCGACGGCGACCTCCCGGTCCGGGGCGCCAAGCGCCAGCGCGGCGGCGAAATAATACGGGATTTGCGCCGCGATACGGGCGAAATTGATGGAGTTGACGGCGGAGAGGTTCATCTCTGCGCGGAAGGGCGCATCGGCGAACATCGCTTTCACCAGATCCTGGCAATCGTCGAAATTGCCGGCAACCGCGATATTCAGCACGTTCGGGGCGAGCACGGTCGTCATCTGCCGCCGCTGCACCTCGCTGGTTTTGCCCTCGGGATGCAAAATCGCGATGTCGATATTCTTGCGCCCGGCCATCGCCTCGATCGCCGCCGAGCCGGTATCCCCAGACGTTGCGCCGATGATGCGGACCCGCTCGTCCCGCGCCGCCAGCACATGCTCGAAGAGATGGCCGGCGAGTTGAAGGGCGAGGTCTTTGAAGGCCAGCGTGGGACCGTGGAATAATTCCAGCGCGTAGAGCGAGGGTCCAAGCTGCACCAGCGGCACGGTGGCGGGATGGACAAAGCCCGCATAGGCGCGGCGGCACATCGTCTGCAAATCCTTAAATTCGATCGCGCCGCCGACAAAGGGCGCCATGACCCGCGCTGCCAGCTCCGCATAGGGCAGGCCCCGCAGCGCCCGCATTTCCGGGGCGGAGAATCGGGGCCAGCTTTGGGGCATGTATAGCCCGCCATCCAATGCCAGGCCCGCCAGCAAAACGCCGGCAAAATCCAGCTCCGGTGCCTGGCCCCTGGTGGAAACGTAACGCATAAGTCTCTCCTTTAAGCCTGGAGCTATACTATCGGGCCAGGGCGGGCAGCAATGCGTCCAGCCGTTTGCGGCCTTCCGCCGTGGCGATGAGTTGGGTAGCGCTGAGGTTAAGATAGCCTTCCTCGATGGCGGCGCGCAGAATGGTGGGATCGACGGCGTCCATAAGCTCGCTGCCGGTTCGCTCCACAAACCGGGCAAGCGAGATGCCTTCCGCAAGCCGCAACCCCATGAGTAGCGCCTCGCGCGCCTTGTCTTGCACGCTGATCTCTTCCTCCCGCGTGGCGCCGCTGCCGCCGCGTTCCACCAGCTCAGCCCACGCCTCCGGCGCCCGATGCCGCGAGGTGGCAACCCGCCGCCCATCCAGCGTGAGCCTGCCATGCGCGCCGGGGCCGATGCCTGCGTAGTCCTGGTAACGCCAATAGCTAAGATTATGCCGGCTCTCGCCGCCGGGCCTAGCGTAATTGGAAATCTCGTAAGCGCCTAGGCCGAACCGCGCGGCCTCCTCCGCAGTGGCGTCATAAAGTGCGGCCGCCAGTTCTTCATCAGGGAGCGCGAATTCACCGCGCCCATAAAGCGTGTGGAACTTCGTGCCTTCCTCGATCGTGAGCTGGTACAGCGAGAGATGGTCCGCCGCCAAGCTGAGTGCGGTGTTCAGCTCTGCCCGCCATTCCGCCTCGCTCTGTCCGGGCCGGGCATAAATCAAATCGAACGACAGCCGGGGGAAGGTTTTGCGCGCGAGTTCGATGGCAGCGATGGCCTGTCCCGCCGAATGCTCCCGGCCCAAAAAAAGCAGCGCGGCATCGTCCAAGCTCTGCACCCCGATGGAGACGCGGTTCACCCCCGCCTGGGCATAGGCGGCAAAGCGCCCGGCCTCGATGCTGGTCGGGTTTGCCTCCAGCGTGACCTCAATATCATCGGCGAAGCTGAAGGCGGCTTTGGCGTCATCTATCATTGCCGCAACATTTTCCGGGTCGAGCAGGCTCGGCGTGCCGCCGCCGAAGAAAATCGAGCTAAGCTCGCGCGGGCCGGTGCGCGCCGCTTCAACCTCCAGCTCCCGGCGCAATGCCGCCACAATGCGCGCCTGCGGAATGCTCTCCCGCACGTGGGAATTGAAATCGCAATACGGGCATTTGGCGAGGCAAAATGGCCAGTGAATATAAAGCGCCAATGAGTCCATGCGCGCGGCATAACGTATAAGCCTGCTCTTGGCACTGCCAGCCGCGCGGCTTATCCCACCGGCATGAATGCCATTGCCGTAGAAAATCTCGTAAAATGCTACGCCCATACCGTGGCGGTGGAAGATATTTCGTTCAGCGTGCCGGGCGGCGGCATCGTCGGGTTGCTCGGCGGCAATGGCGCGGGCAAAACCACGACGATCTCCATGCTGCTCGGGCTGCTGGTGCCGACTTCCGGGCGCATCACCGTGCTGGGGCACGACATGGCGCGCGACCGTTTTGCCGCGCTGGCGCGGATGAATTTCTCCTCGCCCTACATTGCCCTGCCCGCGCGGCTGTCGGTGGCGGAAAACCTCACGGTATACGGGCATCTCTATAATGTGCCGCGCCTGAAGCACCGGATCGCCGAGCTTGCCGAACAGTTCAACCTTGGCGCCTTGCTCAAGCGCCCGGCGGGGGAGCTTTCCGCCGGGCAGAAGACCCGCGTGGCGCTGGCGAAATCGCTCATCAACAAGCCGGACCTGCTATTGCTGGACGAGCCGACCGCGAGCCTCGACCCCGATACCGGGGATTTCGTGCGGACCACGCTGGAGCGCTATGCACGCGAGAACAACGCCGCGATCCTGCTCGCCTCGCATAACATGGCAGAGGTCGAGCGGCTCTGCGATACGGTGCTGATGATGAAAACCGGAAGAATCGTCGATCGCGGCACGCCCGGCGAGCTGATCGCC
Source organism: Acidocella sp. (assembly GCA_965276685.1). Taxonomy (GTDB): domain Bacteria; phylum Pseudomonadota; class Alphaproteobacteria; order Acetobacterales; family Acetobacteraceae; genus Acidocella. Next base: position 2,619,120 of record OZ255623.1, read on the forward strand.
CGCTATGGGCGCGACGATATGGAAGAAGTGTTTCTGCATATCGCGCGGAGCGAGGCGATATGAGCGCGCTGCGCCGTATCTGGGGGATGGTGTACCGGCATATCGCGGTCTATCGCCGTTCCTGGCCCCGGCTGGTCGAGATCGCTTATTGGCCAACGCTGGAAATTCTGATCTGGGGCTTCACCGCCAAATTTTTCGCAACCTCCCATGCCGGCCCGGCGGTGCTGGCGGGCAGCGCGCTCATCGCGGGCGTGCTCCTCTGGGAGGTGACATTGCGCGGGCAGATCGGTGTCACCTTCACCTTTCTGGAAGAAATCTGGTCACGCAATCTGGGGCATATATTCGTCAGCCCGCTGCGCCCTGGCGAGCTTGTAATCTCGCTCATCGCCGTCTCCATCATGCGGACGATCATCGGACTGGTTCCCGCCACAATCATCGCCTACCTGCTTTATCATTATAATATCCTGCTGCTGGGGCCGGTGCTGCTGCTGTTTTTCCTGAACCTCATCTTCATGGGCTGGTGGATCGCGCTTGGGATTGTGTCTTTGTTATTCCGTTACGGTGCGGGCGCGGAAGCTTTGGCTTGGACCATCGCCTTCGGCATCACGCCGGTAGCCTGCGTGTTCTACCCGGTGAGCGCCCTGCCCTACTGGCTCGCCCCCGTAGCGCAGGCGCTGCCCGCGGAACATGTCTTCGCCGGAATGCGCGGCGCATTGCTGCACCATGCGGCGGACTGGGCGAATTTGTGGCAGGCGGCGGGCTTGAACGTCATCTGGATGGCGGCCGCCATTTTCGTGTTCAGCGGGGAATTCCGCGCCGCGCGCATCCGGGGCGCGCTCATTTCAATCGGGGAATAGATTTGCAGCATCGCTTCTGGCTCATCCGTCACGCCTTGGTCGATGCGTCCGCGCTTACCTATCTTTACGGCTGCGACGACGTGCCGATTTGCGATGCCACCATGGCAGCGCAGGCGAGCCGTTACGCCGCCCTTGCGGCCTGCCTGCCCCGCCCGGCCCGGCTGGTCTGCACGCCGCTCTCCCGTACCCAGCATACGGCCGCGGCGCTGATCCGCGCGGGTTATCCGGCGCAAACACCGCTGATCGACGCGGCGTTCATCGAGCAGGATTTCGGAGAATATCAGGGGATGCCGATTTCCGGCTTCGATAAGCGCGGCGCAGCCGAGCGGCACCCGTTCTGGCCGATCCATGCCGCGGAGACGCCGCCGGGCGGCGAGAGTTTCGAGACGATGATAAGCCGGGTCGGCGCCGGGCTAGATGGCCTGCTCGGCAGCGCCACCGGCCGGGATACGATCATCGTCTCCCACGGCGGGGCGATCCGCGCCGCCTGCGCCCACGCGCTGGGGCTCACCGCGCATCAGGCGCTATGCCTGCAAATCGATAATATTTCCCTGACGCGGCTGGACCACCATGAACACGGCTGGCGGATTTTATCGATTAATGAACATCTCTCCACTTTGGCTTGCGAAACGAGTTCTGAGGTATCAAGTACTGGGCCACAGAACGGTTTTAAACAATCTCAAGGAGTCCTTCCATGAAACGTCTGCTGCTCGCCGCCTCCTTTTTAGTGGCTTCACTCGGAGTGCCTGTCGCGGCCGTCGCGGATTCGCCACAGCATCTGGTGGACAGCGCCACCCTTTCGATTGAGAGCGTGCTAGGCGGGACTGGCGGCAATAACTTCGATACCGTGCTTCGCAAAGCGCGCGCGGTCGTGGTTTGCCCGAATATTTTCCGCGCCGGGTTTATCATCGGCGGCGAGGGCGGCGGTTGCGTCATGGTGGCGCGCGACGCCAGCGGCGGCTGGTCCAACCCCGCATTCTACACGCTGGGCAGCGGCAGCTTCGGCTTCCAGGCCGGGGTGCAGAACGCGCAGGTAATGATGTTCATCATGACCTCTGGCGGTCTGAATGCGGTGCTGAACAGCCAGTTTAAATTCGGCGCCGACGCCGGGCTGACCGTGGCAACGATTGGCGCGAACCTGAATGGCTCGATGTCCACGGCACTCGATGCGGACATCGTCACCTTCTCCCGCACCCAAGGGCTTTATGGCGGCATTTCGCTGCAAGGCTCGATCCTCTCCAACGATACCGGGACCGACCAAGCGTATTACGGCGCGCCACTCGACGCGCGTGACATTGTCGTGGCGCTGCGTGGCTCCAACCCCGGCGCCAATCCGCTGCGCGCGACGCTGACGCGTTACGGGCGTTAGCGGGTCTTAAACGCGCTTGCAGGATAACCTTGCGCGAAAAGTAGCGACGTAAGATCCGTGTGCTCAATGCGGTTCTGCACCTGGGCGGCGACGATGGGCTTGGCATAATAGGCGATGCCCAGCCCCGCCGCGCCCAGCATGGCAAGATCGTTGGCGCCATCGCCAACTGCCATGGTTGCGGATAGCTTCACGCCGCGTTTTTCCGCCAGCTCGTGCAGCGCGGCGAGCTTGGAATCCTTATCGAAGATCGGCTCGCTCACCTCTCCCGTTAGCTGCGAGCCGTTGTCCCGCAGCGTGTTGGAGCGGTGGATGTCGAACCCCAGCTCCGCCGCCACGCGGGCGGTGAAGAAGGTGAACCCGCCTGAGACCAGCGCCGTTGTGGCGCCGAAATAGCGCATGGTGGCGATGAGGGTGCGCGCGCCTGGGCAATATTCGGTAGCACTCCAGGTCCGCTCAAGCGCGGAAAGCTCCAGCCCCTTTAGCATCGCCACCCGCTCTCTTAGCGCGCCGGCGAAATCCAGCTCGCCGTTCATCGAACGCTGAGTGATCGCCGCGATTTTGTCCTTTATCCCGGCATAGGCGGCGATTTCGTCCAGCGTTTCGGTCGTCACGATCGTGCTGTCCATATCCGCCAGCAGCACCGCCTTGCGCCGCCCTCGGAATTTGGTGACGAAAACATCGAGGGCTCTGTGCTCCAGCACCGACTTTAGCTGCGCGATGTCCGGCGGGTTTTTTACGATGAATTCCGCCGCCTGGGCTGGGGCGAGCCAGCTCAAATGCTGGCCGGAACAGAAATCCTTTGCCCGCGCCGCATCGGCTTCAGAAAGGGGAGCGGCTTGCCTGTTGGCGACGAGAATGACGATATGAGACATGGACGAGACTGGTAGGACGAAGCGCGGGGGGCGGGCAACTCTCCTCATTATTGCGGGCCCGACCGCAAGCGGGAAATCGGCGCTGGCTGTTGGGTTGGCGCGTGCGCTGGGCGGCACGATTATTAATGCCGACGCCATGCAATGCTACCGCGAATTGCGCGTGGTCACGGCGCGGCCCTCTCCCGCCGATGAGGCTTTGGCACCGCACCGGCTGTATGGCGTTCGCGCGGCGGCGGAACCCGCGAATGCGGCGTGGTGGCGCGCGGCGGCGCTGGCCGAGCTAAACGCTTGCGAAACCCCGATCCTCTGCGGCGGCACGGGGATGTACTTCTCGGCACTGATCAACGGCATTGCGAAGATTCCCGACCCCGGGACGGAGGCCAGAGCCACCGCCCGGGAACTGCTGACGAAAATCGGCGCCCCGGCGCTGCACGCGCGGCTGGACGCGGAAACGGCGTCAAAACTGAAACCCAACGACAGCCAGCGGATCGCCAGGGCCTATGAGGTGCTGCTGGGCACCGGAAAAGGGCTCGCGTTCTGGCAGGCGCAACCATTGCAACGCCTCACCGGCTGGCGATGCAAAATGCTTCTGCTGGACCCGCCGCGCGAGGACTTGCGGCAGGCCATCGCCACGCGCTTCGCCGCGATGCTGGCAGCAGGCGCGGTGGATGAAGTGCGGGATTTGCTCGCGCTGGGGCTGGATGCCAGCCTGCCGCTGCTGCGCGCGCATGGCGTGCCGGAATTAAGCGCTTATTTGCGAGGGGAGATCGCCCTGGATGCTGCGGCTGAGCGCGCCGTGCTCGCCACCAGCCAATATACCAAGCGGCAGATGACTTGGTTCAACCACCAGCAGCTCGTCAGCAAGCCTGATATGCAAATAATACGATCAAGAATACCGCATTTCACGCAATTTTCGGAAAGTTACACCCGAAATTTTATTAATTTTATTAATGCGGCTGGTTGACCCTCGCCGCCGGGCGCGTTACCCATGGCGCTTTAACGTTTGGCGGAAAAGCTATGGATGGCACGATCATGTCGGCTGAGGTGATGAAATCCGGCGCGGAGGCCTTGCTCCGGGCGCTCAAGGCACAGGGGGCCGATGTCATTTTCGGCTATCCGGGCGGCTCGGTCCTGCCGATCTACGATGCGCTGTTTCAGCAGAACGAAATCCGGCACATTCTGGTGCGCCACGAGCAGGCAGCGGTTCATGCGGCGGAAGGCTATGCGCGCTCGACCGGCAAGGTCGGCGTGGTGCTCGTCACCTCCGGCCCCGGTGCCACCAACACCGTTACGGGCTTGGTGGATGCGTTGATGGACAGCATCCCCATTGTCTGCCTTTCCGGCCAGGTGCCAACGCATCTCATCGGCAACGACGCCTTCCAGGAGGCCGACACCACCGGCATCACCCGCCACGCGACCAAGCATAATTACCTGGTGAAGCGCTCGGAGGATCTTTCCCGCGTTGTGCACGAGGCGTTTCATGTCGCGCGCACGGGCCGCCCCGGCCCCGTGCTGGTCGATCTGCCGAAGGATATTCTGATCCACCCCGCGCCGTACCATGAGCCGAGCGCCGCGCCGCACCGCAGCTACCGGCCGCGAACCAGCCCGGACCCGGCAAAGATCGCCGAGGCGATTGCGCTGCTCAAGCGCAGCGAGCGCCCGATTGTCTATACCGGCGGCGGCGTTATCAACGCTGGGCCGGAAGCCAGCGAATTGCTGCGGGAATTCGTGCGCCTCACCGGTTTTCCCTGCACCTCGACGCTGATGGGCCTCGGCGCATATCCGGCGTCCGATCCGCAATTCCTTGGCATGTTGGGAATGCATGGCACCTACGAGGCGAATATCGCCATGCATGGCGCCGATGTGATGCTGAATCTCGGCGCGCGGTTCGACGACCGCGTAACCGGGCGGCTGAACGCTTTTTCGCCGAGCTCCAAAAAAATTCATACCGATATCGATCCGTCCAGCATCAACAAATCCGTGGCGGTGGATGTCGCGATTATCGGCGATGCGGCGGAGACGTTGCAGGCGCTGATTGCCGCCTGGAAAAAGGACGCCGCGAAGCAAAACCGCGAGGCGCTGGCCACATGGTGGCGGCAGATTGACGGCTGGCGCGCCAAGGAGTCGCTGCGCTTCCGCCAAAACCGCGACCCAGGCAGCATCATCAAGCCGCAATACGCCATCCAGCAACTGTATAAAGCCACGCTTGGGCGCGAGACCTACATCACCACCGAGGTCGGGCAGCACCAGATGTGGGCGGCCCAGCATTTCAAATTCGATCAGCCGAACCGCTGGATGACCTCCGGCGGGCTGGGCACCATGGGCTATGGCCTGCCCGCCGCGATGGGCGTGCAGGTCGCGCACCCGGATGCGCTGGTCATCGATATTGCAGGCGAGGCCAGCATTTTGATGAATATCCAGGAAATGGGCACGCTGGCGCAGTACCGCCTGCCGGTGAAGATTTTTATTCTGAACAACGAATACATGGGCATGGTGCGGCAATGGCAGGAATTGCTGCACGGCAACCGCTATTCGGAGAGTTACTCCGCCGCCCTGCCGGATTTCGTGAAGCTGGCGGAGAGCTTCCACGCCGTTGGGCTGCGTGCGGAAAAGGTGGATGACCTCGACCGCGTCATCGCCGAGATGCTGGCGACCGACCAGCCGGTGATCGCGGATATCTGCATCGAGCAGAAGGAGAACGTGTACCCGATGATCCCCTCCGGCGCCGCGCATAACGAGATGCTGCTGGGGCCGGAGCATGTGCCCGACAGCGGCGGTTACACCGGAAAATCCGTCACCGACGAAGGTTTGGTGCTGGTATAATGGCCGGGACAGAAATGCGTTCCGCCACCATCTCGGTGCTGGTGGAGAACGAGGCTGGGGTGCTGGCGCGGGTTATCGGGCTATTCTCCGGCCGGGGCTATAATATTGACAGCCTGACGGTGGCACCCGTGGAGCGCGACCTCCGCAAGAGCCGTATCACGGTCGTTACCTCGGGAACCGAAATGGTGATCGAGCAAATAAAGGCGCAGCTCGGCCGGCTGGTGCCGGTGTATCGGGTGCAGGATTTGAGCAACGAAGGCCCGCATCTCGCCCGCGAGCTGGCGCTGATCAAAGTGGTCGGCACGGGCGATGCGCGGCAGGAGGCGCTGCGCCTCGCCGATGCGTTCCGCGCTCGCGTGATCGACGCTTCGACCGAAAGCTTTATCTTCGAGCTGACCGGAGCGACCGACAAGCTGGATGCGTTTCTGGATTTGATGCGCCCCATCGGGCTGGCGGAAGTCTCGCGCACCGGCGTCGCCGCGATCGCGCGGGGTAAAGCGACGATCGAGTAGAAACTTGAATTCGGTCAACGCGGCGGAGGCCATGCTGTCCTCCGTCCTGATCCAGCTTATCGTCATGATCTCGGCCGCGCGGCTGCTTCATAGCCTGGCGCGCCAACTCGGCCAGCCGGGCGTGAATGGTGAGATTGTCGCCGGCCTGCTGCTAGGCCCTTCGCTATTCGGGCATCTGTTTCCGCATGCCGAGACAGCACTCTTTGGCCATACGCCAGCCCTGCCAATAACCATCATCAGCCAGGTTGGGTTGATCCTGCTGATGTTCGAGATCGGCACCGAATTCGCGTTCGGCCAGCTTCGCAGCGGAAGATTTGCCGCCGCAACGATATCCGTGGCTTTTGCTTCAGTCATTGTGCCTTTCATCGCGGGTTTTGGTTTTGGTCATTTCTCCGCTGCATCTCTCGCGCATGGTATCAACCCGATGGTCTATAGCCTGTTTTGCGGTGTCGCCGTCGCCATCACCGCCGTACCAATATTGGGCAGGATTCTCCGTGAGTTCGGCCTGACGCGCGACCCGGTTGGTGTGATTGCGATTTCCGCTGCTGCGATCAACGATGTCACGGGCTGGCTACTCCTCGCCGGTGTTTCCGCTTACGCAACCATGCGATTCTCCTTCGCCTTCATCGGCTGGAGGATTGGCGCGCTCGTGATTGGCATACTGGTCTTGCGCCTTATAATGTGGCCGCTTGTGGGTTTCCTGTTGCGGAAATTTCCACCGCGCTCAGGCCATCTGCATCCAAATCTGATGGCCTTTGTGATCTGCCTTGTCTTCGCGCTCGGGCTTTATACCAACAGGATTGAGATTTTTACGATCTTCGGCGGCTTCGCGGCGGGTTTGCTGTTTCACCGGAATGAGAATTTCGTTGAAGCGTGGCGTCAGCAGGTGGGGCAGTTTGTCCTGGTGTTTTTCCTGCCCGTTTTCTTCACCTTCACGGGCTTGCGGACAAACCTGTTCGGGCTTTCAACGGCCGACTTCGGATGGCTCGGTTTCCTTTGCGCGGTCGCCATCTTTGGTAAGATCGTACCAGTGTATTTCGCGGGGCGTCTCTCCGGTTTTTCTCATCTGCAATCGGCGTTGCTTGGATCGCTGATGAACACGAGAGGGTTGATGGAGCTCATCGTGCTGAACGTCGGGTTCGATCTCGGATTTCTGCCGCAAAAGGTCTTTACCATGCTCGTCTTCATGGCGGTGGTAACAACGATCACGACCGGCCCGATCATTCAGGTTCTACTGGCGCGGATGGAACACCAGGCGATAAGAGTATCGGCGTAATATGACATGTCATGCCGGGCGACCGATGCTTCGACCAAGGTTAGCTTTGAAGTGATGGGACAATGACAAAGCCGGACGGTTTTGGTTTGTGATGTCCCTATTCCGCTGGCGAAAGCCTCGCGCGGAAACGTCGCGGCGATTACCAGGGCGTGAAGACGATTGGTAACGAAACGGGGCGGGATGCCCCTGTCGCACTCGGCAGTCTGGGTTGCGTACCATTCTTGTTGATTAACACAGAAAATTGCGCTAAGAACAAAGAATGAACACACGAGTCGATAATGAGCTATGACGGTCGATCTCTCGTTAATTTTATCTTAGACTTTTGCGACAGCAGGGGGCGCAAAATCACAAACCTTTCCCTTCAAAAAATTGCGTACTTTTGTCACGTATGGTCTTTGATTGAGTTAAAGCGACCGTTAGTTAAACAAAATTTCGAAGCCTGGGAGTTCGGTCCAGTGCTTCCGTATATTTATCGCGAATTCAAAGCCTTTGAGCGCACGCCAATTAAAGGCAGAGCAACAGGCATAGATCCTGACACGGGACAACTCAAGGTTGTTAGCTATTCATTTGATTTCGACACACAAAAACTAATTGAGAAAGTCACCGATTTCTACAGCCAGATAAAGGCAAGCGACTTGGTAGAGCTAAGCCATGCTAAAGGAGGTCCATGGCACAAAATTTGGAATCATACCGGAATAGTTAATCCTGGCATGAAGATCGCTAATGATGATATAATCCGATTCTATTCTTCTGTTCCTCAACTTTTCACCATTCAGTAACAAGCGAGATATGCGTGGCAACTCTCAACGTTCCTTCGGCCCAACACCTTGCACGTAATTGGGCAAGCGATTCGAATAACGTTAAAAAAAATCTCGTTAGCCTTGTCTTAAACCCACCGATTTTCAACTATTTTCCACTTTTTAGTGCGACGCGCGATATGTTGCTTTTCAATCAGCCCTACAGGGAGCTTGAAAAAGGAATTTCTCGCTCAGTGAAGCAGTCCGGCCGAAGAGAAGATTTTCTTCGGGTATTGAATTTAGTTCAGCAGCATTTCGATGGTATTCGTCCGACCTTTGTTCAACAAGTTGCTCGTAGGCACTATTCCGTAGGGCGGGGACTGCTGGTTCCGTTTGATACCCCAATGATTTATGGTGTTGATGGAAAGCTGCATTTTCCGTGGTTTAGCTTTTGGCGTTCAAATCCTCTTGATGGAGAACGTCTCTCACTTTTTGTAACGATAGTGAAAGAAATTCTTGATGAAGATCCGGATCTCGAATTAGCAGATTTTGAAATCTTAGATTTTTCTGCAAATGGATCTAATTCGCCGCGAGTGCTTAAGATAATTAAAGCCCGTGACGTGCCTTTGATCAACGCAGTTAGGAAAATTGAGATGTTAGAGATATTTGCAGAAGGATACATTCAAGCCGCACAAGCGCTCTCAGATATACCGAAGAATAAGAAGGACGATAACACGGAAAACACTTTTGTCCCCAACCAGCCTCGATTGTTCTGAAGCGTTTTTGATAGTGAAGGCATACATAATACGATAGTTAAGTTCTTTTACCCTATAACCACCCTCCCCCTCAACCATGCCGCAAACGTCTCCTCGCTAACACCCCCCGCCGCCAACTCCTCCACAACCCGCACGGCCTCCGCCTTGTCAAAAACCAGACGCACCCCATTGTCCGCGAGAAACAATCGCGCCGCGATCCAGGCCGTGCGCTTATTTCCATCGGCAAAACCATGGTTCCGGGCAAGCCCAAACGCATAGGCCGCGGCAAGTGCTACGGCATCCGGCTCACCATAGGCGGCAAGGTTGCGCGGGCGGGCAAGTGCTGATTCAACAACGCCCTGGTCGCGTATGCCACTCAGGCCCCCATGTTCCGACAATTGCTGATCGTGGATCGCATAGATCAGCGGCGCGAAAATCCATCGCCAAGGCGCGCTCATTTATTCAGCCTGCTCGCCTATTTAGCCAAAGCTCTCAATATATCGCGGTCATCATGCATGATCTGGTCGGCCAGGCGCATCTGCCGCTCAAAGTCGGGGTCATAAGGGCTTAGGCGATACCCGCCATCGTCCATTTCCGTCAGGTAAAGCGTGTCGCCTTTTTGCACCTTCAGCCGCGCCATTGCTTCCTTGCTCAGGATAACACCTGTGGACGACCCGATGGTGGTGAGTTTGAGCGTGAGCATGAAACAATCCTTTGTATAACGTTTATTATAATAAACTGGGCCGGTAACGCAAGGGTAACCGCGCCAACTGACCGAGTATTGCCAGAGTTGAAACCCAGCCAGACTGCCCCAACAGCGTGACATGCTGGCGGAAACGTAATAGGGGAGCCGCCAGTATTTACCCAAGAGCAAAGCAGGGACCAGAGTCATGCGCGTTTATTACGACCGGGATGCCGACGTTAATCTCATCAAGAGCAAGAAAGTCGCCATCGTCGGCTACGGCAGCCAGGGCCACGCCCATGCGCTGAACCTGAAGGACAGCGGCGTGAAGGAGCTGGCCGTGGCGCTGCGCCCTGGTTCGGCCACGGCGGCGAAGGCCGAGGGTGCCGGGCTGAAGGTGATGGACCCAAGCGCTGCCGCGAAATGGGCCGATGTGGTGATGGTGCTAACCCCGGATGAGGGCCAGGGCGATTTATACCGCGAGCATCTGGGGCCGAACATGCGCCCCGGATCGGCGCTTGCCTTCGCGCATGGGCTGAACATCCATTTCAACCTGATCGAGCCGCGCGCGGATATCGACGTGTTCATGATCGCGCCGAAAGGCCCCGGCCACACGGTGCGTAGCGAATATCTGCGGGGCGGCGGTGTGCCGAGCCTGGTGGCCGTGGCGCAGGACGCCACCGGCAATGCGATGGACATCGCGCTCTCCTACGCCTCGGCCAATGGCGGCGGCCGCGCGGGCATTATCGAGACGACGTTCAAGGAAGAATGCGAGACCGACCTGTTCGGCGAGCAGGCTGTGCTGTGCGGCGGCGTGGTGGAACTCATCAAGGCCGGGTTCGAGACGCTGGTGGAAGCCGGTTACGCACCGGAAATGGCGTATTTTGAATGTCTGCACGAGGTCAAGTTGATCGTCGATCTGATCTTCGAAGGCGGCATCGCCAACATGAACTACTCGATCAGCAACACCGCGGAATATGGCGAGTATGTCACTGGGCCGCGCATCATCACGCCCGAGACCAAGGTTGAGATGAAGAAGGTTCTGAAAGATATTCAGCATGGGCGCTTCACCCGCGACTGGATGCTGGAGAACAAGGTCGGCCAGACGAACTTCAAAGCGATGCGCCGGGCAACCGCGGCGCACCAGATCGAGGAAGTGGGCGCCAAGTTGCGCGGCATGATGCCTTGGATTTCCAAGAACGCTCTGGTGGATAAAGCTAAGAACTGAGACCTTAATTTTGCGCGCGGCCCCCTCCGCTCCACCAGCCTCGCGCGAGATTATTCACCTTACAAAACTTGCCGTCGGGGTGCGCGATGGGGCACATCTCGCGGCAATACAGGCAGAGCGCGCGGTGGCGAACCCGCCGCTGCGGCACAAAACCAGGCACATGCCGAAGCGGGCGGCAGAAATTGCAAATGGCGGTTCGATCTACTGGGTCATCGGCGGCATCGTCTCACTCCGCCAGCGCGTGCTGGAGATCACTCCGGATAGCTCGCACGACGGCTCTAAATGTTGCGCGCTTCTGCTCGACCCAGCTTTGGTGCGGGTGGTGACAAGGCCGGTGAAGGCGTTTCAGGGCTGGCGTTACCTCAAACCCGAAGACGCGCCGCCCGACCTGACAGCAGCGAATGCGAATAACGATCTGCCGGAAGATATGCGCCGGGCCCTCGCCGCGCTGGGATTGCTTTAACATTTGACTATGACGGGCCTCATGCTACGTGCGGCGCCGATACAGGAGACGCAACATATGGCGGTTCACGCCCTTATATTTCCCGGACAAGGCAGCCAGGCGGTTGGCATGGGGCGCGACCTCGCGGCCGCTTTCGCCCCGGCCCGGCAGGTTTTTGAGGAAGTGGACGAGGTTCTGAAACAGAAGCTTTCCAAGCTGATGTTCGAGGGGCCGATTGAGGAGTTGACGCTGACGGAAAACGCGCAGCCGGCGTTAATGGCGGTTTCGCTCGCGGTGCTGCGGGTATTGCAAGCAGAAGGCGGGATCGTGCTGAAGGAGAAAGCCGCACTGGTCGCGGGGCATTCGCTTGGCGAATACAGCGCGCTGGCGGCGGCGGAGGCGTTTTCCATCGCCGATACCGCCTTGCTGCTGAAGCTGCGCGGCCAGGCAATGCAGCGCGCCGTGCCGGCCGGGCAAGGCGCGATGGCAGCGCTTTTGGGTGTCGAGATGGAAGTGGCGAGGGACATCTGCGCCGAGGCGGAAGCTGGGCCGGACGGAAAAGAAGTTGCGGGCTGTGCGAACGATAACGGCGGGGGTCAGGTCGTGATCTCCGGGCACAAGGGCGCGGTTGAGCGGGCGATAGAGATCGCCAAGGCCAAGGGCGTGAAGCGCGCCATGCTGCTGCCAGTCTCGGCACCTTTCCATTGCGCGCTCATGGCGCCCGCCGCGGACGCGATGGCCGAAGCCTTCGCCAATACGCCGCCCCGCGCGCCGATTGTCCCGCTGGTCGCAAATGTGAGCGCCGCGAAGGCGAGCGATCCGGGCGAGATCCGCGATCTGCTCGTGCAGCAGGTGACGGCGACCGTGCGCTGGCGCGAGAGCGTGCAGGAAATGGCGGCGCTGGGCGTGAACAGCTTTATCGAGCTTGGCACGGGCAAAGTGCTGGCGGGACTGGTCAAGCGAATCGCGCCGGACGCCGCGACCGCCTCGGCGGGTTCACCGGCGGATATCGAAGCCTTATTGAAAGTATTGTGATGTTCGATCTGACCGGAAAAACGGCGCTCGTCACCGGCGCTTCGGGCGGAATTGGCGCCGAGATTGCGCGCGCGCTGCACGGCCAGGGCGCGGCAGTCGGCCTCTCCGGCACACGGCGGGAGGTTTTGGACGCGCTGGCGGCGGAGCTTGGCGAGCAGGCACACGTGCTCCCGGCCGATTTATCGGCGCCAGAGGCGGCGGCAGAACTGATCGGGGCAGCGGAAGCCGCGATGGGCAAGGTCGATATCCTCGTGAATAATGCTGGGCTGACGAAAGACGGTCTGGCGCTGCGGATGTCTGACGCCGACTGGGCGAAGGTAATGGATGTCGATCTCGCCGCCCCCTTCCGCCTCAGCCGGGCGGCGCTGAAATTCATGCTGCGGCGCAAGGCCGGCCGGATCATCAACATCGGCAGCGTGGTGGGCAGCACGGGCAATGCGGGCCAGGCGAATTACGCCGCAGCCAAGGCCGGGCTGATCGGCCTGACCAAGGCGCTCGCGCAGGAGGTTGCCTCGCGCGGGATCACGGTGAACCTTGTGGCCCCCGGCTTCATCAGCACCGCCATGACCGATGCGCTGAGCGATACGCAAAAAAGCGCGCTGGCGGAGAAAATCCCATTGGGGCGGCTCGGCCTGCCGGCGGACATCGCCGCGGCGGTGGTTTATCTGGCGGCGGAGGAAGCCGCTTGGGTGACGGGTGCCACGCTCCATATAAACGGCGGGATGGCTATGCTCTAGCCCTGTTGGCGCGGCGCAAAAAACCATGCTAAGCGCCGCGATGCTTAAAGATCAGCGACAATTTCTACCACCGAAACCAGATGCAGGAAAGTGAATCTAAATGAGCGAAATCGCCGACAAGGTTAAGAAAATTGTTGTCGAGCATCTCGGCGTTGACGAGGGCAAGGTAACGCCGGAAGCCTCTTTCATCGACGACCTCGGCGCCGACTCGCTGGATACGGTGGAACTCGTGATGGCGTTTGAGGAAGCTTTCGGCGTAGAAATTCCGGAAGACGCGGCGGAAAAGATCACGACCGTGAAGGATGCGATCGAGTATATCGAGAAGCAAAAAGCCGAATAACCAGCTTTGCGACCAGCCAGCTTCAGGAGTTGAAATGCGCCGTGTTGTCGTAACGGGGATGGGAATCGTCAGCCCGCTTGGGGTTGGCGTTGACCATGTGTGGAAGCGGCTGATCAACGGGAAATCCGGGATCACCGCCATTCAATCCTTCGACACCACGGAGCTGACCGCGAAGATCGCGGGCCAGGTTCCCGCCGGGGTGGCAGCCGATGGCGGGCTTGATCTCTCCGAATGGATACCGGTTAAAGAGCTGAAAAAGATGGACCGGTTCATCCATCTGGGGATTGTAGCCGCGGCGCAGGCGATGGCCGATTCCGGCTGGGTGCCGGAAACCGAGGAACAAAAATACGCCAGCGGCGTGATGATCGGCTCCGGCATCGGCGGGCTGCAAACGATCTATGAGGCGTCGATCAATGTGCACGAGGGCCGCGCCAAACGGCTTTCGCCGTTCTTCATCCCCTCGGCGTTGATCAACCTGATCTCGGGTCAGGTCTCGATTAAATACGGGCTGAAAGGCCCGAACCATTCCGCCGTGACCGCCTGCGCGACGGGTGTCCACGCGATCGGCGACGCCGCGCGCCTCATCGGCTTCGGCGATGCGGATGTGATGGTGGCGGGTGGCGCGGAAGCGGCAGTGAACCCGCTGGGGATCGCCGGGTTCTGCGCGGCCCGCGCGCTCTCCACCGGGTTCAACGACCGGCCAGCCGAAGCCTCCCGCCCTTGGGACAAGGACAGGGACGGCTTCGTGATGGGCGAAGGCGCCGGAGTCGTTGTTCTGGAAGAATACGAACATGCCAAGGCGCGCGGCGCAAAGATCTACGCGGAAATTGGCGGCTACGGCATGTCCGGCGACGCACACCATATCACCGCCCCCGCTGAGCACCATGACGGGGCGTTCCGCGCCATGAAGGCGGCGTTCAAATCCGGCGGGTTGACCCCGGCGGACATCCAGTACGTGAACGCGCATGGCACCTCCACGCCGATGGGCGATGATCTGGAGCTGGAAGCGGTCGAAAACATGTTTGGGGATTCCGCCAAGGGGCTTGCCATGTCCTCAACGAAATCCGCGACCGGGCATCTGCTGGGCGCTGCCGGTGCCATCGAGGCGATTTTCTCGATCCTGGCGATCCGGGATGGCGTCGCACCGCCGACGCTCAATTTGGCCGAGCCGAGCCGCGAGAGCGTGATCGACCGCGTGGCGCTGACCGCGCAGGAGCGCAAGATCGACGCCGTGCTCTCCAACAGCTTCGGATTCGGGGGCACCAACGCCTCTATCCTGTTCAAGCGAGCCGCCTGAACCGTTTGCTTGCATGGCGGGGCAGGCTTGTCCTGCTACTGGTGGCGGCGCTGGTGACGATCCGCCTCGGCGACATGGCGGTGCTCCAGAGTTTTTATTCGCCAGGGCCGCTTTCAGCCACGCGCGATGTTGTCGTGCCATCGGGCGGCACCAAAAAGGCCGCGACAGTGCTAAACCGCAACGGGGTGATCCGTTATCCGCTCGTGTTCCGCATCACCGCCTGGGCAACACGCAAGCAAGGGCCGCTCCATGCGGGAGAATTCATCATTCCCGCGCGCGCCAGCATCACGGAAATTTTTGCCATCCTGCGGCACGGCCTGCCGGTACAACATCACGTCACGATCCCTGAAGGGCTGACCGGGACGCAAATCGAGAAAATCCTGAACACCGCCCCGGCTGCCTCCGGCAGCGTGGCCGCGCCGCTGAATGGCGCGGTGTTGCCGCAGACCTATGACTACACGCTGGGAACAAGCCGAGCCGCGATTCTCGCGCGTGCTGAGAAGGCCATGAGCAAGGCTTTGGCGCCGGCTTGGGCCGCGCGAGACCCGGCCCTCCCGCTTGCCACGCCGCAGCAGGCTTTGGTCCTGGCTTCTATCGTGCAGCAGGAAAGCCCGGTCGCGGCTGAACTGCCGGAGATTGCCGCGGTGTATGAAAACCGCCTGGCAATGGGCATGAAATTGCAGGCCGACCCGACCGTGCTTTTTGCCGCAAGCGGTGGGCAGACCTCGGGCGGAGCGGCGATCAGCCGGGCGGAGCTGGGCGATCCGTCGCCCTACAATACTTATGTGCACGCGGGCCTGCCGCCCGGCCCTATCTGCTCGCCAGGAACTGCAGCGATTGAGGCCGTGCTGCATCCGGCATCGAGCAAGGCACTATATTTTGTCGCGACGGGGAATGGTGGGCATGTGTTCGCCGATAATTTCGCGATGCAGATACATAATATTTCGCTCTACCGGGCAAGGCGGAAGTAAGACAGGCTGCTGTTTAAGTTACACTGTCAAAATACCGGCGGATCACAAAATCGGTTTCCTGAGCCGCGATCTGGTCAGCCTCCGCAAGCTGAAGACCCAATGCCCGCAGCAATAATGCCGATAATTGCTGAACGCGAGCGATCACCGAGAATGAATCCATGCCGGCGATGCCATGAAGCTGCCCCGCGACGGTCAGACCATGCATGAGCATGACGCCGCTTTCCACGGTTGCAAGCAAAAACCGGCCGCATTTGATGCCGTCGCTGACGAAACCCACAATGCCTTGATCGATGCGATCCGGTCCACGATGCGGCGCCAGGCTTTCCATTAAAAAACCAATCCGGGAAGGATATTCGAGGAAGTAACGAAATGAGATACAACAGCCCCGCGCCACGCGCCGCGCGGGGTCATCCACATCCTTTGTTTCTAACAGAATCTGCTCCCGTAGCGCCACACGCACCGTTTTCACAATTTCCTGGTGCAGAGCCTCTTTATCGGTGAAATGATTATAAAAACTTCCCTTTGAAACGCCCGCTTCCGCAACAATGTCGTCAATCGAAACAGAGCCAGCCCAACGCGCGGACATCAATTTTTCACCGGCCACGAGAAGGGCCGCGCGGGTAGTATCGCGCTTGCGTGGAACGATGCTTAAAACACTGGCTTTGTCAGGCATCGGCTTGCACAAGCGCTTGCTCTTCCGCGATCAATTTCTCAAGCGTCCGGCGGACCAGCACCGCGCCTTTGTCGATTGGCAAAAGCACCGGCTTTAACGACCAGAATTCCGCACCTTCCATCCGCGCGTTCTGCGCGGTGATCATCGGGCCATCCTCCGTTGAAAAGATGTGATTCCGGACTTCCGCAAAACGCTGGTTGACCGCAACATCATCCATCGCAAAATCCCGCGCGGAGGCGAAAAAATAATGCGTAGTGCCCGCGGTCTCCGGCGTCATGATATGCACATTTAGTACATTCCCACCTGCCGAACGCGGCGTTCCGGCGGGGACTGCACCGCTTATCAGTTTCATAATGGCTGGCGGATACCAGGTTACTTCCGTCCAGGAATCAATGCGCTGACCGGGGCTGTTGAACAACGAAGCCTGAAGCGGCGAAGGGGTCTCGTTCATCGGGTGCCATTGGATCGAAACGCTGGCGCCGTCCTGATACACTTCAAGCTTTGTACGTGTAATCACCCCACCGCCCAATGTGGTGGGATGCAGATAATCCACATGCGTTAAATCCAGAATGTTATCGACATATAGCTGGTAATTGCCATTGCCCCGCAAATAGCCGCTGCTGAAGGCGGTCTCCGGCGCATCGGCAAGAAAATTCAACTCCGGCAGAGGCGTACTGCTGGCCAAAGCGGGATCGCCAAGCCAGATCCAGAGCGCCCGGAACGCCTCCCGCATCGGATAGGCATCTACTTTAAGCGCCGGTACGACCGGCCCGTGCGGGTTCGCCGCGCATTTGCCGTCTCCGCCAAACGCCAGGCCATGATACCCGCAAACCAATGCGCCTTCCGAGACCTTTCCCATGCTGAGCGGCGCAAACCGATGCGGGCATCGGTCCAATACGGCCTTTGGGGTGCCGGTTTGGTCCCGGAATAATGCGACAGGTATGTCCAGCAAGCGCCGCGCCAGAATGCCGCCTTCAGGCAGCTCATCGGCCCAGCCGGCCATGTACCAGCAATTATACAAATAGTGCACCTTCTCGCTCCTAACCCGACAATAACTCTTGTTTCTTTGGCACTTTAGCTTGGATAATATGACTAAAAGTGCAAAATGTCAAACTTTGTTATTACGTGCCGCGCGGAAACGGGACGTTAGGCTGAAAAATACGTTGAAGCGGCTAAGCGGAACGCACAAACATCGGCGCGCCGGGATTTTTTAAAACGTCAAGCAACCCAAACTTCTATCGGACAGATATTTTGGCGAGATCACCTTCGAGCCGGTTGAGCTTAGCTGTCGTAAAGCGGCCGCCTGAAACCGAAGCAATTTGGGCAAGCGACATATCATCGCACAGCGAGTAGCTTCTGCTGGCCATCAAAGCTGGAATATCGCGATCGAGAACAGCTTTCCCGCTTGGGTTCGCGGCGATAAGATGCACAGGCGTGTTGACGGAAAAATTTGGCTCCGGCGAGGCCTTCGCCGAAAACCCAAGCCATAAGGGGCTGATTGCAAAGCCGAATGCAAAAAAAGCCGTCGCGCTATATCGGATTTTTTCCATCGCAAAAATTTCCTCTACCCAAGTCAGAAGATCGATTTTTATAGTGATCGTAAAGCAATCCGCCGGTAATGGCAAAGCAATTACGTGGAAAGTTTACAAATTTGGCCTTTTTGGGCACGCAGCAAAACTTTTTGGGCACGCAGCAAACAACGAAAAACAAAAACCCTGGCGCGCCCTGATGGAGTCGAACCATCGGCCTCAAGATTAGAAGTCTCGTGCTCTATCCAGCTGAGCTAAGGGCGCAATAGGTTAGTGTGTCCAGTTTTCCTTGCGGTCGGCGCGGAAGTTATCGGCATAGGCTTTTGGGCGTCTCACGCGCGCGGGCTGAATTTCGAGGTCGTAGGGAATGCCATGCGCCTCGGCATAGGCAAGGGCCGCCTCACGCGTGTCGAAGCTCATGCGAATCTGCTGGCGCATGTCGTTGCTGCCGGTCCAGCCCATCAACGGGTCACGTATCTTCTGCGTCTCCGGCTCGTACTCCAGCACCCAGCGATGCGTCCCGGCGGTGCCGGACTGCATGGCGGATTTCGGCGGCAGAAAAATACGGGCGCGCATGAACCATAATCCTCTTATCCAATGGTCGGGGCGCCCGGATTCGAACCGGGGGCCTCTTGTACCCAAAACAAGCGCGCTACCAGGCTGCGCCACGCCCCGAAAACCAATGAGGCTCTCGCTTAGCCGCCGCCAAACTGCTTGGCAATGACCTTATCGCCGACGCTGATCCCATCCGCCGCGGTGAGGCCACCTTGCAGCTCCAACGTCGCCGCAATCGGCACCCCGCTGGAGATTGTGGCCAAGCTTTCTGGCACCGTATTCTCTGCAATGGACTTAATCTTCCCGTCCGTGCCGATGAAAACCATGTCCTCCGGCACCGGGCAGTTTTCCATCCACATGCGCGCCACCTGCGGCTGCGGCCAGACGAACAGCATCCCCGTATCGGCGGGGATGGAGGTGCGGAACATCTCACCCGTGTCCTGCTGCTGCTCAGTCACCGGCAGCTCAACGCTGAAATGGACCGCCTTGCCGCTATCGGAGATGATCGTCAGCGGCTCGGTTGGAAGCTTGGGCTGCGGGCCGGTGGAGGTGACATCCTGCGCGCTCGCAGCACCCGCAAAAAGCAAAGCCAGCGCCGCCGCGTATCCAAAAACCTTCATACATCCCCCATTCGCTTAATCTCATCCCGCACCACGCCCGGCAACGGCGCATCCACCAGCGTCCCAACCCAATGCTCCGGCACCGCGCGGTTCAGATGCCGGAAATGTTGTACCTCACGCAAGACGGCCTGGGCCTCGGAGGCCAATCGCTCAGGTAACGCCCGATCATTCAAAATCGCCCAGATTCCCGCCCAGCACCGCGCCAGCGCATACGGATTGTAGCCGCCACCGCCCAGCACCGCCAGCCTGGGTGCGAAGGGCCGCACATTCCTTAACCCTTCCCATATCGTATTATTGGAGAGGCTGAGCCGGGACATGGCATCATCCGCCAGCGCATCCGCGCCGGGCAGGAGGAGAACGACCTCCGGCTCGAAGCGCCGCAGTAAAGGCAAGATCGCGGCATTGAGCAGATAGGAAAACTCCGAATCGTTGAAGCCCGGCGGGACCGGAAAATTATAAACCGCGCGGTCCGGGTCATGCCCAAGCCCGGTGCGCGGCCAGCGCCCCGCCTCATGCACCGAAAGCGTCATCACGTCCGGGCCGGTGGCAAACGCCGCTTCGACCCCATCGCCATGGTGCGCGTCGAAATCCAGATAGGCGATGCGGTGCAGGCCCAGATCGCGCAGGCGCAAAATCAGCAACGCAATATCGTTGACGAAGCAAAAGCCGGAAGCCCGCGCCGGCTGGCCGTGGTGGTTGCCGACACCCGGCGCTTGAACCGGCACCCCCTGCGCCAGCAATTCCGCCGCCAGCAGCGCCCCGCCTACGGAGGTCGCGGGGCGGCGGAACACCGCCTTGTGGATTACGTTGGCATCTGCGCCGATCCGATATTTTTCCCGCAACGCCGTGGGCAAATCCTGCTCGGCCTCGGCGCGCATCAACGCGGCGATATAATCCGGGTCATGGAAGCGCGTGAGTTCCGCTACGCTGGCCATGGCGGCCTCGGCGTATTGCGTCTCCCCCAGCCAGCCGCAGGCCGCACATAGGTCTTTCACCAGCATGGCACGGGGCATGGCGAGTGGATGCGGCGGCGCGAAAACCTCCAGCCGGTAAATCTCCGCGCCGATAAATACTGGCTTCATCGGCGAAACATGGACAAATCCGGTTCTGCCTGCAATCACGCCTGGGTGACGCTTCGCTCCCCCGCCATCGCGCTGGTGTTTTTTGGCAGTGCGCTGCTCACCCGCCTGTCCGTAATGTCCCGCTCGGTGCTGGACTGGGATGAGAGCGTGTATTTTCTCATGGCCCGCGCCTGGGCCCAAGGCCATCTGCCCTACACCACCATCTGGGACAACAAGCCCATCGGCATTTACGCAATCTTCGCAGCGTTCCAGGCGGTTTTCGGCGTGCATGTTTTCGCCATCCGGCTCGCCACCATCTGCTCCGTGGCGCTCCTTGCGTTCAGCGTGTTCAAAATCACGGAAATTCTCAGCGCCAGCCGCGCCGCCGCCTGGCTCGCGGGCGTGGCCCTGGTGCTGTGTTCGCTCAGCAACGATGGGCTTTCCGCCAATACCGAATTATTCATGGCCAGCTTTACCGCCCTTGCGGTCTGGGCGGCGCTGGCAACGGAATCCGGCCTGGTTGTGGGGCTGCTGATCGGCGCTGCCTTCATGGTGAAATATGTCGCGGTGTTCGAGGCGCCGGTGATCCTCTGCCTTTTCATGTATCGCAGGCGGAATTTGGCCTCCGGCATTGCCGTAGTTGTGGGGGCTGCGATTCCGCTGGCACTTGTGGCAGTGATGTACGCATTAGCGGGGAAATTCGGTCTGTGGCTCGAATGCAGCATCTTCTCCAACTTCCGCCGCGCGGGCGCGCCATTCACCGCCGCCGCGTTCAGCTACGCTTTGCATACGCAACTGTGGCGCTGGGGGCCATTATATGCCGCCGGCATCGGCATGATCGGTTGGGCATTGTTCAAACGCCGTGCTACGGAGATTTTTCTGGCGGTGTGGCTGTTGGGCGCAATGCTGGGAACAATCTCCGCAAAATCCTTCTATGATCATTATTTTTTGCAAGTGCTGCCGGTGCTATGCGTCATCTCGGGCGTCTGGTTCGCAAAACTGCCGCGCTACCGGACCATCTTTGTTCTGGTGCTGCTCGCTCTGCCCGCCTGGGCCGCGAAAACCGCTTTGCAAGCCGCCTCAGGTCCGGATATCCCACGCGAAATCGCCGCCGCGCTCAACACGCAGCATCCGCAAAGTCTCTACGTCTTCGACAGCCAGCCGATAATTTATGCGCTGACCAGCACCAATCCGCCGACGCGCTACGTGCTGCCATCGGAACTCACGGGGGTTGCGCTCGATTATGTGGCCGGAGTGAACGCGCAAGCGGAGGTCGCGCGCATTCTCAACACCAATCCGCAGTTCATCATCCGCCGCGCTTCCCCGCCTCGCGCTATCGACCACGCGGTTTACGCGGAACTCGACCAGGCACTCACCGCGCGCTATATGCTGTGGCGGCGGTTCAGCGGCGTTGCGCTTTATCGGCTTAAGTAGTGTGCTTCCCGGCCAGCATCGCCTCCAGCCGGAAGTAAACCGCCTCTGCCTCTTCCGCCAGCTTCCGCAATTCCGAATGGTCGAAAAACCGCGCGGCTCGCAGCGTCGCCACCGCAGCGGGAACACCCTGTGTCTTTAGCACATCGCCGGTTTTAAGCATCCGTTGCGCGGTCTCGTCCGTGACGATTTGGCCGCCAATAAATTCCAGCCCGGCCTTCGTGCCAACACCCCAGGCCCGCCGCGCCCGATAGGTAGCGCCGGTGTTCAACTGCAACGTTACTTCGTCCGGCAAAATCCTCAACGTCCCGAGTCAATCAGCACGCCGCTCGGCGATTCATCCAGCACCAAACAGTCATAGACGATCTGTGCTCCTTGCTCGCCAGCGATAACCTTGGCACTTTTTATCACCGGCACGCGAGAGGCATGGCGCCGCTCCGCCAGCGCGGCCTGCGCCGCCTGGCTGCCAGAAAGCCCGGGATAGACCTCGCCCGGCCCAAGCGCCTCCAGCAAATGGTTATGCGAATTGTGTTGCAGCATTCTTGTACCTCCTGCACGATGCGCGCAGATACTCTTCTATGCCGCTAAATCCTTAACAAATTCCGAATGAACCTTAAGGTTTCCAGCTCAGAAAATTCCCCATTATCCGCAGCCCGGCGAGCTGGCTCTTTTCAACATGGAATTGGGTTCCCGCCCGGTTGCCCGCAGCAACCATCGCCACCACCGGGCCATCGTACTCAGTGTTGGCGACCACCTGATGCGCCGCAGCGCCGGTCAGCGCGTAGGAGTGAACGAAATAAGCGTGATCGCCCGGCATCAGCCCCGCCAGCAAAGGGTGCGATTCAGGTTCAAACAGCAATTCGTTCCAGCCCATATGCGGCAGGCGTTCGGTTTGCGTGGGCAGCTTTGTAATCTCGCCTTTCACCCAGCCGAAACCTTGTGTCACGCCATGTTCCAGCCCGCGCTCGGCCATCAGCTGCATACCCACGCAAATGCCGAGAAACGGCACACCCGCATCCACTTGCGCGAACATCGCCTCCTGTAGGCCGTCAAAGCTGGCGAGACCCACCTTGCAATCCGCGAATGCGCCCTGGCCGGGCAGCACAATTCGGTCCGCCCGTGCCACAACCTCGGGGTCGGATGTCACGCGGACATCCGCGCGCAGGCCGCGCTGCTCCGCCGCCAGCGCCAGCCCGCGCGCTGCCGAGGCCAGGTTACCGCTACCGTAGTCGATAACGGCGACGAGCACGGCGCTTAGATCACGCCTTTGGTCGAGGGGATTTGCCCCGCAACCCGCGGGTCGATCGTCACGGCGGCCCTCAGCGCCCGCGCGGAGGCTTTGAACGCGGCCTCCGCAACGTGATGCGCGTTAACGCCCGCAAGCTGGCGCACATGCAGGGTGAACAGCCCATTGCCGGTGAGCGCGCGAAAAAATTCCTCGAACAGTTGCGTATCGACCGTGCCCAGCACCGGGCGCTCGAATGCTACGTTCCAGGCAAGGTATGGCCGCCCCGAGAGGTCCGCCGACACATCGACCAGCGCCTCGTCCATCGGCACGCTAGCCTGGCCGAAGCGTGCGATGCCGTGTTTCGGCCCCAGCGCAGTGGTGAACGCCTGGCCCAGTACGATGCCCACATCCTCCACCGTATGATGCGCGTCGATATGCAGATCGCCCTTGGCCTGCACGTCGAGGTCGAAGAGCCCATGCCGGCCGAAGGCGGTCAGCATATGGTCGAAAAATCCGATGCCGGTCGAGACCGCGGTTTTGCCAGTGCCATCCAGGTTGAGGCGGATGGAAATATCGGTCTCGGAGGTTTTGCGGGTTAGTTCGGCTTTGCGTTCCATGGTTCTGGCGTACAACAATCGCAGGCGAAAAGAAAAGGGCAGGAATTAGAGCCGGATGGCTCTACTCAATATTTAGAGTGCGATGGCTTTGAGGCAAACCTCAATGGTTCGCCTTAAGCCTTCGCACTCTAGCCTGCTCTTGGTTCCGGTTGGCTGCGGCGTCCTTTTCAGGCCGCCTGCACCCGCACCTTCGCAATCCGCGCCTGCAACATGGCGCGCACCGCCTCAAGCTCGGCGCCTTCACGCACCATCGTCACGCAGAACGCCGCATCCGCAGGGCTGCGAAAATCCGCATGAAGCTGCATTGGCCTTTCCCCGTCTTCGAACATGTCGCGGTTGCCCGTATCCAGGAAGCTCTCCGCGGGCAGGCCCTCGGCCAGCATCACGTCATGGGTCTCCAGCTCGATATGGTGATAGGTAACGAAGCGGGTCGCCTGCTCCTGGACGATCGTCACACCATTGATGAGGCTTGCCGCCTCGAACAGGCAGCCATTCACATAGACCGCATGATGCGGCGAGAGGCGAAGGTCACGCTCCGGCACGCTCGGGCCGAACGCCCCGGCGCAGATACGCACGGGCCGGACCAGTTCCGGGTACGGATGGCGCGAGATGTCGATGCTGCGCTTACCGGTCCACACGATCCTGCCCGTGGCGGGGCCGTTCTCACGCACCGTGACGACCGTATCGCCAACCTTCAGCTCTTCAACCAGCACCTCGCCGGACGTGGTCAAAATCCGCGTCCCCGAAGCGTAGCAGGGGATCGAAATATCCAAAACCCCGCCAGCGGTGCTGAGACTGATAAGCGAGGACGAATCGCCCGCCGTCAGCCCGACATTCAGCGTCACCACCGTGCCGCTGGTATGGTCGTCGATCACCAGCTGGCTCGTCGCGGAGTTGTAGCTGCTGGTGAGCGAGTCGCCGGTGCCGGCAAGGCTGAAGTTGTTCGTGCCGAGAACGATCGTATCGCCCTTGCCGAAGTTCGTCAGCGGCGTTGTCAACATGCCGCTGGTTACATCCGTGCCGGTGAAATCAGCCAGGCTGCGGGCGGCATCGCCTTCCAGATTGACTGGCGTTGCAAGCGCGCCCAGCAGGTCGATCGTGCCAAAGTCGTTGATCGCGGTCAGGCTGCTGCCCGCGGCAAGCGTCGCGGTGACGCCGCTGTTGACCGTGAGCGTGCCGGTGCCGGTAATGGCGCTGGCGTCGCTGAAGCCGCTGGCGATCGTGGCCACGCCGCTGGAAAGGCTGATCGGCCCGGTAAAGGCCCCGCCCAAAGTCAGCGTGCCCGCATCCGTGATCGAGGCCAGGCTGGCCCCGCCAGTGAGGCTGGCATTAGCGCCGGTGCTGACGCTCAACGTGCCGATGCCGGTCAACGAGCCGGTGTCGATGAACGTCGCGTTGTCGATGATCTTGCCGTTGTCGATCACCGCGCCGGAAGCGACGGAAGCCGTGCCGGAGGCGATGGTGACGGTCTCTGCCGAGGAGATGCTGTTGCCCGGGGCAAAGCCGCCGGCAAAGTTCGCCGGGTTCTCGAAGCTGGTGTTTGTGCCGCCGTTGAATACGAAGTTCGCATTCCCGGCCGAGGCCAGCTCGATGTTCACGCCGTTGGCGCCGTACAGCGCCTCGAACGAGGCGGTGGTGAGCGCTGCCGTACCAGAGACGGTGACGTGGGCGCTGCTCAGCGAGCTGCCCGAAGCGCTGGTCTCGGTCACGGTCAGCACGCCGCTGTTGTAGCTCAGCGCCACGCCGGTGCCCGCACCCGGCGGCAATGCCGTGGCACCCAGGATGATGTCATCCGTGGTGCCGAAATTGGTCAGCGGCGTCGCGGTGCTGGCGCCAGTGAAATCCACCACGGAATTGGCGTTGTTGCCTTCCATGTTGATCGTGCTCAGCGCCCCGGCAGCGTCGATCGTGCCAAAGTCGTTGATCGCGGTCAGGCTGCTGCCCGCGGCAAGCGTCGCGGTGACGCCGCTGTTGACCGTGAGCGTGCCGGTGCCGGTAATGGCGCTGGCGTCGCTGAAGCCGCTGGCGATCGTGGCCACGCCGCTGGAAAGGCTGATCGGCCCGGTAAAGGCCCCGCCCAAAGTCAGCGTACCCGCATCCGTGATCGAGGCCAGGCTGGCCCCGCCAGTGAGGCTGGCATTAGCGCCGGTGCTGACGCTCAACGTGCCGATGCCGGTCAGCGAGCCGGTGTCGGTGAAGGTCGCGTTGTCGATGATGTGGCCGTTGTCGATCACCGCGCCGCTGGCGACCGAAGCCGTGCCGGAGGCGATGGTGACGGTCTCTGCCGAGGAGATGCTGTTGCCCGGGGCAAAGCCGCCGGCAAAGTTCGCCGGGTTCTCGAAGCTGGTGTTTGTGCCGCCGTTGAATACGAAGTTCGCATTCCCGGCCGAGGCCAGCTCGATGTTCACGCCGTTGGCGCCGTACAGCGCCTCGAACGAGGCGGTGGTGAGCGCTGCCGTACCAGAGACGGTGACGTGGGCGCTGCTCAGCGAGCTGCCCGAAGCGCTGGTCTCGGTCACGGTCAGCACGCCGCTGTTGTAGCTCAGCGCCACGCCGGTGCCCGCACCCGGCGGCAATGCCGTGGCACCCAGGATGATGTCATCCGTGGTGCCGAAATTGGTCAGCGGCGTCGCGGTGCTGGCGCCAGTGAAATCCACCACGGAATTGGCGTTGTTGCCTTCCATGTTGATCGTGCTCAGCGCCCCGGCAGCGTCGATCGTGCCAAAGTCGTTGATCGCGGTCAGGCTGCTGCCCGCGGCAAGCGTCGCGGTGACGCCGCTGTTGACCGTGAGCGTGCCGGTGCCGGTGATGGCGCTGGCGTCGCTGAAGCCGCTGGCGATCGTGGCCACGCCGCTGGAAAGGCTGATCGGCCCGGTAAAGGCCCCGCCCAAAGTCAGCGTACCCGCATCCGTGATCGAGGCCAGGCTGGCCCCGCCGGTCAACGATGCGGCATGGCCGGTACCGATGCTCAACGTGCCGGAGCCGGTCAGCGAGCCGGTGTCGGTGAAGGTCGCGTTGTCGATGATGTGGCCGTTGTCGATCACCGCGCCGCTGGCGACCGAAGCCGTGCCGGAGGCGATGGTGACGGTCTCTGCCGAGGAGATGCTGTTGCCCGGGGCAAAGCCGCCCGCGAAGTTCGCCGGGTTCTCGAAGCTGGTGTTTGTGCCGCCGTTGAATACGAAGTTCGCATTCCCGGCCGAGGCCAGCTCGATGTTCACGCCGTTGGCGCCGTACAGCGCCTCGAACGAGGCGGTGGTGAGCGCTGCCGTACCAGAGACGGTGACGTGGGCGCTGCTCAGCGAGCTGCCCGAAGCGCTGGTCTCGGTCACGGTCAGCACGCCGCTGTTGTAGCTCAGCGCCACGCCGGTGCCCGCACCCGGCGGCAATGCCGTGGCACCCAGGATGATGTCATCCGTGGTGCCGAAATTGGTCAGCGGCGTCGCGGTGCTGGCGCCAGTGAAATCCACCACGGAATTGGCGTTGTTGCCTTCCATGTTGATCGTGCTCAGCGCCCCGGCAGCGTCGATCGTGCCAAAGTCGTTGATCGCGGTCAGGCTGCTGCCCGCGGCAAGCGTCGCGGTGACGCCGCTGTTGACCGTGAGCGTGCCGGTGCCGGTAATGGCGCTGGCGTCGCTGAAGCCGCTGGCGATCGTGGCCACGCCGCTGGAAAGGCTGATCGGCCCGGTAAAGGCCCCGCCCAAAGTCAGCGTACCCGCATCCGTGATCGAGGCCAGGCTGGCCCCGCCAGTGAGAGTTGCGTGGCCGTTTGCCAATACGCTCAGAGCCCCCGTGCCGTTGATCGTGCTCGGTTCTGCAAAGGTGCTGGCAACAACGATCGTGCCGTTATCGAGGATTGCGCCGGTGGTGACGGATGCGGTGCCGGAGGTGATCGAAACGATCTCGCCCGCTGCAATGTTGCTGCCGGGGGCGATCCCACCAGCATAATCCGCCGGCTGCGCGAAATTATGCGTCGCAGCGGCATCGGTGAAGCTATAGGTGTGGCCGCTTTGCGAGCTCGCCAGCTCGATCTGTAAGCCCGCTGTGCCTTCCAGCGCCACGAAAGAGCTGGCGGAGAGCGTCCCCGTGCCGGCCAAGCTCAGCGTGGTACTGCTCACCACCGCGCCGGAAGAATTGGTCTCGGCCACGGTGAGAACGCCGCTGGCATAGGTGAGTTCGATACCGTCGCCCGCGGGCAATGCAGGGAGCACCGAGCCGCCGAGATCGACCACGTCATTTCCGGCGAAGCCGGTGATCGCGCCGCCGAACCCGGCGGTGCTGCCGTTGAGGATCAGCGTGTTCGGGTTGGTGGCGCTGCCCTGCGTGCCGAAAATAACGCTCTGGCCGGCATCGTTGCCTTGGGTGTTATCCAGCGCCAGGGTCGCGCCATTCGCGATGGTGTACGCGCCCGTTCCGGTAAGGCTGTCGTAGATCGTAAGGTCCGTGGTGCTGCCGGAAACCGTTATCGTGCTAGTGTTTGTTACGATATTCCCGGCGCTGCCAAGGGTTGAGCTGCCGCTGCTGAAGCTCGTGGCGCCGCTCTGGATGAACTCCTGGCCGGAGGAATTCGTGCCGGTGGTGATCTCGTTCGACATCGTGCCAGTGAGCGTGATGGTCGTGATCACGCTGCCATTCGTGGTCTCCAGCTTCGTCACGCTGCCCACGGTAACAAGTGTGACATTGGACGTGTGGCTGAAGCTGTTCACCACGATGGTGTCGCTCGGCCCGAAATTATTCACCGTGCCGGAGAACAGCGTGCCAGCGGTGATTTGCAGCGTGTTCGCCGTGGTGTCGGTGAACATCACCTCCTCGGTGGCGGCAACGGTGTTGCCCAGAATCACGTCACCCGAATTGCTGATCTCAATATAGCCATCCGGTGATCCGGCGGAATTCATCGTAGCCGCGCCATCCATAATTCCAGCAATAGCATCGAGCGTGCCGCCATTCACCACGATCCAGCCAGGGTTATAGAAGGCCGCAGCCGTACCGCCCGAGGCGGTAACGGTCCCGACCTCGAACTCGGCGCCTGCGGCGATGGAGATTAGGCCGTAATTGTAAAGCCCGTGCGTCGGCTGAGCGTTACCGCCGGTCGCTACGGTGAGGTTAAGCGTCGCGCCGGAAGCGACTTCTATCTCGCCGAAATTAACGTTGTCGTCATCGACGAGAAGCTGGTCCACGCCCGTGCCGGTCGCCTCGATCACCATATGCGCGTCGAAGGTCGGCGTAGCGCCCGCCGCGCCATGCAAACCGGAAATGGTTGCTCCGGATGCCGTTGTGCCGCTGGTTCCGAGGTAATTGCCTAGCGCGATGCCTTGCAGCGTCAAACCCGCACCGGAGGTCAGCGTAATGAGCTGCCCGTCGAGCTGATAATCAGAAACCGTGCCGACGGTTCCGCCTTGGTTGACGCTTATGTGGCTAGAGGCGCTTGGCTCAGAAATCGTCGGCTGGTTGGCGACCGCGCCGGAGATGGTAATCGATTCCGTCCCGGTGGAGCTCACCGTTGGCACTTTGCCAAGGCTCCAGTTCCCGGTGGTGAACCAGTTGGTCGAGGATTTTCCGTTCCAGCTCTCAGACATCGCTATCGCATCCCAAATCCGCAATCTCCGGCCAAAATAACCGGAGCGTAATCAGTTTCAAATCGCGCTTTATTCCGTATCGCGCTTAATATCCAGCGAAATTGAGGGAAAACCCAGAAAATTTTGTGCCAATAATAAGATTATGCAATCCGCCTGGCGGAATACTTTAAAAATCAATGGGTTAACCAAGTAAAATTTTGATAAACATTTTGTGATTAAGCCTCCGCTTTACATTGCTAAATGTTTATTTTACAGGGCCCGCCGCTTTTGCGGCAATGCACCATTGCGGGCCGCCGGGTTTGCCACCAAGGCGTAAAAGCCTAGTTGCGGCCCATGCTCCGGCCCGACTCCAAAACGCTCCCGGCGCTGCTGGGCTTTCTCATCGCCGTGGGGCCGGTCTCGACCGACATGTATCTGCCGGCCTTTCCGGCCATCGCGCGGGCGTTCCATAACCAAGCCGCGCCGCAATACTCGCTGGCGGCGTATTTTGTGGGGCTGGGGGTGGGCCAGATGACAATGGGCGCGCTATCAGACCGGTTCGGCCGCCGCGCCCCGCTGCTCATCGGGCTGGGCATCTACACCCTCGCCTCGCTCGGCTGCGCGCTGGCCTGGGACGTGCCTTCGCTCTGCCTGTTCCGCTTCCTCGCCGCCCTGGGCTGCTCGGCGGGCATCGTCATCCCGCGCGCCATGGTGCGGGATTTAGCCGATGGGCACGAGGCCGCGCGGCTATTCTCGCAGCTGATGCTGGTGATGGGCGTGGCACCCATTGCTGCACCCATGCTGGGCGCGGGGTTCGTGATGTTCGCCAGCTGGCGGGTGATCTTCGTCTTCGCCACGCTGTATGGCGCCGCCGCCGTGGCCGCCATCTGGCTCCTGCTGCCAGACACGCTGCCGCAAGTGCGCCGCACGCAGCTCGGAGTCATCCCGGTCCTGGTTCGCTACGGCACTATCTTCAAGGAGCGCGCCTTCCTCACCCATGCGCTCATCGGCGCGTTCACCTCCGCAGCGTTGTTCGCCTATCTCGCCGCGACGCCGCAAATCTTCATCAACCATTACGGCTGGAGCACCACGGATTACGCGACGTTGTTCGGGGTCAATTCAATCGCCTATATCGGCTACAGCCAGCTCAACCCCCGGCTTGTGCGGCGCTTCTCCATCGCCCCGGTCATCACCATCGCAAGCGCGGTGCTGCTTGCGGGCGGTATGGTGCTGGCGGCGCTCACCTGGCATCCGCTCGGGCCGTTTGGCGTCGCGGGCGGCCTGCTGGTGGCGGAGGGCGGATTCGGCTTGCTGCTGCCCTGCGCCATGGTCGGCGCGCTCTCCCGCCACCAGGCTCATGCGGGCAGCGCCTCGGCCTTGCTCGGCACGCTGCAATATGGCGGCGGCGCGATAGCCGGGCTGGCGATGGGCACGCTGGCGGATGGCACCGCTCGGCCCATGGCGCTGGCGATTCTGCTATGCGCGGCCTTGGTTGTGCTTGCGGCGCGGCAACGTCCGAGCTTAAGTTTTTAGCCATGAAGCTCAGCATTGTCGGAATCCCCGCCTGCACCAAGCTGGTTGGCGGATATGTCCAGCACGCGGCGCCGTCGCGCTACGGCGCTTCGCTCATCGCCGCCGCCAACGCCATTCCGGTGCTGCTGCCGCCGGAGGGCGAGCAAATGTTGAAACTGCTCGACCGGCTGGACGGCATTCTGTTCAGCGGCAGCCAGTCCAACGTGGCGCCGATGCGCTATGGCGCGGATTTTGACGCGACGCCGGATTTTCACGACCCCGAACGGGATGCGACAACCCTGCCGCTCATCCGCGCGGCGCTGGAGCTCGGGCTGCCGATTCTCTGCATCTGCCGGGGAATGCAGGAACTTAACGTGGCATTGGGGGGCACCTTGTTGCAGGAGGTGCATAAGGTGCCGGGCCGGATGGACCACCGGGCAGGGGAAGGCGAGCAGCGCTTCGCCGTGAAGCATGAGGTTGTTCTTTCTGGCGAAATGGCGCGCATTTCGGCCGCGTCCAGCATTCAGGTAAATTCGCTGCACGGCCAGGGCATCGACCAGCTCGCCCCCGGGCTGGCTGTAGAGGCCGTGGCGCCGGACGGCACGATCGAGGCGGTGCGGGTGGAAGCTGCGAAAAGCTTCGCCATGGCCGTGCAATGGCACCCGGAATGGGAGGTGACGCATTTCCCCGATCGGAAAGCGCTGTTTGAGGCTTTTGGAGAGGCCTGTGCGGCGTATCGCCGGGCAGCATAGTCTGGCGCACGAGACTGCCTATATTACGCGCAACCGAAGGAGTGTCATCATGGATATTCAGACGATCGACAATAATTACAATCAGCTGCAAACCCAGGCCGGGCAGACGGTGCAGGAGGTGAAGGAGCTGGCGGCGAAGCTGCAAACCGCCGCCCAGGCCGGCAACCAGGATGCGCAGGAATGGCTGCTGGATTTGAAGAGCATCGCGCTGGCGTTGCAGGCGGAGCAGAACCAGGTTTCCAATTTGTTGCAGTCACTGCATGGCTTTGTGGAAAACCAGGCGCAGGCGGTGCAACAAGTGCAGCAGCAATCGCCATGGGGCAACCAGCCGCAGCCCTACCCGCAACAGGGCTACCCGCAGCAAGCCTATCCGCAGCAGGGCTATGGCGGGTATCCGCAGCAAGGGGGAGGCGGGATGCTTGGCGGATTGTTTAATTCAGGCTTTGGCCGCGCGATTATGACCGGCGCCGGGTTTGGCATTGGCGATGATCTGATCAATAAAATTTTCTGAGCCTTACCCCACGTAATCCGCCGCGACGGTGGCATCCCGGGCGCGGTCTGGTGCCACCGCATTTAGCACCAGGCTGAGCAGCCCGGCGATGATTGCATTCGCGATAACGGTGGCGAGGGCGATATAGCTCGGCAGCGTGACGCCGAGGATGTGAAATGCCCAGATCGACCCGGCGAAATGGTTTAGCCCGACGAGCCAGGTGGCGGTGATGATGCCAAACGCCCAGCCGATGAGCAGCGCCCAGCCGTTGAAGAACCGCGTGAACACGGAGAACGCAATCGCCGGGAAGGTCTGGATGATCCACATGCCGCCCAGCAATTGCAATTCGACGGCATAAGTGTTGGAGATCGCCAAGATAAACGCTACCGCGCCGACGATCATGAATATCGAGAACAGCTTTGCCACCAGTGTTTCGGTGCGGGCGTTGGTTGCGGCAACGAATTGTTTGTAGATATCGCGGGTGAAAATATTTGCCGAGGCAATCGCCATGATAGCGGCGGGAACCAGCGCGCCGATGGCGATGGCGCCGAAGGCAACACCCGCGAACCATTCCGGAAACGAATGCAGGAACAGTGCAGGCACCGCAAAGCTTGTACCGTAATGCGTAAATCCGGCGGCGTATTGCGGCATCGCTTTCACGCCGGCGGCCACGGCCATAAAGCCGGTGAGCGCTAGCAGGCCGAGCATGATGGTGTATGCCGGTAGCAAGGCCGCGTTGCGGCGGATCACACGCGGGCCGGAGGCGCTTAAAATCCCCGTTGTCGTGTGCGGGTACAAAAACAGCGCCATGGCGGAACCGAGCGCCAGCGTCGCATAGCCCATGTAGGAGCCGCCGCTATGCGCTGGCGGCGTTGCCAGCAGCAGTTTCGCCGGAGCGATCTTGGCGAAGATCGCGCCGAATCCGCCAAGCTCGATGGGAATGACGATGATCGCTACGATCACGGTGAGGTAGATCAGCATGTCCTTCACCACCGAGATCATCGCGGGCGCGCGCAGGCCGGAGGTGTAGGTGAATGCGGCCAGAACCAGGAAGGCGATGATGAGCGGCCCATGACCGGGAATTCCGAGCGCACCGATGACCGTCTGCATCCCCACGAGCTGCAACGCAATGTAAGGCATGGTCGCGCAGATGCCGGTGACGCCGACGGCCAGCCCCAGCCAGCGGTTGCCATAGCGCGCGCGGACAAATTCCGGCCCAGTGATGTAGCCATGCTTGCGCGCGACATTCCAAAGGCGCGGGAAGACGAGGTAGAGAATCGGGTAGCATATCACGGTGTACGGCACAGCGAAAAAGCCGAGCGCGCCCGCGCCGAAGATGAGCGCCGGAATGGCGATGAAGGTGTAGGCGGTGTAGGCGTCCCCGCCGATGAGAAACCAGGAGATCCAGTTGCCGAAACGGCGGCCGCCCAGCCCCCATTCCTCGATATGGCTCATGTCGCCCGCCTTCCACCGCCCGGCGGTGAAGCCCAGGATGATGACGAAGGCGATGAGTGCGAGGAAAACGGCGGTGGCGACGGGGTAGGTCATTTTTTCACTCCCGCGCGGTTTTCGACCTTATAGACGATGAAGATGAGGAACGAGCAGAACGGCACCGCAAGGATTTGATACCAGTAGAAGAAGGGAAAGCCGAGAAATGCCGGGCCGGTGCGGTTGAAAAACGGCACCGCCAGCGTGATGATGAATACGGGCAAGAACAGCCACTTTATCATTTTCGTTTCCTCCGATATTCCGATTCTGTCACGTTTTTGCCGGATTCGCCACCCGTAAGAAGCTGAAAGTCTCGCCCGCCCCGGCGAACCGCCATTCCGGTTGTCCATCTCGCGGCAGCGAGACCAGCGAGGAACATACCGTGCCAAACCCGTTGCGTTCGGGAATGTTCAGGGCGGTTTCCCAATTCTCGCCGCCGTCCTCGAGCAGCGCGCCCCAATCCTCGAACACCGCCTTTTCAAACCGTGGCAGATGTTTCGCGATCCTTGGGTGCGAAAGATCGTTCGGCTCGCCCGAGGTAATCATCGTCACGCCACGCGGCAGCCGCAACACGTCAGCGCGGCCAGCCTCCAGCCCGCGCAGCAAAAACGCGGCGGAAGCATCCGCCACAACGAGGTTAAAACTTCGGTACGCGCCCGCATCCAAGCCTGCCAAAGCTTCCGCCGCCGCCTGCGCGCTTGTCTGCCGCAATGCCAGCAGCGGCAGCTCGCCACGGCTGTTCTTGCCCACGGCTGGGCCGAGCGAGCCGGTTCGGTTCAGGACCGCCGCCATCACGCCTTGGGCGTTCAGCCCCATCCAGGTGCCGCCTGCCAACCGGTCCCGCCCGGCGACGATGCCAGGCCAGTATTCTCCCGGCCTATCCCATGCCCGCGCGACCATCTCATCGCGGTTCGCGCCGATAAAAACGCCTTGCTCGCTCAATCGCAGAATGATCGAGCACATCGCATCCTGCTACCCGAATACGCGCTCGAAAATCGCATCGATCTGCGCCAGATGTAGCTTAGAATCCATCGCGGCGTCGATCACTTCCGGCGAGACGCGCCCAGCCACTTCTGGGTCCGCCAGCAGATTGGCGCGGAAGTCTTTCGCCCCCGGCGTTCCCAGCGCACCCCACGCCGCCATGGCGTTGCGCTGCACGATGGCATAGGCATCCTCGCGCAGAATCCCCGCCTTGGTAAGTGCCAGCAGCACCTCGCCTGAATGCACCACCCCGCCGAGGCTCTCCAGATTCTCCCGCATCCGCTCGGGGTAGATCGTCAGCTTCTCCATCATCCCGGCCAGACGGCTTAGCGCGAAATCCATCGTCACGGTCGCGTCCGGGCCGATGCCGCGCTCCACGGAGGAATGGCTGATGTCGCGCTCATGCCACAGCGCCACATTCTCCATCGCGGGCACTACGGCGGCACGCACCAGCCGGGCGAGGCCGCAGAGATTTTCGGACAGTACCGGGTTGCGCTTATGCGGCATGGCGGAAGACCCCTTCTGCCCGGCATGGAAAAACTCCTCAGCCTCCCGCACTTCGGAGCGCTGCAAATGCCGCACTTCCGTCGCCAGCCGCTCTACGCCTGAAGCAATCACCGCAAGGGTGGCAAAATATGCCGCGTGGCGGTCTCGCGGGATCACCTGGGTCGAAACCGGCTCAGCCACCAGCCCCAGCTTGCGCGCCACATATTCCTCCACGCGCGGATCGACATGCGCGAAGGTGCCGACCGCCCCGGAAATGGCACAGGTCGCGATCTCCGCCCGCGCCGCGCTCAGCCGCTTCCTGTTACGCGCGAATTCGGCGTAATGCCCGGCGAGCTTCAGCCCGAAGCTGGTTGGCTCGGCATGGATGCCATGGCTGCGCCCAATGGTGAGCGTATGCTTGTGCTCGATGGCGCGTTTTTTCAGCGCCGCCAGTACCGCGTCGATATCTTCCAGTAGCAGGTCGGTGGCCTGGGTCAGCTGCACCGCAAGGCAGGTATCCAGCACGTCCGAGGATGTCAGCCCCTGATGCACGAAGCGGCTTTCCGGCCCGATGCCCTCGGCCAGCCAGGTGAGGAACGCGATAACGTCATGGCGCGTCTCACGCTCGATCTCATCGATCCGCTCGACATCCGCGGCGCTGATATTCGCGAGCTTCTGCCCGCCGCGCGCGCTGATAACCGCCGCCGCCTCCGCCGGAATCGCGCCAATCTCCGCCATCGCCTCACAGGCCAGCGCCTCGATCTGGAACCAGATGCGGTATTTGTTCTCCGGCGACCAGATCGCGGCGGCGGCAGGGCGGCTATAGCGGGGGATCATCGGCAAAGCTCCATGGAATCCAGCCCGGCGTAACCTCGCGCCATCGCATTGACAAGCAGCGCCCCGCCCCGCCAGGCTTGGGCCTGTGACCTCCGTTTTAGCCCTTGCCCCAATACTGGCCCAGGTTCTGTTCATCGACCTGGTGCTGGCGGGGGACAATGCCGTGGTCATCGGCCTTGCGGTGAACGGGCTGCCGCCCGCACAGCGCAACCGCGCGATATGGGCAGGGATTGCGGGCGCCACAATCATCCGCATCGGCTTCGCGCTGGTCGCGCTGAAAATGCTGGCAATCATCGGCCTTACTTTGGCGGGCGGCGTATTGTTGCTGTGGGTGGCATGGAAATCCGCCCGCGAGCTGCGCCACGCCAGCCACCATGCCGGCATCCAGCCCACCGGGCGGCTGCGTAGCGCCATCTGGCGGATTATCGTGGCCGATATTTCCATGAGCCTGGACAATGTGCTGGCCGTGGCTGGTGCCGCGCGGGGGCATCCGGCCCTGCTCGCCATCGGCCTGGTGTTTTCCGTGGCCCTTATGGGGCTGGCCGCCAGCCTGGTCGCAAAACTCTTGCACCGGCTGCCCTGGCTGGCCTGGGTTGGACTCGCCATCGTCCTATATGTATCGATCACGATGATCCATGACGGCTTAATCCAGGTTCTGCACCCTATGCACCATACATGAGCGCCAGCCTCAGCACTTCGGACGACGGCCTGGCGCTATCCGGCCCGCTGACCGCGCATGGCATCGGCGTTTTATGGCCAAAGGCCGTTAACGCCTCGCATCGCGCCCGGGGCAGGCCGCTCAATCTCGATATCTCGGGTGCGACGGTGCTGGACACCACCGGCGCGGCACTCATTTTGGCCATGGAGCAGAGCCATGGCGGGGAGATAGCGCTAAAAGGCGCCGATGCGCGCGCCACTGAGTTGCTGAACCAATTGCGGCAGGCATTGCCGGACCCCGCCGCGCCATTGCCCAAGGCCGAACCGCCGCGCCGAGGCGGCCTGTTTAAGACCATGGGCATCCGTGTCGCTTTTTTTGGTGAAACCGTGCTCGCCGTGGGCGGCTTGCCCGCCAAGCTGCGGTTCTTGCGCGGAGCGGATTTCTTCCGCATCGCGGATCGCGCTGGGCTCCAGGCAATGCCGCTGGTGGTCATGCTGGGATTTTTAATCGGCCTGATCCTTGCCTTTCAATCCGCGATCCCCATGCGCCAATACGGCGCGGATCTCTATGTCGCCAACCTCGTAGCGCTCTCATTGTTCCGGGAGCTTGGGCCGTTGCTGGTTTCCGTCATCCTGGCTGGGCGCACAGGCTCGGCCTTCGCGGCGGAGCTCGGCACCATGCAGGTGAATGAGGAGATCGCGGCGCTAACCACCATGGGCATCGACCCCGAAACCATGCTGGTTATCCCTCGAATGGCCGCCACCATGATGATCATGCCGGCTTTGGTCGTGGCCATGGATATCGCGGGGCTGCTGGGCATGGCGGCGGTGCTCGTGCTGCTGGGTTTCCCCTTCGCCGCCATCGTCAACCAGGTCACTGCCTCGGCCGGCGCGTCAGATTTTCTGCTAGGCTTGTTCAAAGGAGAGATATTCGCCGCCGCCGTGGCGCTCATCGGCTGCCGGGCCGGGCTCACCGCCGGCAACGGCCCGCAGGCGGTGGGCGAGGCGGCAACCTCGGCGGTCGTCGGCGGCATCGTCGCCACCGTGTTGCTGGACGGGTTATTCGCGGTGCTGTTTTTCAGGCTGGGCCTATGACGCCCATCATCACAGTGGAAGACGCGGCGCAGAAATTCGGCGCGCGGACTATTTTTGAGAATGTCAGCTTTGATATCGCGCCGGGCGAGGTCTTCGTTATTCTGGGTGGCTCCGGCTGCGGGAAATCCACGCTTTTGAAGCAAATGATCGGCCTGTTGCGTCCAAGCGCTGGCCGCATCACGATCAACGGCCATTCCGTCGCGGAGGAGATCATCGCAGTTCGCAAAAGCATCGGTGTCATGTTCCAATCCGGCGCCTTGTTCGGCTCGATGAACCTGCTGGAAAATATCTCGCTGCCTTTGGCGGTCTTTACCGATCTCCCACACGCAGCCCGGACTGAAATCGCGCGCATCAAGCTGGCACTCGTCGGCTTGGGCGACGCTGCCCTTCGCCTCCCGGCAGAAATCTCCGGCGGCATGATCAAGCGGGCCGCCATTGCCCGGGCGCTGGCGCTCGACCCGCCGATTTTGTTGCTCGACGAACCCTCCGCTGGGCTCGACCCCGTCACCTCCGCCGGGCTCGACCGGCTTATCTTGGATTTGCGCGATGCGCTCGGCGCCACTTTCGTGGTGGTTACGCACGAGCTTGCCTCCATTCTTGCAATCGCCGATCGCTGCGTCATGCTGGATGCCCGGGCAAAAACCATGATCGCGCTTGGCCGTCCGAAAGACCTAAAAGCCAATTCAACCGTGCCGATGGTAAAAGCCTTTTTCAACCGGGAGACGCTGTAAATGGAATCCAGCCGCGCCGCCTTTAGAGTCGGCATGTTCGTTGTCGCCGGAATCATTGGCGTGCTTGCGCTGATCTTCTTTTTATCCGGCGCGACTTTGCATCCGGGAGTGAAATACGAAAGTTACTTCCAGGAATCTGTCCAGGGGCTGGATGTTGGTACTGCCGTTAAATTTCGTGGCGTTACCATCGGCCACGTCACGGATGTCGGGCTCGTCACGGCGGAATATCCGCCATCCAATCCACAGGACAGCGACCGTAAGGCCTACCAGCAAGTGATCGTGCGGTTCACGATAGACCCGCGCAAAATTGGCAAGATCAACGATATAAATGCCTCGATCGCGCATGGCCTGCGAGTACAGGTGCAGCCTCAAGGCATTACCGGCCTGTCGTATGTTGGTTTGAGCTTTGTCAATCCGGCGCAATTCCCGGTGACGCCGGTTCCTTGGACCCCCGACACCACCGTCATACCTTCGATTCCAAGCACGCTGACGCAGATTCAAGATGCCGTTCAACAACTTATGTCCTCGCTCAGCCATGTCGATGCAGGCAAAATGATCGCTCAGATCAGCACACTGACGAATACGTTGACGCAGGAGTTCACCACTGGCGACGCGCATCAGGCGCTGGCCAACGCCAATGCGCTGGTGAAGAACCTAAACGCGACAGTGGCTGCGACCGAGCTGCCGCAAACCTCCGCCGCGATCCGCAATCTGGCGCAGGGCAAGCAGACGGAGCAGATTATTGCCGAGCTCAACCAAACCACGGCGCAGCTCTCCAAAGCCAGCAGCCAGCTTCCGGCACTCGTGGCATCCTCCCAGGCGACGATCAACCAAGCCAACGAGACGACAGCAGACTTGCAGGCTGAGCTTGGCCCAATTTTGCAGGATCTGAAAACCACGACCGCCAATCTGAGGACGTTGTCCTCGGAGCTTTCCCGTAATCCTTCCCAAGTTATTCTGGGCGCGCCGCCGCCGCCCGAAGGAGACAAATAATGCAGCGCCGCGTGGCTATGCTCGCACCCTTGGTTCTCGCCGGTTGCGGCTCTTTATTGCCGAAGCAAAAATACGTCCCGCGCATCAACTGGCCGCTCAACCCGCCGCCGCCGGTGCAGCGCGCCGCCAACCCGGACGGGCCGGTTTTGCTGGTGCGGGACATCAGCGCCGCCCCGGGGCTGGACCAGCAGGGGGTGCAGAGCATCAACCCGGATGGCAGCTTGCAGGTAGATTACTATAACCTCTGGGCGGTAAGCCCGGCGGATGCCGTGACCCAGGCGCTGCTGGTCTGGGCGCAGGCCAGCGGCGATTTCTCGGCCGTCGTTTCCACCGGCTCGCGGCTGACGGCCTCGCTGATACTGGAAGGCGAATTGACCGAGCTTGTGGCCGATATTGCCGGCGCGCAGGCCCGCGCCGTTCTCACGCTCGCGGTGATTAAGAATAGCAGCGGCTTCAGCGTGAAGCCGCTGCCACTGGCGCAGGAGCGAATTATTGGCACTGTGGCGCTTTCCGGCACCACCCCGGCAGCGGAGGTAGCGGCGCAACGCGCGGCGCTGGCCAGTGCGCTCGCCCAGGCGGTGGCGCTCGTCACGCGCTATGCCGCATAGAGTTGGATGCTAGAGTCCGATCGTTTGAGGTTGACGCGCCCGCGCGTTAACCGAAAGCGTGAATCGGCCTCTTTGTAAGAATAGAGCGCGCTTCAACTTGGCGCGGTGCGTCAATTTGAAAAGCTATCGCGCTCTAAGCGGCGCGTTTAACCTATACGGTCACTTGATTAGCGCGGCTGGGCGCGCGAATAGGGCGCGGTGAAAAAGGATATGCCCCCACCCGCCACGCTGGAAGCCGAGCGCGTCGAGCGTTTCGACGACGAAGCCGATCTCCACGCCTTGACCGAAGCCGCGACAGCGTCGGTGCTCGATGGTGGCGGCTTCGGCTGGTTAAAACCGCCAAAGGCCACGTCGGTAGAGCAATATTACAAGGGCCTTCTGCTCGTGCCGGAGTGCGAGCTGATTGTGGGCCGCATGGACGGGGTCATCTACGGCGCGGTGCAATTGCACAAGCCCTCGCGCAATAACGAGGCGCAGGCTTTCGCGGCCAGCATCATGCATCATTTCGTCGCACCCTATGCGCGCGGGCATGGACTGGCGCGGCTGCTGCTTGTCCGCGCGGAGGAGCGCGCGCGTGCGCTCGGCTACCATGTGCTCAACCTCGACGTACGCCAAACGCAGCAGGCGGCGATTGAGCTGTTCGAGGCGATGGGATTTCTGCGCTGGGGCACGCACCCGGCCTATGCGCGGGTGCGGGGCACAGTTGTACCGGGATATTTCTACTACAAAACGCTACTGAAATGACGCTTACACTCTACCCGGCTATCGACCTGAAAGACGGCGCCTGTGTGCGGCTCGCCCGCGGTGAGATGGAGCAGGCGACGGTGTATGGCGACGACCCTGCAGCACAGGCGGCGGCCTGGGAAGCAGCCGGATTTTCCTGGGTGCATGTGGTGGATTTGAACGGTGCTTTCGCGGGGCATCCCGTGAATGCCGAAGCGGTGCAGGCGATTCTGGGCGCCGTGAAGATCCCCGTGCAGCTCGGCGGCGGCATCCGCGATCTGGCAGGCGTGGAGGCCTGGCTCGCAGCAGGAGTTACGCGGGTGATTTTGGGCAGCGCCGCGGCGAAAAACCCGGCGCTGGTGCGCGAGGCCGCGCGGAAATTTCCAGGGCGAATCGTGGTAGGCATCGACGCGAAAGCCGGCATGGTGGCAACCGAGGGTTGGGCCGAGACCTCCGCGCTCAAAGCCACGGACCTCGCCGTCCGGATGCAGGATGCGGGGATTTCGGCGATCATCTATACCGATATTGCCCGCGACGGGATGAAGACGGGGCTGAACCTGGAGGAGACCGCCGCTCTGGCGCGCCTCGTCTGCGTGCCGGTGATCGCCTCCGGCGGCATCGGTAGCCTCAAGGACATCCAGGCGCTGAAAGCGGTGGCTGAGCGCGAGCCGAACATTACCGGCGCCATCGCCGGGCGCGCGCTTTACGATGGCTCCCTCCCGCCCCGGGAGGCGCTCGCCGCATGTTGAAGCTGCGGGTGATCCCTTGCCTGGACGTGAAAGATGGGCGGGTCGTGAAGGGCGTGAATTTCGTCTCGCTGCGCGATGCGGGCGACCCGGTGGAACAGGCCGTGGTGTACGATGCCGCCGGGGCAGATGAGCTGACCTTCCTCGACATTACCGCCAGCCATGAGAATCGCGACACGATTCTCGACGTGGTCTCGCGCACGGCGGAGCGCGTGTTTCTGCCGCTGACGGTCGGCGGCGGTATCCGCAGCGTCGCGGACATTCGCCGCTTGCTGCTGGCGGGCGCGGATAAATGCAGCATCAACTCGGCCGCGATCAACCGGCCTGCGCTGGTGCGCGAGGCCGCGGAGAAATTCGGCAGCCAGTGCGTCGTGGTGGCGATCGACGCGCGGCAGTCCGGCTCCGGCAAATGGGAGGTGTTCGCCAATGGCGGGCGCATCAACACCGGCCTGGACGTGATCGATTGGGCCAGGCGGATGGAAACCTCTGGCGCGGGCGAAATTCTGCTCACCTCAATGGATCGGGACGGCACGGGCAAGGGGTTCGACCTCGATTTGCTGCGCGCGGTGTGTGCTGCGGTGCGGCTGCCGGTGGTGGCTTCCGGCGGCGTGGGGGAGCTCAAGCATTTCGTGGACGGGGCAAAAGCCGGTGCAACCGGGCTGCTCGCCGCCAGCGTGTTCCATTTCGGGCAATTCACCGTCGCGCAGGTGAAAGCCGCGTTAACGGAAGCGCGCTTGCCGGTGCGTGAGCCGCGCGCGATACTCGCCGCCTGAACGAGTCGTAGAAAAGCGAAATGGCGAAAAAGGTTTTAAAGAAAAAGGCGCCTCCGAAGAAGGCGATGAAGGCCAAGACCGCAGCGCCGAAGCCCAGGCGCGCGGCGCGGCTGGAGACCGTCATTTTGCCGCCGCCCGCCGACGCACCCGATGCGCGGATACTGGACCGGCTATGGGCGACCGTGGTCTCGCGCAAGGATGCCAGCCCCACGGAGAGCCATTCCGCGCGGCTGCTCTCCCGCGGCACCGCCAAAATCGCGCAGAAATTCGGCGAGGAGGCGGTGGAATGCCTGATCGAGGCGGTGGGCGGCCACCGTGGGGCGCTGGTCGCGGAGAGTGCGGACGTGCTGTACCATCTGCTGGTGCTCTGGGTGGATGCCGGCTTGCGGCCTGAGCACATTTGGGCGGAGCTGAGCCGGCGCGAGGGTTTGAGCGGCATTGCGGAAAAAGCCGCACGGCCGCCGGAAGCGAGTGGCTACGCCACGACAAAAATTCCTTGAGGTTAACATGGCCTATGACGAGAGCAATATTTTCGCACGTATTTTAAAGGGCGAGATCCCATGTGAAAAACTCTACGAGGATGCGTTTGCGCTGGCCTTTCCGGACATCCGCCCGCAGGCGCCCTGTCATGTGCTGGTGATCCCCAAGGGCAAATACGCCTCGCTGGCGGATTTCGGGGCGCTGGCAAGCCCGGAGGAAATTACCGGGTTTTTCCGCGCCGTCGCGCTAGTGGCAAAGCGTCTGGGCGTGGAGGCAACCGGCTACCGCACAATCGCGAATTCCGGGCCGGACAGCCACCAGGAAGTGCCGCATTTCCATGTGCATATTATCGGCGGGCGGAAGCTCGGCGCGTTACTCGCACCCGCGTGATTCAGGCGCTGAACTGAATCACTTCCCGCACCATCGGGTAAATTTCATTCGCCCAGCGCTTGCCCGAAAATACGCCGTAATGCCCCACGCCCGTTTGCACATGGTGGCGCTTCAGCGTTGGGCGCAAATTGCTGCATAAATCCAGCGCGGCGGAGGTCTGGCCCAAGCCGCAAATATCGTCGCGCTCGCCTTCCACCGTGAAGACGAATGTCTTTTTAATTGTCTCCGGCCGCACCGGGCGCCCGCGATATTTTAGCTCGCTTTTCGGCAATTCATGGTCCATGAAAATCCGCTGGACGGTTTCCAGGTAAAATTCCGCCGGCAGATCCATCACCGCGAAATACTCATCGTAGAATTCCCGGTGCGCCTCCGCCGCGCGCTCATCCTGCGTGGCAAGTGAGCGAAACTGCTTCATATGCGCGCCAATATGCTTGTCCAGATTCATCGCAACAAAAGCGGTGAGCTGCATGAAACCGGGATAAACCCGCCGCCCCGCCCCTGCGTAGCGCCATGGCACGGTGCCGATCATCTTATCCTCGAACCAGGCGATGTCTTTGCTCTTCGCAAGCTCGTTCACCTTCGTCGGGTTGCGCCGCGTATCGATCGGCCCTGCCATCAGCGTCATGCTGCGCGGCGTGGCGGGGTTATGGTCCTCCGCCATCACC
Organism: Acidocella sp.; assembly: GCA_965276685.1. GTDB lineage: Bacteria > Pseudomonadota > Alphaproteobacteria > Acetobacterales > Acetobacteraceae > Acidocella. The sequence goes on from OZ255623.1 coordinate 2,662,726, forward strand.
GCCACCGCGGTCAGCACCGCAACCGTCGGCTGGCACACTGCGACGACATGACTCCGGGGCCCCAAAAATTCCATGAACTTGATCACATGCTCGACATATTCGTCGAAGCCGAATCGCCCCGCCGAGAGCGGCATGTCCCGCGCATTGTGCCAATCCGTGATATAAACGTCGTGGTCCGGCAAGAGCACTTCCACCGTGCTACGCAACAGGGTAGCAAAATGCCCGGACAATGGAGCAACCAGCAGAACCTTGGGCTGCTTACGGTCGGAGTCTTTCTTGAAATGCACGAGGCTTGCGAAAGCTGTGCTGGCCACGGTTTCATCCTCGACCGCGACCAGGGTGTTACCGATCAGAACATCTTTGATATCATAGGATGGACGTTTATGGGTGGTGCCGGAATGGCCGAAAACATCGAGCGCCGCGTTGATATGCCGAAGCGCGATGCCGTACGGCGGGGCTGGCAAAATGGCCTTCAGAAGCGCGCTGGTGTTCCGCGCCATCATTCGCAGCGGGTCCAACATATCGGCTTGCGCCTGGTACATCTGATAAATCATACTCTGATCCTAACCGGCGTCACTCCGGCACGCTTCAAACTCCACGTAAGCATTGCGTTGTGCGCAGGAGTCCCGTTTGATAATCATGGAACTGTTTTAATAAAAAGGAAAGGGTGCCGATGGCTGAAGCGACATTGTTGATCAGCAGCAAAAACTATTCCTCCTGGTCGCTGCGCGGTTATTTGCTGGCCAGGCTTTCGGGCATCGATTTTTCCGAGGAACGCGTCTCGCCGGATGACCCGCGCGCGCGCGAAGAGCTGTTAATGCGGACATCCTCGATTCTTGTGCCATGCCTTATTCACGGGGATGTCTATGTGTGGGACACACTGGCCATTGCCGAATACTTAAATGAGCAATATCCCGCGTCGCAAATGTTACCTTCTGATAAGTTCGCCCGCGCGCGCTGCCGCTCGATCTCCGGCGAGATGCATTCCGGCTTCGCCGCCCTGCGCGCCAGCCTGCCGATGAATCTGCGTTTCCATAAGCCAGGCTACACCGTCTGGTCTTCCGCGCAGGCGGATATCGACCGCATTACCTCGATCTGGCGCGACGTGCTGGGAATTTGGAAAGGCCCGTTCCTGTTCGGCAAAAAACCAACGATCGCGGATGCGATGTACGCGCCGGTGGTCACGCGCTTTCTCAGCTACGACGTTGTGACGGGGCCGATTTGCCAGGAGTATTGCGAGACTATCATGGACTGGGCGCCGATGAAGGAGTGGGTCGCCGATTCGCGGGACGAGCCGGATGGGATTAACGAACTCGACCTGGATTTTTAGCCCCGTACCCAAGGCGTAGGTGCTGGCACCGGGCACGGACCTTCCACATCCTTCGTCTGGAAATTCGCCGGGGCGACGACCTCCAGATATTCCATATCGGGCGAGTAATCGAACAGATAATGCGTCATGCCAGGCTGCTGATGCACGCAATCCCCGGCGGCGACGAGATGCTCCTTGTCGCCATACATGAACCGCGCCCAGCCCTTGTTCATCATCACGATGTGAAAATCCGCGACATGCCGGTGCCAGCCGGTGCCTTGCTCCGGCGGGCGGTCTGGATTCGCCTTCACGAGCTGCGCGGTCACCCGCCCGCCCGTTGCATCCGCAATGCCGAGATCGCGGTACAGGAAAAAATCGCGCAGCCCATCCGTACGCCAAGGCGTATCGCCTGGTTTAATGTGCGAGAACAGGCTGGTCATCGTCTCATCAAGCATCAGCGCGGCTTTCAGACTGTCTCGTTTCAATATGGGCAGAATTTTGCCAGCGGCTACTAATTTTTTTGCAATGCAGCAAAAAATTAGATGGACCGAACTTACAATAAGAAACAAAAAATGCATTCCGGGAGCGCTTCAAACCCAGTAGAAAGAGTGAGATTAACTGTCCTATCAGACGCAGATGATGTCAGTTAAGCCATTGTAATAAAGTGTTTTTATGTTCGACGACGCGCATTGCTCCTTCCCGAAAAAACAGCGGAATAAATTCTGCATTGATCTATCGTTTTCATTACATTGCGTAAACCGCAACAGTTTCAATTTGGCATTGCTGAAATACCTGAACTTCGACGGTTTTTTGATCACAGGGCAGCACTCCGGCACCCATTGGATCAAGTGGATGCTGAGCCATGCGATCGCGCATCACTATGGCGTTGCTCCGCCAAAATATTTCAACAACAACTCTTCCAACGAGCTGATCGGCCATCCGAAACATCCCCGGCCCTATCCCGGCCTGCCTCGCATCGCCAGTTCTCATTCCATTCCACCCTATGCGCTCCAATGGAACTGGACACGCCGCCTGTTCAAACCGCCGCCTTACGCGGTGGTGGTGCGGGATGTGCGCGACCTTTTGATTTCAAATTACGAAAAATGGCGAGCGGCCTACAACGTGCCGTTCAGCCGTTATGTTGCGGGCGACCCGCGCGGAGACGCCTACGTGTGCGATGTCTGGTGGTATGTCCGCTTCGCCAATCGCTGGGGCGAGATCGCGCAGCGCCATCCGCGCGAGACGCTCGTGCTGCGTTACGAGGATTTTCGCAGAAACCCCCTGGAAAACTTGGCTCGGCTTTGCCAGCATTTCCGGCTGGAGCTAACGGACGCCGATCTGGAGGCTGGTCTCGCGGTCGGCTCAAAAGAGACCATGGCGCGCCACCAGGATCCCGATATTGACGAACAACCGGTGCGGCCGGATGGCCAGGGCAACACAATTTTCTCCCAGAATGATCTCGCTTTGCTCGGCGGCATCCTTAACCGTCATCTTCGCCACGACTTTGGCTATGCCTACTTCGAAGCGCCGCGCGGTTTTCAAACAATAACCTAATGCCTGGCGCACGATAGATTCAAATTGACGCTTTCTTGCAGGAGGCCATAATCCGCCCATACAAAAACGCATCATAGCAGGGACGGGGAAGCGCATGAACGCAGGCCATCAGGCGATTGTAACGGCACCCCGCTACGATCGTTTTTCCATGGCGTTGCACTGGCTCACCGCCCTGCTTGCCGTCACGCTGTTTCTACTGGCGGAATTCTGGGATTACGCCCCCAGGCCCACCAGGCATCTGCTCGTCACCGCCCATATGTCGCTCGGCATCATTCTCGCAGCCGTGCTCCTCACCCGCATATTCTGGCGCGCCACACCCGGCCATAAAATCCCCGATGCCGCCACCGGGCTGGAAGAGTTGGCCGCGAAAACGGTGCATTATCTGCTTTATATCCTGCTTGCCGCACAGGTTGGCCTGGGCTTTGCGCTGCGCTGGACGGAAAATCATCCGTTGAGCTTTTTCGGCCTGCCCATCCCCTCGCCTTTCGGAACATTTTCCAAAGCCACGAGCGATCTCGTGGACAGGCTTCATGTCATCAACGCCTGGACCATTATCGTCTTGGCGGGCGGCCACGCATTGTTCGCGCTGGTTCATCATTTCGTGCTGCGGGACGACGTACTGCGGCGGATGCTGCCGGGGGATTAGCGTCTGATCGTTTGAGGTTAATGCGGTTTCCGCGATAACCGAAAGCGTGAATCAGCCGCTTTAAAGAAGTTAATCCTCGTCCCGCTCGCGCCGGACCAGCACCTCGCGCTTGCCGACATGGTTGGCTTGGCTGACCACGCCCTCTTTTTCCATCTGCTCGATGAGCTTGGCGGCGCGGTTGTAGCCGATCTGCAGATGCCGCTGGATGAAGGACGTGCTGGCCTTGCCTTCGCGCGCGACGAGCGAGACCGCCTGGTCGTATAGCGCGTTCTCACCGGTGGTGTTGCCGCCGATGGCGCCCGCGGAGAGGCTCGGCGTATCGTCTTCCATCGGCTCGGTGACTTCGTCGAGATAGGCGGGTTCGCCCTGCTCCCGGAGGAAGGCGACCACCGCCTCGACCTCCTGGTCCGACACGAACGGCCCATGTACGCGCGTGATGCGCCCGCCGCCCTGCATGTAGAGCAGATCGCCCTGCCCAAGCAGCTGCTCCGCCCCCTGCTCACCCAAAATCGTGCGGCTGTCGAATTTCGAGATCACCTGGAAGCTGATCCGGGTTGGGAAATTCGCCTTGATCGTGCCGGTGATGACATCGACCGATGGCCGCTGCGTCGCCATAATAACGTGGATACCGGCAGCGCGGGCCATTTGCGCCAGGCGCTGTACGGCGATCTCGATCTCCTTGCCCGCAACCATCATGAGGTCCGCCATCTCGTCGATGAACACGACGATGAAGGGCAGCGTTTCCAGCGCCAGTGGCTGATCCTCGAATGTCGGCTTGCCAGTCTCGGAATCAAAGCCCGTCTGTACGCGTCGCGTCACGACCTCGCCGCGCGCCCGAGCCTCGTCCACGCGCTCGTTATATCCGGCGATATTGCGCACCGAGAGCTGGCTCATCGCGCGATAGCGGCGCTCCATCTCCCGCACCACCCATTTCAGCGCGGCGACGGCTTTCGCGGGTTCGGTCACGACCGGCGCCATGAGATGCGGAATGCCGTCATAGACCGAGAGTTCCAGCATTTTCGGGTCGATGAGGATGAGCCTGCACTGCTCGGGCGAGAGCCGGAACAGCAGACTCATAATCATGGCGTTCACGCCAACGGATTTGCCCGAGCCAGTGGTGCCCGCGATGAGCAGATGCGGCATCCGTGCCAAATCCGCGACGATCGGCGCGCCTGAAATATCCTTGCCGAGCGCGATGGAGAGCTTGCCGGATTGGTTGTCCCAGAGCTCCGAACCCAGAAGCTCCGAGAGATAAACCGTCTCGCGCTTGGCATTCGGCACCTCGATGCCGATGACGTTGCGCCCCGAGACGGTGGCGATTCGCACCGCGACGACCGAGAGCGAGCGGGCGATGTCATCCGCGAGGCCGACAACGCGGGCGGAGCGGATGCCGGGGGCGGGTTCCAGCTCATAGAGCGTGACCACCGGGCCGGGGCGGATTTCCACGATTTTGCCCTGCACGCCGTAGTCTTGCAGCACGTTTTCCAGCAGCCGCGCGTTGCTCTCCAGCGAATCCGCCGAGGGCCCGGCATTGGCGCGGGCAGGTGCGGCGCGCAACAGGTCGAGCGACGGAAAGTTCCAACCGGCGTCGAGCAGCGGCAGGCGTTCCTGCCTTGGCGGGGCTTTTTTGGGCGCGGTGGCGGGCTTGATCGCGGGGCGGGCTTTAAGCGGCAGGAAGGGAATCGGCAACGCCGCTTCGGGCTCCGCTGGCGTTCTCTCGGGCACCCAGCTGCGCCCTGGCGATGCGGCAGCCTGCTCCGTGGCGGATTGCAGCAGCGGGGTGAGCCAGGAGGACACGGCCTCTGCCCCTTTGCGGCCCTGGGCGACGGAGGCCACGGCGACCCGCGCGGCTCTGACGCCTCCGGAGCGCCACTCGCCCGGCGTTATTCCGAGCGCAAAGCCGAATGCCGCCAGTGCCAATGTAAGTGTGACAAGCATGATAATGCCGCTGCCCGCCCGGCCCAGCATGGATACGCCCGAAAACGCGCCGGAGAGGACCATGCCTGCCGCGCCGCCAATGCCCGATGGCACCGGCCACGCAACCGGCGGACCGGGAATGACCGCCAGCGCCATGGCCAGCGACGCCGCAATCAACGGCAGCGCCAGGCCGCCGAGAAAAATCCGCAGCTTAAGATGCCCGATGGCCCCGCGCGAGCCGAGCCGGTAGCTCCAGGCCAGCAGCACGAGCGCGGGGATAAACCCGGCGATGCCGAAGCCTTGCAATAGCAGATCCGCCAGCCCCGCGCCGAGCGAGCCGGCGAGATTACGCGTCGGCGCGGAACTCGCCGTATCGAAGGAGGGGTCGTGCACGTTGTAGGAAAGCAGCGCCAGCAGCAGCGCCAGCCCTGCAAGGGCGCAGGCGACCGCCGTGAATTCCGAAACCCGGCGGCGTAGCTGCGCCCCGATTGCCGGAGAGATGAACCGCCGCGTTTCGAATTTTGCCGCCATGGCGCGGTTATACGTGGGAAGCGGCTGATTTTCAAAGTGATTCGCACAACCTCAAAACAAAAACAGCGCCCTTGCGGACGCTGTTTTCTTACCAAAGGATGGGCTTTGGAAATTAGTCGCCCATAACCGGGATCTTCTGCCCGTCGGAATAGATCGCATAGGCTTCTTCGCCATGGATGGCGTCGTCGCCGATCAGCAGGGTTTCGTCATCGAAGCGCAGGTTCACGAACAGCCCGATGATCTTCAGCAGGATGAACGTGCCGACGACGTTGTATACGATGATGAAGGCGGCGCCGTAGATTTGCAGTAGCACCTGGTGGAAGCTGCCATACCACCAGCCGGTGACGCTGAAGGAATCCTTGTTGGTGCCGTACCACTCGATCATCTTCGGGTCCGCCAGGATACCCACGCCGATGCCGCCGACGATCGCCGCAACACCATGGGTGTGGATCACGCCCAGCACGTCATCGACTTTGCGGAACAGTGCCGTTTTGCCGTTGCCCAGCCAATTCCAGGTCATCCAGGGCAGTGCCGCGGCGCAGATGCCGATGATAATCGCACCCGTGCCGTTCACGTAACCAGCCGCCGGGGTAATCGCGACCAGACCGGTGATCATGCCGTTCACCGCACCCAGGACCGAGGGCTTGCCGTAGGCCATCGTGTCCATGACCACCCAGGTGAGCAGCGCCGCCGCCGTGGCGGTATGGGTGTTCAGTACGCCCACGCCGGCATCGGCATTGGCGGTGAACGGATCGCCACCGTTGAAGCCGGACCAGCCGAGCCAGAGCAAACCAGCGCCGCATAGCAGGATCAGCAGGGAGTTCGGGTGGAAGCTCTCACGGTCGCGCGCGATACGCGGGCCGATGACCCAGGCTGCCGTGAAGCCGGAACACGCCGAGGCCAGATGGATGACGTAACCGCCGGAATAATCGACCACGCCAAGCGAACCCAGCCAGCCGCCGCCCCAAAGGGAATATGCGCCGACGGAGTAGATGAACGTCGTCCAGAGCGGCACGAAGATGATCCACGCCTTGAAACTCACGCGCCCCAAAATCGCGCCGAGCAGAATAATCGGCGTAATGGCCGCGAAGACGAACTGGAAATAGACCATCGTCGCCTGGCCGTAGCCCAGCGCGGGCATTCCAGCGGCAGCGGAAGGAATGATCGCTTCCTTCTCCATGTTGTAGGAGGAAGTCGTTGGGTCCGGATGGCCGAGGAACGCGCCGAGACCATGTGGAACCTGAAGCCATGGCTTCCCGAAGGACATATTATAAGCCCATAGCACCCAGACGATCAGCACCGCGGAGAAGGCGTAAAACACCATGAAGGCGGAGTTGACAGCCCATTTCTTCTTCACCGCGCCGCCATACAGCAAAGCCAGTCCCGGAATGCTCATAATTCCAACGAACGTTGCCGCCGTAAGCTGCCAGGCATTGTCGCCCGTATCGAGCCAGTTGCCCGGCAATGCTTGCATTATCGTCATTCTATCGTCTCCATCACATCCCAGCCGCTCAGTTTGCAGAAAATGCGGCGCGACATCGCGCTGCATCCGGGAAACGCTTTGCAGCTTTCGTGCCAAAAATTTTGAAGAACGATTTAGTGACGATTAACCGATGTCCATGAAACCGCTGCCCAAATTAAAGGCGGCGGTTTGGCCAAGGATTAAGCAATCGGCGGCCGCTTGGCGCCGGGGCACCGCTCTGCCAGATTGTCCAAATGCAAACGCAATTCGACATCGCGATCATCGGGGCCGGGCCGGTGGGCGGCACCTTGGCCTGCGCGCTGGAGCGCCAAGGCAAGCGTGTGCTGCTGGTGGATAAGGCAGCATTGCCGCCAATGGAGCATCCGGATTTCGACGGGCGCGCCTATGCCATCGCCGCCGGGAGCAAGCGGCTGCTGGACGAGGCGGGGCTGTGGGATACCCTCCCCTTCCCGCCCTGCCCGATCCTCGATATCGACGTGACGGACGGCAGACCGGGGCGCCCGGCATCACCGCTGCGGCTGCATTTTGACCACAAGGCCGTGGGCGATGCGGCATTCGGCTGGATCATCGAGGCGCGCGCCTTGCGGATTGCCATCAATCAGCGGCTGCATTCGTCGCCGGGCATAACCCTGCGCGCCCCCGTAGAAGCCAGCGTGAAGCGCGATGCCGAAGGCGCGCGAATACAAATCGGCGAGGAGGTTTTTAACGCCCGGCTGGTTGTCGCCGCCGATGGCAGAAATTCTCCAACCCGCGCAAAAGCGGGCATTCAGGTCACAAAGCTAAAATACAAGCAATCTGCCGTGGTTTGCGCGCTGGCGCATGAAAAGCCGCATCACGGCGTGGCGCTGGAACATTTCCTGCCCGGCGGACCGTTCGCGCAGCTGCCGATGAGCGGCACGAACTTGCACCCCAACCTTTCGGCCATCGTATTCACAGACCGCGATGAGACCGTGGCGCGGCTGGCGGCCCTCGACGATGCGCGGTTTCTGGCGGAGGTGATAAAGCGCCTTGGCTCGCATCTGGGCAGCGCACAACTTGCCGGGCGGCGCTGGACTTATCCGCTCTCCGCCATGTACGCGGCGCGCTATTTCGCCACGCGGCTAGCGCTGGTGGGGGACTCGGCGCACGGCATCCACCCCATCGCCGGCCAAGGCCTGAACCTCGGCCTGCGAGACGCACAGGCGCTGGTGGATTTGCTTGAGAGCGCGAATGACCCGGGCGCGCCGGAAATCCTCGCCGCGTACCAAGCCGCACGACGGCCCGCCAATATGGCGATGCTGCTCGCTACCGACGCGCTGGACCGGTTGTTTTCCACCAACAACCCGGCGCTGCGCCTGGCGCGGGATTTAGGCCTGGCGGCGGTGGAGCGGATGCCCCGGCTGAAACGGCGTTTCATGCTGACCGCGATGGGGCGGTAAAGTTTCCCAGCAATCAAAGGCTCATTCATGACCATCACGACTCTCGATCCAAACACCGTTGCACGGGGCCGGACCGAACGAAGCCACAGCCGCGCAGGCCTGCCTCCGGATTGGGCGGAGCTCGTGCCTGAGCTGAACGCGCAGCCTGACGACCTGTTGATCACCAAAATAACTTGGGGCGCCTTCACCGCCACCGGGCTCGAGGCGCGGCTGAAGGCGCTTGGCGTAACCCAGCTGGTCATCGCCGGCGTCGCCACCAGCATCGGCGTGGAATCGACCGCCCGCCAGGCCTATGAACTCGGTTTCAATGTCACTCTGGCGCTCGACGCGATGACCGACCTGAGCCTTGAGGCGCACGAGAACAGCGTTGCCGGATATTTTCGCGACCGGGCGAAACCGGTTCCACCCAAGAAATCATCAGCCTCCTCGGGCCGTGAAAAGAACAATCCCGCCCGCGCCGCAGACGATGGCGGCGAGCAGAAACGGCGCGCCGGGAAAGTGCAAAGCCGAATGGCCGCGTGTGCAAAACTCGAACAGCCCGCCCATGGCGACGGGGGCGGCCACCGCCATTAGCCCTTCGAGCGAGGATAGGGCGCCCTGCACCTCGCCCTGGTATTTTGCCCCGGCTGAGGTGGAGAGCATGGACTGCACCGCCGGGTTGGCGAGCGCGCCGAGGGCCAGAATCAATACACCGGGAAACATGATCCATTTGGAGAAGGCGAAGGCGTAGAACAGATACCCCAGCGTGCTGAGCGCCAACCCGGCCAGGGCGGTACGGCGCAGGCCAATCCGCGCCTCGCTGCGGCGCTCCAGCAACCCTTGCGTGGCGGCCGAGGCGAGGCCCGCCGCTGCCAGCACCAGCCCATTCTGCATGGTGTTCCAATGGAAGCGCATCTGGTTGGCCAGGATGAAGCTGGTTTGCTGCGCGCCGAGTGCGAACCACAGGCAGCACCAGGCAAACCCAAGCCGCCTGGCGGGGCCGGAGGTAAATATGGTTGCCCATGTCCCCACAGGGTTGGCGCGCCGCCAGTCAAATGCGCGGCAACGCTCCGGCGGCAGGCTCTCCGGCAAAATCAACAGCCCATAGGCCACGTTGCAGGCGGCCAGCGACGCGCTGGCGAGGAACGGCACCCGCACACCATATTCTCCCAACACACCGCCAAACGCCGGACCCAGCACGAAGCCAAGCCCGTACATTGCGCCGACCCAGCCATAACGCTGCGCGCGCTGTCCGGGTGGCGTGACATCGGCGAGGTACGCCGCCGCCGCCGCCGTGTTGCCGCTGGTCGCACCCGTAAACATGCGGACCATGAAAAGCCAGAACAGGCTCGGCGCGATGGTGGTCAGAGCCGAGCCAACGCCCAGCGCTGCCAAGGACGCCAGCAGCACGGGGCGCCTACCATAACAGTCGCTTAAAGCACCCAACACGGGTGCCGCCAGAAACTGCATGGCGGAATAGGCGGTGAGAATCGCACCCAGCCAGAACGAGGCATCCGATGCGGGAACATGGCCCACCTGCATCACGAGACCCGGCTCGACAGGTATGACGATGCCGAAGCCCAGCGCGTCCAGCGCGATGGTGATAAGGATAAAAAACGCCGGGCGATCCGCCATCTAACGGAAATGGTGCGGGTGGGGGGAGTTGAACCCCCACGGGCCTAGGGCCCAACGGATTTTAAGTCCGGTGCGTCTACCATTCCGCCACACCCGCATAAAAGCCCGATTGTTCGAGCGAGCCCCTATACGGGCTGGCACTGGATAAGCCAAGAAGCTACCAAAAGTCCTGATGCCTCGCTCGCTACCGCCAGCACCGCCCCCAAAACCGCGCCGGTTGCAAACCGCGCTGCATGTGGCGCGCTATGGCGTTATCACTATCATCTGGGGCGCGGTGACGCTGGGGGCGGTGGCGCTCTGGTTCACCTGGGATATGCCGGACCCCGCGCGAGCCGTCACCGCAGCGCGGCGTCCCGCAATCCTCTTGCTCGACCCGGCGGGGCGGCTGGTGGCGCGCTTCGGCGATGCCTCGGGCCGCGTGGTGCTGCCCGCGCAACTGCCGCCTTACGTTCCCGCCGCCTTCATCGCCATCGAGGACCGGCGGTTTTACGCGCATGGGGCCTTCGATCCGGAGGGAATGCTGCGCGCCTCGGTCTCCGACATTCTCCACCGCCGCATCGTGCAGGGCGGCTCCACGCTCACGCAGCAGGTCGCGAAAACGCTGTTTTTAAGCGACCGGCGCTCGCTGCGCCGGAAGGTGCAGGAGGCGATACTGAGCCTGTGGCTGGCGCGGCATTATTCCAAACAGGATATTCTGGGAGTTTACCTCAACCGCGTGTATCTCGGCGACGGCGCATACGGCGTGGATGCCGCGGCGCGGCTGTATTTCGGCGTTCCGGCAACACGGCTCACATTGGCGCAGGCGGCGATTCTCGCCGGGCTGCCGAAAGCGCCCTCGCTGCTCAACCCGCTCGCCAACCCGCAGGCGGCGGCCACGCGGGCGACCGAAGTGCTGAATGCCATGGTGACAACGCAAGCGATTACGCTGGATGACGAAAACCTCGCGGAGCAACAGCTCGCCAATGCGGCCTCGCCCGTCTCGCGCACCTCCTGGTTCGCGCTATGGGCGATGCAGCAGGCCGGCGGCGCGATACCGGAGGGGCAGGACGCCACGATCATCACGACGCTGAACGCCGGGCTGCAAACCGTGGCCGAAGCGGCGCTGGATAACGCCGTAGTCACCCGTGGTGCCGCGCTGCATGTCTCCCAGGGCGCAATCGTGGTGCTGGATGCGGAGAGCGGCGCGGTGCGGGCGCTGGTCGGCGGCGTGGGAGACCGGGAGGGCTACGACCGCGCTACCCTCGCCCGCCGCCAGACCGGCTCGGCGATCAAGCCCTTCGTCTGGCTGGCGGGGTTGCGCGCGGGCATGTCGCCGGATGATACCGTATTCGACGGACCGCTTTATCTGCGCGGCTACCATCCGCATGATTATGAGCATGGCTATCGTGGCGAGGTGACGATGACCGAGGCGCTGGCGGATTCCATGAACACGGCCGCCATAAGGATTTTACTGCGCGCGGGCGGGGCTAAGCGCGTGATCGCATTGGCGCGCTCGCTGGGGCTCACCGACCATTTCCCCGACGACGCCACCATGGCGCTCGGCACGGGTGCGGTAGGGGTGATGCAGCTTGCGGGTGCCTATGCCGTGTTTTTCAATGGCGGGGACCGCGTGACGCCGCATGGCATCCTCGCCATCGATGGCGCGACTTTTGCCAATCCCCTGCCCGTTCCGGCGGTCGATCCCGCCCAGGCGGCGGAGATGCGAGATATGATGCGCGCGGTCGTCACCAGCGGCACCGGCAAAGCGGCGTTTATTCCGGGGATGTTCACCGCCGGCAAAACCGGCACGACGCAGGATTACCGGGACGCCTGGTTTGCCGGCTACGCGGGTGGCGACATCATTGCCGTATGGGTGGGCAACGACAACAACAGCCCGATGAAAAACGAGACGGGCGGCGATCTGCCCGCTAGCATATTCAAGGCAATCGCCGGGGGGCTATGACAACCGGTGCGGCCATGATCCAGGCCGCGAAATTCCACGTCATGAAATCCAGATTGGTCTGGCCTTCGATGAACATACCCGCGAGCGCAAGCAGCGCGAGGGCATAAGCCGCGAGGATTTCTTCCCAGCCGAGCTGCTTGGGTCTGTCGCGGGTGATAAAACGCAGCACGGCGGCAATGACCGGCACGATGAACACAGCCATCGGCGCGTCGCGGTAGCGGCCATCGAACACCAGCATCGCCTCGAAGATCGCGGCGCTGGCCAAAAAGACGAACCAGAGCGAGTCATAGTTCATCGGCAATCTGCCACGCCGAAGTGCTGCCAACGTTTGCGTTCCGGTGACGACGGGCGGCAATTTTTTGCCCCGCAACACCACATCCGCCCGGCGAATGACAAGGAAGGCAAAAGCGGCTTGCAGGAGCAAATTAACCGCCGCGTCGAGCCGCAGCCAGCCATCGTAGAGCATCGGCAGCGTGCCCATGCAGGCGATGGCAAAGCCATTCCCCAGGGCGAAACTTGCGACGAGAAGCCGTGTGTTGCGGAACCCAACCGCCGCAAACAACAGCCAGCCTCCGAGCGCGCCTAGCGCCGCGTACCATGGCCAGTCCGGCCGTTCCGTCACGGGTCCATTCAATGGAAATTTTGGCACCCGGTGAGCGTTCCAGATACCCCAGTTCGCCCCAGCCACGCCTTCGTCCTCGTATTTCCACGGTTGGTCAAAGGATTCAATGAGGTTGTAATCGACATGTTCCGCATCCGCGAGGGTGGTGAATTTCCGCAGGAACACCGCCTCGTTCACCCGGCTTGGCGCTGCATTACCCCGCCAGCGCCCGCGGCTCGGCCAGCCGGTCTCGCCAATCGAGATTGTTTTGCCCGGAAACATCAGCTTGAAAGCCTCCGTCGTGGATTTAATCTCGGCAATCGCCCGATTAACATTAAGCGGCTTATCCTCCCAGTACGGGAGGAAGTGCACCATCACGATATCGACATGCGGGGCGACCTGCGGGAATTGCCGCCAGAAATCGGTCACATCCGCATAGGCGACCGGCTGCTTAACCCGCGCCCGCACATAGTCGATGTCGGCGGTGAGGTCATGCACCGAAAGATCCCGCCGCAGCAGCACCTCGTTGCCGACAATGACGCGCGTGATGGTATCAGGATGCGCGTTGGCCTCGGCGATTCCCGCCGCCATTTCCTTGGCGTTATTTTTAGGGCTGGAACTGAGCCAGATGCCCAGCCACACATGCAGGCCGTTCTGTTTCGCCAGCGCCGCGATGTCGTATTTGCCCTCGATCGCCGAATAGGTGCGGATGCCGTTCGCTTTGGTCGCGACCAGCTTCAGATCCTTCGCAACCTCGGCTTCGGTAGGGTAGGTTTTATCCATCGGCGACTGCCAGGCCTGGTACGGCGCGTAGGAAAGTGAATTGAATTTGCCAGGTGGCATCGTCACATTGACCATGTAAGGTTTGTTCCACGCGGCCCACAGCAAAAACGTGAGGACGCTAAACACAACGCAGCCGGTCAGACGATTTTTCATCGGTTTCGCTTAGCGGGAGTGCCGCCGGAGGGGAAGATAAATGCAGGACAACGAAATTCGCGGGATTTTGACCAACACCAGACGCATTGCCGTGGTCGGCGCGTCCAACAAGCCGGAACGCGCCTCTTATCACGTCATCGATTTCTTAAGGCGGCAGGGGTTTGAGGTGATACCCGTGAACCCCGGCCTTGCGGGCAAGGAGATACTGGGCCGCAAGGTGGTGGCCTCGCTGGAGGAGGCCGCTCCGCTCGACATGGTCGATTTGTTCCGCAACTCAGACTCGGTTGAGGCGCCGGTGAATGAGGCGATCCGCCTGGGTGCTAAGACCATCTGGATGCAGCTTGGCGTGGTGAACGAAAAAGCCGCCGCCGCCGCTCGCGAAGCCGGGCTGACGGTGGTGATGGATCGCTGCCCGGCGATCGAGATGCCGCGGCTGGGGATCGCCCGATAAGGCTATGGTGTATGCCTAAGCGGGTGGTCGAAGGCGTATTTTGTATAAACCGCGCCTGCCACCAGCATATGAGCGCGCATTTGCTTCGCCGCCGTTTCGCTGTCCTTCGCGAAAATGCTTTTTAAGATTTCGCCATGCTCCGCGAACGAGATGGCGAGGCGTTGCACGCCGCGGAATTGCGCCCGGCGGAAAGGGGCGACTCTCTGGCGCAGGCCGTTGGCAAGTTCGAGCAGAAAATTGCTGTGCGTACTGGCATAAATCGCGGCGTGAAATTGCTGGTTGATCGCATCGTAGCCATCGACATCACCCGCTTGCACCAGCGCGTGAGAGCTTTGGTGCAGATCGTGCAGATGGGAGCGTTCGAGCATCGTCATCCGGTCCGAGGCGATGCGCGCGCACATGGCCTCAATTTCCGCCATCACCTCGAACATTTCGCCGATGCGCTCAAGCGTGAGCTCCATCACCCGCGCGCCGCGGCGCGGTTCGATCGTCACCAGCCCGGTTGAGGCGAGTTCGCGCAATGCCTCGCGCACCGGCGTGCGGGAGGCCCCGAAGCGTTCGGCGACCTCCTGTTCATCGATCTGCGTGCCGGGCGAAATAGCGCCCGCCGTGATCGCATCGGAGAGGCTATTGCGTATCCGGCTCGCCAGCGTTTCGTTCGCTTCCGGCTTTTGCAGTTTTCTTCGCTCCCTAGGTGTTTCCGGCATCGTCCACCCCTGCAACCAGCGCATTATATTATGAAATCGAGTTGCTTAAAAGAAATGAATACAAATATACTATTGGAAAAGAAATTTGTATAATATATTTATCGCTATCGGGAGCAGGTATGTCACAGGCCCAAAATTCCGGCGCGTTTCAGTTCATTTCCAGGCCGCGGGCCTGGCTGGAGCGGCTCTGGCCGGCGATTGCCGAGCGCGGGCGCCGCTTCGCCCCCATCCCTGCCGAGAATATCGACCCGCTGGAGCGGGCGCGGCGGCTTGCTAGTTCCCTGGTTTCTGAACGCGGCGAGGCTTCCGGCGCGGCCGTTGCCCGCGAGTTGCTGGCGGTGGTGAGGTTATTGACCCCGGAACAGCGCGGGGCGTTTTACAGTTTTCTGGCGGTAAGTTTCGAGCCGGACATGGCGCGGCTGAAGGAGGCGGCAAATGCGTTTATCGCCACGCCTTCCGCTGACATGGCGGCGGAGCTGGCGGACAAAGCGGAGCCGCCACGGCAGGAATTGCTGCGCCGGCTGAATATGGCGCAAGGAGGAACCGCCGCCTTGGTGAATATGCGGCGCGAACTGCTGGAGCATCTACGCGCCGATCCGCAACTCAAGCGCCTGGATGCGGATTTGCGGCACCTGTTTGCCTCCTGGTTCAACCGCGGGTTTTTGGAATTGCGGCAGATCGACTGGCAAACCCCTGCGGCGATTTTAGAAAAACTAATTGCATATGAGGCAGTGCATGAAATTCAAGGCTGGGATGATTTGCGCCGCCGGTTGGCGTCCGACCGCCGCTGCTTTGCGTTTTTTCACCCTGCGCTACCGGGCGACCCGCTGATTTTTGTCGAGGTTGCGCTGGTGGAAGGGCTGGCTGGCTCGGTGCAGGCATTGCTTGAGCGCGATGCCGATGAAGCAGCGCAACTTCGCCGGGCTGAGGAAGCCGATACGGCAATTTTCTATTCGATCTCGAACTGCCAGGATGGTTTGCGCGGCATTTCCTTTGGCAGCTTTCTCATCAAGCAGGTGGTTGAGGAGTTACGGTCTGAATTGCCGGGGTTGCGGCAATTCTCCACACTTTCGCCCGTGCCGGGGTTCCGCCGCTGGCTGCAAGCGCGGATAGCCGCGCAGGATATGCCGGATATGACGTTGAGCGAGGCGCAGGCGGATACGCCAGAGCAGGCACAGGCCTTGCGCCCGGCATTGGAGCATCTATGCGCGCTTTATCTCACCACCGGCGGTAAGGGAAAAGCGAAGGCCGATCCGGTGGCGAAATTTCACCTCGGCAATGGCGCAAGGCTGGAGCGGATAAACTGGATGGGCAACCCCTCTAAGCGCGGTTTTCAGGAATCCTATGGGATCATGGTCAATTACCTGTATGATCCAGCGACGATAGAGGCCAACCATGAAGCCTTTACCAAAGAGGGTATCGTGACACGTTCGGCGGAGGTGTCCGCGCTTGCCGCGCAAAGCGCGGCGGCGCGTGGCAAACGGGATAGATAGACTAGTTTTTTCAAAATAATTCAAAAGACGGCCAAAAATAAAAGGAAGGAAACGCAGATGGACACGCGGGCAGCTCAATCACTTGGGCAGAATGATTCGCCTAATGGCTTGCAAAGCAAAACGAAACTGAACCGGCAACAGATTGCTGGGTTCTGGGGCGCCTGGTTTGGCTGGCTGCTCGATGGGATGGACGGTGTTATCTATGCGCTGGTTCTCTCCCCGGCGCTTACGGAGTTGCTGCCGCGTTCCGGCATTGCGGCAACTCCCGCGCATGTTGCGTTCATCGGCTCTATCCTCTTCGGCATGTTTTTAATCGGTTGGGGATTATCCTTCATCTGGGGACCGATTGCGGATCGTTACGGCCGCAAGAACACCTTGGCGGCGACAATTTTGCTATATGCGGTGTTCACGGGAGCAGCAGCGCTCTCGCAGAATATATGGGAGCTTGCCGTGTTCCGGTTGATCGCGGGGATCGGCATTGGCGGTGAATGGGCGCTCGCCGGAACCTATGTTGCGGAAAGCTGGCCAGAGGACCGGCGCAAGATGGGCGCGGGCTATTTGCAGACCGGCTATTATTTTGGGTTCTTCGTGGCGGCGGCCTTAAATTTCACCATCGGCGCGCATTACGGCTGGCGTGCGATGTTTCTCTGCGGCCTGGCGCCGGTGCTTGTTGCAGTGTTTGTTCTAACCGGGGTGAAAGAGACCACGAAATGGGAGCGTAACCATGCGGTAGGAAAAAGCCGCCCGCTCGCACGCATTTTTCAAACGCCGCACCGGGGGCAGACTTTCGTGATGACGGCGCTGCTGACCGTCGCAATCATTGGGCTCTGGGCGGGTGCGGTTTATGAGCCGACGGCGATCATCCAGCTTGCGAAAAAGGCGGGCATGGCCATGCCGAAAGCTGTTCGCATGGCCTCGCTTGGCACGGCGATTCTGTCGGTTGGCACGATCCTGGGATGCGTTGCATTGCCGGCCATGGCTGAAAAAATCGGGCGGCGGCGCACATTGGCGGTCTATTTTGTCGTGATGTTTGCCAGCATCATCGCCGCGTTCGGCTGGGCGTTCTATCTGGCCGCCGGAGTAGCACTGCCGGTATTTTTGGTAACATTGTTTTTCCTTGGATTGGGCGGCGCGAATTTCGCGATGTTCAGCCTCTGGCTTCCGGAGCTCTATCCCACGGAAATTCGCGCGACGGCGTTCGCTTTCTGCACCTCTTTCGGGCGGTTCGTCGGCGCTGGGGTGAATTTTGCGCTGGCCGCCGGGGTCGCGCATGCGGGTACAATCGGGCTTCCGGTCGCCTGCACCGCTGTTGCCTTCGCCTTTGGCCTTTTGGTTATTCCGTTTGGCAGAGAAACAACTGGGCAGATCTTGCCGGAGTGAGTTTGTAGTATGAGTGAGAGTAGCAGCGCAGGCCAGGACCAGAGGGCGAAAAAAGGCCCCCTGGATGGCCTCAGGGTTTTCGATCTGACGCGGGTTTTGGCAGGACCGACCTGCGTTCAGATGCTGGCCGATCTGGGCGCAGATGTCATCAAGATCGAAAAACCAGGAAGCGGGGACGATACGCGCGGCTTTGCGCCTCCGGTAATGCCGGGCACACAGGAGAGCGCGTATTTTGCCGGCGCCAACCGCAACAAGCAGTCGGTGACGCTGGATATTTCGCAACCGGAGGGCCAGGCGATCGCGCTCGAATTGATCGCGCAATGCGATATTCTGGTCGAGAACTTCAAGGTCGGCGCGCTGGCAAAATACGGGCTGGGCTATGCACAGTTGCATGAGAAATTTCCCCGGCTGATCTATTGCTCGATTACCGGCTTTGGCCAAACCGGGCCTTACGCGCCGCGCCCAGGTTACGACAGCCTGGTGCAGGCGATGGGCGGCATTATGAGCCTGACCGGCGAGCCGGATGGATTGCCGCAGAAAGTCGGCGTGCCGGTAGCGGATTTGTTTGCCGGGCTTTACGGCTGCATCGGCATATTGGCAGCACTACGCCACCAGGCCCAAACGGGACAAGGGCAGCAAATCGACATTGGTATGTTGGACACGAATGTTGCCTGGCTCGCCAACCAGGGGATGAATTACTTGGCGACGGGAGAGAACCCGCCGAGGCTTGGCAATCAGCACCCGAATATTGTGCCCTATCAGGTGTTCCCGACCGAAGACGGATATATGGTTTTGTCCATCGGCAACGACGCAACCTTTGCCCGGTTCTGCGAAAATTTCGGGCTGGCAGCTCTGCCAGGGGATCCCCGCTGCGCCACGAATGCAGCGCGCGTAGCGAACCGTGGATATGTGACCGAGCAGCTTTCCCCGCTATTGAAATCTCATACGACCGGCTGGTGGATTGCAAAACTGGAGGCATTGAAAATCGGCTGCGGGAAAATCAACACGCTGGCAGAGGTGTTTGCCGACCCGCAGGTGTTGGCGCGCGAAGCGGTGGTGGAGATGACACATAAAACCGGTGCCGCAATGAAGCTGATTGCGAATCCCGTGCGTTTATCGGAAACACCGGTGAGTTATCGCATGGCTCCGCCTTCACTCGGCCAGCACACGGCGCACGTGCTGCAAGAATCGCTAGGGCTGGATGCTGCCGCCCTTGCAGCGCTGCGCGAGAAAAACGTGATCTGATCCGGCTACACTACCCCAACGCCAACGTCTGGGCCGCGAAGAGCTCCGCCGTGCCGGCGCGCGCCAGAGCCAGCAACGCCGCGAAGGCGGCATCGTCGAACGTAGCTTTCTCCGCCGTGGCCTGAATTTCAATGATCCCGCCACTGCCGGTGAGGATGAAATTCGCATCCGCGTCGGCGCCGGAGTCCTCCACGTAATCCAGATCCAGCACCGGCACGCCTTTGTATATCCCGCAGGAAACTGCCGCGACCTGCCCGATGAGCGGGTTCGCCTTCAGCACATTGTTGGCCTGTAGCTTCCGCAGCGCCAGCGCCAGCGCCACGTAAGCGCCGGTAATGGAGGCGCAGCGCGTTCCGCCATCGGCATTCAGCACGTCGCAATCCAGCGTAATGGTCATCTCGCCCATCGCCTTGCGGTCGACCACGGCGCGCAAGCTGCGCCCGATAAGGCGCTGGATCTCCTGCGTGCGGCCGGACTGCTTGCCGCGCGCGGCCTCGCGGTCTCCGCGCGTGTGCGTCGCGCGGGGCAACATGCCATATTCCGCCGTCACCCAGCCCTCGCCCTGGCCCCGCATAAAGGGCGGCACCCTGCCCTCGACGCTCGCGGTGCAAAGCACCTCCGTGCCGCCCATTTTAATCAGCGCCGAGCCTTCCGCGTGGTGGGAAAACCCGGTGGTGATGCTCACCGCGCGGAGTGCGTTAAAATTCCGTCCTGAAGGGCGCATGTATGGTATCCTGTCTTGCTTGCGTTGGCGCTGCTATTAGCGGAGGCTGAGCCCATGGACCATAGGAACGCCAGACCCCCGCCGCGCCTGCCGCCCGGGTTGGATGTGCGCTCGGCCGCGGTGCTGCGGGAGATTGTGGAGCAGTATGTGGAAACCGGGGAGCCGGTCGGCTCGCGCACGCTCTCCCGCCTGCTGCCGCTCAACCTGTCGCCTGCCACCATCCGCAACGTAATGGCGGATTTAACCGATGCCGGGCTGCTCTTCGCCCCGCATACTTCCGCCGGGCGGCTGCCGACGGATAGGGGGTTGCGGCTGTTCGTCGATGGGCTGCTGCAATTCGGCGAACTGTCGGAGGACGAGCGCGGCACGATCAATCTGGCTTTGGCGCAATCCGGGCGGAGCCTGCAAGATACGCTGGCGCAAGCGAGCACGATGCTCTCCGGCCTTTCCGCCGCCGCCGGACTGGTGCTGGCGCCAAAGGGCGACGGGCCGGTGAAGCATATCGAATTCGTCCCGCTCTCGCCGGGGCGGGCGCTGGTCGTGCTGGTCTCGGCGGACGGCCAAGTCGAGAACCGGATTATCGAGACGCCACCGGGCCTGCCGCCCTCAGCCTTGCAACAAGCAAGCAATTACCTGAACGCGCAGCTTTCGGGCTTGTCGCTGGGTGAGCTTCGCACACGGGTAGCAGCCGACATGTCCGCAGACCGCACGGCGCTGGATGCGCTGACCAATAGCGTGATCGAGGCCGGGCTCGCCACCTGGGGCGGCGAAGGCCGGGCCGGGTCACTTATTTTGCGCGGCCAAGGCCGGCTGCTGGCGGATGTGGACCAGCTGGAAAAATTGGGCGCAATCCAGGCATTGTTCGAGCGGCTGGAGACCGAAGAGACGATGCTGCGGTTGCTCGATTTGGCGGAATCGTCGGACGGCGTGCGGATATTCATCGGCGCGGAATCCGGGCTGTTCGGCGCGGCGGGCGTTTCCATGGTCGTCGCCCCGGCGCGCAACGCGCAGGACAGGATCGTCGGTGCGATCGGGGTGATTGGCCCGACACGGATTAACTACGGACGGATTATTCCGGTGGTGGACTACACGGCGAGGGTAATAGGGCGGCTGCTGGGGTAAGAGTCATCCCGATAGCGTTGCTGGGCCACCGCCTGCATTTGTCGACGCCGGAACAGAACAGGTAAACGTCTGCACCGCGTTCCAATAGCCAAGGTCATCACTTTCATAAGTACCCATGTCATTCCAGTACAAGGCATAGGTTTCCGGAGTTGGGCTGTTGCAAATCACGGCGCCGAGCTGTGGGTTGGCAATTGGGTCTACCGCGAAACCATTTGAATTATATCCGGGAATTTCAACGCCACCGCTGGCGACTGACGTCGCGACTGATGGATTGTAGCATTTGCTCGACGTTGATTGTGGTAGATCGTGATCAAGCGTACCGGCGCGTGACGCCGGTGGCTGCGTCACGATGTAATCGCCGATAAACTTGCTGCCAGCGCCAAACACGGCAGTCGTGCCATGAGCAGAAATTTTTGTCGTGCTCGTGATTTCCGGGCTCGACGAACTTGTTGGCGTATAGCCTTGTGTAATTATGTCTCCAGATGAATTTGTAACCTCGGCTTGATCTGTATTCGTGACCGCAACACCGGTTAGCAGATCGGTATACGGTATGCCGTCATAAACCGGATCAAGTGCCAGAACATTGCCGCTCGAATCCTCAATCTCATTATAATAATCGGGCATGATCGCCTCGTTACTACTGTTCACCGGAACCTGGGTTCCCAGTGGCTGGATAAGCAACGCACAATTACTAAAGCTGGCCGACTGCTGCTGCGTGCACTTGCCGGTATTCGATCCGCTCCAATTCCACCACGGGTCGCTTTTAACTGGGGTAATGCCTCCATCCGTCGCGTTGGTTGCGGGTGTGCATGCGCCAATCACCGGCGGATATACGTCGCCGCTCCCGCTGGTTATGACGTCCGATGCCGCGTTGTCCGTGAAAGGTTGATCTGGAAACCAGGTTGAAAAAGTATTCATTCCCGCAAAAACACTATTTCCGGTTTGGCTCGAATACGTGCTGCTTACCGGCGCCTTTATGCCCGTACCCGACGTCGAATAATTCGGACATGCCGCTTTGACATAATACGAGTTGCCATTCACTGTGTTTGTAACAACAGTCGTGGTAACAAAGGGGGTAAGAACATGGTTTGTGTTGTGTGTTGGAGGTTCGCCTAGCACCTCATAGGCAGATGAATAGTTGTTCAAGCTATCCGACGAAGGCGTACCGTACCCCTGGCTGAGCGAACCATATAAAGTATGGTCAGGGCAGCTGCCGTACAATGCCGTGGTGGTGATGGTTGAGGAGCTTGTGGTCGTGTAGCTCGATGTTTCGCAATCGCCGTTATATTTGTTGCTTGGATAATATTGCGTACAGGTCGTGCTCGAACTCCCCGCCGTTGGTTCCGTTCCACTTGAGTAATTAACAGCTTTGCCGGTTTTTGTTGTCTGACTACTGCATTGGTTTTCCTGATTACCTTTAGTGGGATAGGCCGAGCAGGTAATCGTTGTCGTTGTGATGGTATAGGTATAGGTATTGACCGATTCCCCTTGCGGCCATGCAGTATAACCGGACGTCGATGACGTAGTGGAGATCATAAGATTCGTCGTATAATTTGTGTTGTCATCCTGCTGATATCCGTTTCCACCTGTAAAATTTATAAATGCGAAAGCAATCGGCTGGTTTTGCTGGAGCGAAATGGAACCACCGGTACCCCCGGTTCCCAGCGAATTTGCAACGAATAAATAATTGCATGCCGTGACGCCAGTGCCAGGCGCCACCATATTTTCATATTGCAACGGCGCCGTGGAATTTGCACAGTAGGTATTGGCCGCCGGCATTTCATTATAATTTGGCGCATTGCCGGGGTTGTCCATCGGCACGGCGTAAGCGTAAATTCCGCTGATATCACCTGCCGAGCCAAAACCTGGGCTGGGTGGAATGTCCTTGCCGCTGAAATTGCTGGCCGGAAAATTCGCGATGCCGACGCTTTTTACCGTGAGCAATTCGGATGGAATCAAAGAGGCAAACAGGGTGTTTTTAAGCGTGGCGGTAGCGTTTACCACGACGCAATATTCAAAAGTCGCCGGGCAACCTTGCACCGTTGTTGTTGAGAATGATTGGGTTCCTCCGCATTGGTTTGTTGTTTGGTTACCTGTTCCGGTAGTTCCTGTGCAGGCAAGCGCTATCGTTGGTGTGCCGATCGAGACAAATTTAGGCAGCTGTGCGCCACTGTTCGAAAATTCATTTTGTGCAGTATTATAGGCGTTGGTGCTGGATTCGCTCATCTGCCATTCACCAGCACCCGCAATCGCGGCGCCATCGATCGCGCCTTGAAGCAACGTACGCGCTGAGGCGATACGCGAAAAATCCACCGCCGCACTTGCCGAGATTAACAAGGGTACGGTCATCAGCGCCATCGCTACCGCGGTGGCGGATTTTTTATCGCGGAAGAATTTTTTTATTAAGGAGACGAGCATTTCGAATATCCTTAATTTGTTGCAGTATTAGAGGTATTACAAATCTGCTGCGAGCCTTGGGAAACTGGCTTCAATGTGCAGCCGGTACATTGCAATTCTGCCGTCGGCAAAGCATATCGCCATCTGACATAAGCCGTCTGCGTCAGTGTCGGACGGCTAGGCATCAAGCCCAAAAGACCGGCATAGGTGAGGCTTGCCTGCACGATAATCACATTATCGCATGGGTCTGTAATCATGCTCGTCGCTGCCGGTGGCATCGCGACATTAATCGGCGCCGGGGCTCCCGTGCCGGACAGGATGAGCGTCGGCGGGGGCGCTGAGCTGCTATAGGAAGGCGTCGCACACGTGCCGGAATTAGATACCGTACTATCGGACTCCCATTCGTCATAATACGGGCCTTTCGCCGAATAAGCTGGCGATTTGGTGGGCTGGCCATTTGGCCCGGCTTCCTCCGTGATGCTGGCGATGGCGATGGTAAGTCCAGTGGTTGGGAAAGGCTTTAACCCAAGAACCGCACCTTTGCAGAGGTCATTCAAAGATGTCACGCTTCCGGTCGAGGTACTGGCTATCGGTGCGGTGGCGGTGGAAACCGCATCCGCGATGGAAACCCCTTGTGCGACATTAAAGGCAATCGCGTTCAGCTTCGCCTCGGTGCGGTAAAGAGTGAGAATTTCGATTGTGCCGAGAAACAGGGGTATCAGCACCGGAAAGATCAACGCGAATTCAACCGCCGCAATCCCCCGCCGCCCGAATTTTTTGTGAAAAAATCGGCTCACCCTCAATTCTCCATCGGCGTAGCAACGGCGGAGAACAATGCGGGCGTTCCGTTTTCAGTCGCGACGCCCATTGGCAGCAGCATGACCTTAAACGGCAGCAGGTAAGTCACTTGCACAAGCAGGTATTGGGAAACGCCAACAGTTGTCTGAGTGTTGGTCGTCTGCGGTGCGGTCGAGAGTATCGCGCTAAAGCTGTTGCTTGGGCTAAGCGTGCCGTCGGCGGATAAAACCGCGGGCGTAAGCGCACCAAAATAAGTCCCGCTCTGCACGGAATATTGCAGGGTGGTCGCGCAATAGGGCGCTGCTACCCCAAATTCATTGCAAACCGTGGTAACAAATTGCGGGCCGGAAGTTACATTGCCGATCTGCACCTGCCGCGCCGCGTTGCGGACGGCATCGTCCAGCGTCATCTGCCAGAACTGGTCGATTGAGACCACGAAAATGCCAAAGATACACAAGAAAAACGCCGTGCCGATCATGGCGAATTCGAGTGCCGTGTCGGACCTAGTTTCCCGGATGAACCGCCAAGCGGTGGAATGGATATATTTTAACATAATTCGATTTGAATAATGTTTTTTAACGAAAACCCAAAGCTGCGGCTTGCGGGAGCCCTGAGAAGCCCAGATTGCAGTGCCATTGTTACCATAACAGATAACTTATAAACGCATAAATTGAAAAATGTTACTATTATTATCGATATTTAATTGAATTTCAGTCATTTAGCCATCACGAAAGCGCGTTTATTAATTTTTCCGGCTCATTTCGAACGCAACCGTTATCCAGCGTGGGCCGGGATTCGTGCCGCTGGCGGTATCGCCCCGCACCAGCAGCACCGCTGCGGCCATGCCGGATTGCGCCAGATTTCGTAGCTCCGCCTGAAACGCCGTAGCATTGGCAATGTCCTGCCCCGCGACCTGGTCAATCACGTCCCCGGCGACAATGCCCGCCTTTTCCGCCGGGCCGGAGGCGGCAATAACGCTAATCCCATCCTCGGCTGGTTTTTCGGAGACCGTAAGACCTAAATCAGCAATGGCCATGTTTTCTGGTGGAGGCGGGGCAATCGGAGTTATTGTATCGCTCGCCGCGGCAGGCGGCACGGCAAGCACCAAGGTTGCCCGCTTCCGCTTGCCATTGCGCCAAAATTCCGCGGTCAACTTCTGTCCGGCGGGAATTTCCGCTGTGCGGATGAGCAGCGCACGCGGGTTGGCGGCCGGCACGCCGCCCAGTTCCACCAGCACGTCGCCCGGGGCGAGCTTGCCCGCTGCCGGGCCTTGTCCTGCAACTGCCCCCACGAGCGCGCCGAAGGTGTCCGGCAGGCCGAGAAGCTTCTGAATCGCGGGCGTCACCTCCTCGGTGGAGGCCCCCAGCCAGCCGCGGGTCATCACGCCGGAGGATTTCAACGCTTGCGCGACGGGCGCCGCCATAGCGGAGGGAATGGCAAAGCCGATGCCATCCGACCCGCCGGAGGGCGAGTAGATCGCGGAATCCACGCCAATCACCTCGCCCTGCATGTTGAATAGCGGCCCGCCGGAATTGCCGCGGTTGATCGCCGCATCGGTCTGGATGAAATCGTCATAGGCGCCCGAATGGATATCGCGGTTGAGTGCGCTCACAATCCCCGCCGAGGTGCTGCCCGGCAGGCCGAACGGGTTGCCGATCGCCATCACCCAGTCACCCACGCGCAATTTGCCCGAATCGCCAAAATGCACCGCGGCGAGCCTGTGCCCGGCATCGACCTTCAACACCGCGAGGTCAGCCGCTGTATCCCGCCCGGCAACCGTCGCGGGCAAAATCGTGCCATCCTGAAAAGTAACGGTGACGCTGGATGCGCCCGCGATGACGTGGTTGTTGGTGAGAATATAGCCCGAAGGGTCGAAGACGAAGCCGGAGCCGAGCGCCTCGATGGCTTTCGGCGGTGGCAACACGGTGCCGGAGGCATCGGTCCCGGGATGGTCAGCTGCCGCGGTGGCGTCGGAATCCTTGTTGTCCACCGGGTCCGTGCTGGCGATGCTGACCACCGCGGGCATCACCCTGGCGGCAAGGCCGGCCAGCACGGGAGACATGGGCGCGGCTTTCGCGGTGGCGGCGGTGAGAAGCAGAGCGGCACAAAGCATTCGGGCGGCGAGGGTCATGCCCAAAGTTTGCGGGGGCTAAGCATTCTTCGCAAGAGGCGGGAGCTGGTCTATCGTTAAGGCCATGACGCAAGATGATGTCCTCGCTGCCCTCGCCCCTTTTAATCTACGGAAGATGCTGGACGGCGTGCATGTGGCGGATGGCCTCGTGCAGGTCACGCTGGCGATAAAGCGCGAAGATGCGGCAGCGCTCGAGCCGTTGAGGCACGAGATCGAGGCGAAGCTGGCCGCGCTGCCGGGCGTTAAAAACGCGACGGTGATCTTCACCGCGCACAAAGCCCCCGCTGCCCCCGCTGCGCCCACCGGCCTGCTGCCGGGGGTGAAGTCGGTGATCGCCGTGGCCTCGGGCAAGGGCGGCGTCGGCAAATCCACCGTCGCGCTGAATCTCGCGGTGGCACTGGCGCAACAGGGCCTGGCCGTCGGGCTGCTGGATGCCGACATTTACGGCCCTTCCCTGCCGCGGATGCTAGGGCTTTCCGCCAAGCCGCAGATAAAAGACGGCAAAATGCTGCCGCTGGAAGCCTGGGGGCTGCGCTGCATGTCCATCGGGTTTCTGGTGGAGGAAGAAACCGCGATGGTCTGGCGCGGGCCGATGGTGATGGGCGCGCTCAATCAGATGCTCGGCCAGGTGGAATGGGGTACGCTGGATATGCTGGTGATCGACATGCCGCCCGGCACCGGGGATGCCCAGCTCACCCTGGCGCAAAAGGCCAATCTGGCGGGCGCGGTGATCGTCTCCACGCCGCAGGATATTGCGCTGATCGACGCCCGGCGCGGGGTGAGGATGTTTGAGCAGGTGAATGTGCCGGTGCTGGGGATTGTGGAGAACATGTCCTATTTCGCCTGCCCGCATTGCGGCGAGCATACGAATATCTTCGGCCATGGCGGCGCGCGGGATGAGGCCAGCCGCATCGGCGTGGAATTTCTCGGCGAGGTGCCGCTGCTGCTGCAAATCCGCGAGACCGGCGATAGCGGCACGCCGGTTTGCGCCGCCGCACCGGAAAGCGCTGCCGCCATGGCCTTCCGCGCCATCGCCGCCAAGGTAGCGATGCGGCGCGAGGCCCCGGCGCGGCCCAGCATCGTCATCGAATAATGGCCGAGATCGGATTCTACCATCTGACGCGCACGGATTTCGCCGCGGCACTACCGCCGCTGCTGGGCCGCACGCTTAGCCTCGGCGAACGCGCGGTTGTCATCTGCCCGGATGCCGCGCGGGTTGCGGCGCTCGACAAAGCGCTCTGGGCGAACCCTGACTGGCTGCCGCACGGCATATCCGCCACCCCGCATCCGGAATGGCAGCCGATCTATCTCACGCAGGAGGACGCCAACCCGGCCGGTGCCGCGTTCCTATTCCGGATCGGCGGCGCGGCGGTGGAGCTTAGCCTCTATCGCCGGGTGTTCGATCTGTTCGACGGTAACGATGAGGCGGAAGTTGCCGCCGCGCGCAACCGCTGGCGGGAGGCAAAAGCCGCCGGCCATGGGCTGACATATTGGAAACAAGGCGAAGCCGGGTGGGAGAAGACTGCTTAAGCCGCCGAAGCCGGCGGTTATTACGCAAAAAGAGTTTTCAACCTGCCCGCGCCAGCAGGCAATCAGATCATTACAGCCCGTCGTGCTCGGTACGGGCGGGCGGTGGCCACGGATTCATGACCACCGGTCCTGGATTTCAGAACTTCACCTGCAATCCAATTTCCGCCGTTTGCGCGGTCCAGTTGCCGGAGACGCGCGCGCCGTAATTAGCGAATACCGACCAGTTGTTTTTGCCCGCCGCCACACCCAGGGCAACCAGCGCATCGTTCGGGTCTAGCTTGTTGCCCGAAGCGTGGAACTGCGTGCCATCGGCGGAGGTGAGGAGCGTAATGACGTTCTCACTGCCAGCCTGATATTCGTAGCCTATCTTCGCATTGGTCGCGATCGAGATATTCGAGCCGGTCACGAACTGATGGCTGAGCGAGATGGTGGCGAAAGGCTGCACGCTGTTGTAATTCGCCGTGGTGCCGGAAACCGCGAACGCCGCCGCCGCACCATTGGCATTTTCAACGAAGCTCGCCCCACCCAGCCCGGCAACCCTAATGCCCGCCGCCGGAACCAAGGCAATCGGCCCAAGCTCGACATTCGTGCTCGCCTGCGCGCCGCCGGAATAAATATTCGCGCTGTAATGCTCGCTCACATTGGCAAAGCCTGTGGCGCGCGACGTGTTGTTGCTGGCGTTGCCATAGCTGATCACGCCGCTCAGCGTGACCGGGCCAACCGGCTGCGCGCCGTAAAGGGCAACGCGTACCACACCCATGGAGCCTGTGCCGCTGCCATCGGTCAGGCGGGTCTGGTCGTAGCCGAGCGCGAAGCCAAGCCGGGTTTCAGCCGCGCCGATCACGCGGTCGATACCCGCGAGGAAGCCGCCGCCATCGGCGTTATAACCCGGCGCACCGTTGGAATGGCTGGCGTTCATCAAGGAGCCTGTCGCCTCAATCCAACCACCCGCGCCACAGAACGCATTGCCGAGCGTTCCGGCGAGCCGCGCCGTGGCTCCCATACCATTCTGCGATGTGCTGCCCGGCGCGGTTTGCGCTGCCGCGGCACAGGCGGCATCGTCGCTCGTCCCGCCCACCGCTGCCTTGTCCAGCAGCAGGCCCATGTCGGTCTGCGTGTTCTCGGCCAGCGCCTCGGTCTGCGCGCTGAAGATCGTGTCATTCGCCGGGGAGACGACGACCGCCGGTGAAGTAAACGTCAGCTGAACGCCGGGGTCGGTCTGGTACACCGTTTGCGTGGCAGCACCCTTGGGCAGATTCTCCGTCGTCACGCTGGCGAAGGTGCCGGTGATGCTGGAGGCCGTCAGCACCTGATAGGTCCGGCTGATAGCGGCATAGGTTCCCGGCGCTGCGTGGCTTGGGGTGTAAGTTCCCGGCGCGAAGTCATAAATAAGCGCACCGCCGAGCGTCGCGTTGCCGCTCACGTTCAGCTCCGAGCTTTGCGATGGCGTGATCGGAACAATCAACGTGCCGTCCGCGTTCTGCACGAAATTGCCGGTGAGGTTCACCGTGGCAAGCGCCGAAGGCGTGCCGATCTGTAGCGTGCCGTCATTCGTCACCATTCCGGCGCTGCCGACATTCACGTCATCCGCCAGCACCTGGTTGCCTGAAGCGAAAGCGAGCTTATCGCCCGGCGTCAAGCCAATCGTGCCGCCGCTGAGCGTGCCGAACACCGAACCGCTGCCGCCCGTAATCGCCAGGTTCTGGTCGAGCACATTGATATTACCGGAGATCAGCCCGCTATTGCTAACCGCCCCCAGCCCGCCGCCGGTGCTGTAAATTGCCCCGCTAACACCGTTCGTCGTGCCACCAATTTGGCTGTTTTGGACGATCATTGCATTATTCGTTAGCGTACCGATCGTACCGGCCGTACCAACCGCGCTGCTGCCGCTGTTTAGAGCCGAAATAACGCCACTCGCCCCGCCGTTATTTGCGGTCGAGACGCTTCCTCCGCCAATAATCGTGCCGCCAGCCTCGTTAACCAGCGCCCCGATCGTGCCAGCGTTATAAATCCCCGTTTTACCGCCACTAATTACGCCATTATTGGTAAGCGTCCCGATCGTACCGCCGGGCCCGTTAATTGAGGAGCCGGCAGCGTTATTAATTCCGACAGAAGCGCCCTGAATCACGCCATTATTGGTAAGCGTCCCGATCGTGCCGCCGCCGTACCCCGACGAGCTCCCGCCATTATTATAAATTCCTTCCTTACTTCCAACGATCGTTCCGCTATTGGTTAATGTTCCAATCGAATACTCGTTATAAACGCCAGCATTGGAGTTCCCGTCAATAACTCCCCCCGCCTGATTATCCAGCGAACCAATGGTGTTGCTATTAAAGATACCATCAGAGCTGCCGATGATGGCGCCGCTGTTCGTAAGAGCGCCGATCGTATCGTCATTATAGATGCCTGAACTGCCGCCGCGGATCACGCCGCTATTGGCCAACGTGCCAATCGTGCCATCGTTATAGATGCCGGCATAGGAGTTGCCATTGATCACGCCGCTATTGCTCAGCGCATCAATCTCGTCATAATTATAAATACCGGAATTGCCGCTAATCGTACCGCTATTGGCCAATGTACTGATCGTGCCGCCGTTCTCGATACCGGAATAATGGCCGGTGATAACACCGCTATTGGTCAGCGCATCGATCGTGCCATTATTATAGACGCCATAGTCATCGGCGCTGCCTATCGCGCCGCTGTTTGCAAGAGCGCCGATCGAACCATAATTCTCGATACCGGAACGGCCTCCCACAATCACGCCCGTATTGGTGAGCGCATCGATCGTACCGCTGTTATAGATGCCGTGGCTATCCGAACTGACAATCGTCCCATTATTGGTTAATGTCCCGATCGTTCCGGTGTTATATATCGCCGATGAACCGGTGCTGCTGATAACGCCGCCCGCCAGATTATCCAGCGTACCGATCGTGCCGTCATTTTCGATCGCGCGGCTATCGGTGCTGCTGATCGTGCCGCTATTGGTTAAGGCTCCGATTGTGCCATCATTATAGATGGCCGTAGAATTGCTGCCAATGACGCCGCCAGCCAGATTATTCAGCGCGTCAATCGTACCATCGTTATAAATCGCTTCGTAATTGTTAGCGCTGATCGTGCCGCTGTTGGTTAAGGCCCCGATGGAGCCGTAGTTATCGATGCCTGAATAATAACCAATGATCGCACCGGCATTGGTCAACGCATCGATCGT
Source organism: Acidocella sp. (assembly GCA_965276685.1). Taxonomy (GTDB): domain Bacteria; phylum Pseudomonadota; class Alphaproteobacteria; order Acetobacterales; family Acetobacteraceae; genus Acidocella. The sequence goes on from OZ255623.1 coordinate 2,693,863, forward strand.
GCCATCATTATAAATCGCGCGGCTGTTGCCGCTAATCGTGCCGCTATTGGTTAAGGTTCCAATCATGCCGGAATTTAAAACCCCGGTGCTGCCGCCGGTGATCAAGCCGGCGTTCTCCAACGTGCCGATCGTACCGTTGTTGTTATAGATACCGTATCTGTTGCCGCCGATCACGCCGGTGCTATTAATCAGCGTGCCAATGGAGCCAATCGTACCGTTATAGTTGGCATTCTCAATCCCAGCTACGGAATCGCCCGCGATAAGCCCGTTATTGGTTAATGTTCCAATCGTGCCGCCATAGTTATCGATGCCCGAGCTGCCGCCTTCGATCAAAGCGTTATTGGTCAGCGCGCCGATGAAACCCTTATTCTGAATTCCGGAACTATTCATTCCCCCAACAAAACCATTATTGGTCAGGCTTTGGATATTGCCGAAATTGGCGATACCGCTCTGGCCGCCAAGAATCGTGCCATCGGCATTGTTCGTTAAAGTGCCCATGGAGCCGTTATTATCGACACCTGCAACATTGGTACCCGAGCTGCTGGTCGCTTCGATTAACCCGCTATTGCTCAGTGTGCCAATCGTGCCGGTATTAAAAATACCATCGCTACCGGCAATAATCGTCCCGCTATTGGTCAGCGTACCGATAGAGCTTGTGACGACCTGGCTTGAGCTAGCACCATTAATAATGCCTACCGGGGCGCCGGAAATCCTGCCGGTGTTCGCCAAGGCACCGATCGAACCAGCATTCCCGATGCCGAAGAATCCGGATATTTCGCCGTTATTGGTCAGCGTACCGATACTGCCTGAAGCGATGTTATTGATCGGCGCAAATGCTGATATCAAGCCACCGCTTTCATTATTCAGCGCGCTAATCGAGCCCGCATTCAAAACGCCCGCAATCGAGCCGCTATTGGTCAGCGACGCGATTGAGCCAGCCGGGTTGGTGATGGCGGTATCGCCGCCGGAGACCACGCCCGTGCTCGCAATCGTACAATCGCCGCTCAGTGTAATCGGGCCAGATACGGTGTTAACGATGTCCGGCGCGCAGGTTTGCGCTGCCGCCGCGTGGGGCGCCAGAACCGCGCAGGCCAGCGGCAACGCCGAAACCCCGCCAAGAAGCGCTTTGCGTAAACGCGAAGAAGCGGTCGAAATACCGTTAGCCGCCATGATAAGCACCCCTGTAGCGCCCGCTTTTCGCGGGACATTGCGTGATCAAAAAGAGCAGGGGGTTACGCATAAGCATTTTGGCCGAAGGGGCAGCGCCCCGCCGGTGGACACCACGGCCCATCCCAAAACAACCCATCCGCCAAATCCCCTGTTTCGACTTTATGGACGACTTGTAACGACCCTCTAACATTTTGTAAATAAACCGCCACTCTGCCCTCCCCAAAATCAAAATTATTACAAAAAATTTAATTTTGGTGGCGCCTATGGCCCTTGTTGCCTAAAATCCCGGGAAACCTTAGGGGGCTGTGGCGCAACTCAATGGAAAACGTCATGAGCACAACCGCCAAGCCGCCCGAACAGAACCTTTCCATCGAAGAGGCCCTCGCCCGTGCACAGGCGCATTGGAACGCCGGGCAGGCCGCCCAGGCGGAAATGCTCTGCCAGCGTATCCTTAGCGTCTGGCCGGGCCATTCGGATGCATCGCATCTGCTCGGGCTGATGGCCCACGCCTATGGCAATCTGGACCTCGCCATCTCGCATCTGCGCCGCGCTTGCGAAGCCCCGCGCGCGCCCGCGCTTTACACAAGCAACCTCGCCGAGATGTGCCGGCAGAAAGGCCTGCTGGTGGAAGGCGAGGCCGCCGCCCGCCGCGCCGTGGCGCAAAATGCGTCGCTGCCCGGCGCCTGGAACAATCTCGGGATTATCTTGCAGGAGAGCGGCAAATTTGAGGAAAGCCGGCAATGCCTGGAGCGGGTGCTGGCGTTGCAGCCCAACAACGCGGAGGCGCATAACAATTTCGGCAACACTGCCAAGCGGCTCGGGCAGGTGGTGAGAGCCGAGCGCGCCTGGACCCGCGCGCTGGAGCTGAAGCCGAATTACGCCGAGCCGCACAGCAACCTCGCTAACCTGCTCTCGGAACAAGCTGAATATGCAAAAGCGGCGGAACATGCGCGCCGCGCGATCGAGCTGAACCCCCGCCTCGCGGATGCCTATATCAATCTCTCGGGCATCGAGACTGCGCGAAACAAAGATTTAGAAGCCCTGCGCTGGCTGGATGCGCTGCTCGCCTTTGCGCCGACTCATGCCACCGCGCTCGCTTCCCGCGCGTTATGCCTGAAAAAGCTGGACCGGCTGGACGAGGCGCTGGATTCTGCCAACCGCGCGCTCTCCGCATCGCCAGAGAATGCCGAGGTGCATAACGCGCATGGCCAGGTGCTCCAGGCGCTGGGCAAGTTCGACGCGGCTTTGGCGGCCTACGACCGCGCGGCGACCCTGCCCGGCACGGCGGCGGAACAGGCGCTGGTCAACCGCGCCGTGCATTTCATGGAACACGGAAGGCAGGACGAGGCGGAGGCGGCATTCGCCAAAGCGGCCGCGGCGTTTCCGCGCTCGGCCTCGGCCCAGTTCAACCACGCGGACCTCAAGAAATTTACCCAAGGCGACCCCGCCATTGCTGCGATGGAAGCACTGCTTGGCACCCCACCCTCCCATGCCGACCAACTGTTGCTGCATTTCGCGCTCGGCAAAGCATATATGGATATTGGCGACTCTGCCCGCGCGTTTGAGCATCTCGACCAAGGCAATGCGATGAAGCGCGCGATCATCGAATACGATCCAGAGCAGGCCATGCAATGGAGAATGCGAATCATCGAGATTTTTACTCCAGAACTGTTGCAAAAACTCGGTGGCCAGGGTGCGCCATCTTCAATGCCCATCTTTGTCGTCGGCATGCCGCGCTCCGGCACCACGTTGCTGGAACAAATTCTCGCCTCGCATCCCGCCATCCATGGCGCTGGCGAGCTCAACCATATCCAGAACATTGCTGGCGGCTTCGGCGCCTTTCCGGAGTCACTGCCTGATTTCACGCCAGAAAAACTGCATCAGCTCGGACAAAATTATCTTAACAAAATCGCCTCCCTGGCCTCCGGGCGCCCGCATGTGGTCGATAAAATGCCGATCAACTTCGCGCTTGTTGGCTTCATCCATCTCATTCTGCCCGGCGCGCGGATTATTCATTCCCGGCGCGACGCGGCGGATACCTGCCTGTCCTGCTACAGCAAACTGTTTTCCGTCGGCCAGGGCTTCACCTACAACCAGGCGGAGCTTGGCCGCTTTCATCGCGGCTATCAGAAACTAATGGCGCATTGGCGTGAGATTCTGCCGCCGACGCATTTCCTAGAGGTGGATTACGAGGCCGTGACCGAAGATCCGGAGGCTCAGGCGCGCCGCATGATCGAATTTCTCGGCCTGGACTGGGATCCTGCCTGCCTCGATTTTCACAAAGCAGGGCGCGCGGTTAAAACCGCCAGCGTCAACCAGGTACGCCGGCCGGTCTATAAAACCTCTGCCGGGCGCTGGAGGAAACACGAACAGCATTTAGGCCGCTTGCTGGAAGCCCTGAACGCCGCATGAATCTTCCGGCGCTGGCCGCGCGCGCGCAGGCGTTTCTCGCGGCGGATGCGCCCGAACAGGCCGAGGCGCTGCTCCGACCTTATCTCGCCACGGGCAGCGGCCCCGTCCCGCTTTGGCGCGTCATGGCGCAGGCATTGCGGCGCCAAGGGAGGATGCAGGAAGTCCGTCAAATCCAGATTATGCTGGTGGACATGTTCCCCGGCGATCTCGCGGCCCGGTTCGACCTCGCGGAAACCTTGCTCAGCCTCGGCGAGTTCGACCGCGGCTGGCAGGAATACCGCCACCGCTACAGCCTGGCGCATACGGCACGCATCGAGCGCAAGGTGCAACGTGCCCGGTGGGAGGGTGAGGCCATTCCGGGGCGCACGCTGCTGATCCATGACGAGCAGGGTTTTGGCGATACGTTTCAATTTATACGTTTGGTGCATCAGGCGGCGGCACGCAGCCAGGCCCGCGTGGTGGTCGAGGTCAATGAGGAAGCCTACGCGCTAGCCTCTCGCAGCCTGCCCGGCTTCGAGATCATCCGGCGCGGCGAGCTGCCGCCCGCGTTCGACACGCATTGCGAGCTGATGAGCCTGCCAATGGCGCTTGGCCTTAAGCTCGCCGATCTACCGGCGCCAGTTCCTTATTTGCTGCCGGATCAAGGCCGGGTGGAGTATTGGCGTCAGCGCCTAGGCGGTCTCCCGCGCCCGCTTGTCGCACTCGTTTGGGCGGGGAGGCCAAATCACCCGAATGACGCCAACCGCTCGATGAGCCTGGAAATGTTGACGCCGTTAGCAGCTTCCGGCGCACAGTTCATCGCCATCCAGAAAGGCCAAGCCGCCTCGCAGGCAGCATCGCCACCGGCGGGGATGAATCTACTATCGCTGAGCCGCGAAATTCAGGATTTTGACGACACTGCCGCGATCCTTTGCATCGCCGATCTCCTGCTCTCGGTGGATTCCTCGCCCGTGCATCTGGCGGGCGCGCTCGGCCGCCCAGCCTGGGTCATGCTGCCATTCGTGGCGGAATGGCGTTGGCTGCAAAGTCGCGAAGACACGCCCTGGTATCCGCAAGCCCGGCTTTTCCGCCAGCCGCGCCGCGGCGACTGGAACACGGCCGTGACCCGCATCTCGGCGGCACTGAAACTGGAATTCTGTGGCAAAGCCGGGAATTGAAACGCTTATTTAGACCCGGATGACTTCAGCCCATATATGTAATGGAGGGCAGTTCAGACATCAAAGCGAACCATAAATGGGTCGATTTGATTGTCATCGCGCCCTAATGGAGATTCCGCTAAGCGGCGCGGTCATCGAATTCCCGCCGCGCCTGCTCAACCTGCTGCAGGTTTTCAGACGCCCAAACCCAAACCCCGCAAAACGCCGCGCCAAGGCTGAAGCCGAGTTGCGTTAGTTTATATTCAACCTTTGGCGGCACGACGGGATGCACCGTGCGCGTAATCAGCCCGTCCCGCTCCATCTGGCGCAGGGTTTGCGTCAGCATCTTCTGGCTGATGCCGCTTAGGGCCTCGCTCAGCCGGGTGAACCGCAGCTCGCCCCTTTCCCCAAGCACTTCCAACACAAGCATCGTCCATTTATCCGCCACGCGGCCGATCAACTCGTTCACCAGCGCCTCGATTCGCGGATCAATATCCTGCGGCGGGATGGCGGCGGCATAGGCTTTCGCCTTGGCAATCTCCTCCTCGGTAAAGCGCGCAAGTGCAGGCATTTCACTCTCCTTTTGGTAAGTATAACACTTTTCGGTGCCTACTTTCTTTTAGAGACTATAGCGGACTATATTTCTGCAAACAAGCAGGAGCCAGATATGAAACTCGAAAACAGAACCATCCTTATCACCGGCGGCACCAGCGGCATCGGTTTCGAGCTGGCGAAGCTGCTGCTCGCCAAGCGCAACACCGTGATCGTGACAGGCCGCGACCCGAAAAAACTGGAAGCCACGCGAAAAGCGCTACCCGGCGTGCAGGTGTTTGAGAGCGACGTGAGCGACCCGGATGCGATTACCGCTTTGCATAACCGCGTCGTCGCGCAATTCCCCGCGCTCGATATGCTTATCAACAATGCCGGCATCATGCGGAACCTCAATCTCAACCAGGACCGCGGCCTGACAGATGTCACGCGCGAGATCGACATCAACTTCTCCGGGCCGGTGCGGATGGTGCAGCAATTCCTGCCGCATCTGAAGTCCCGCAACGGCGCGCTCATTATCAACGTCTCTTCCGGCCTCGCTTTCATCCCCATGCCCATCTCGCCGGTTTATTGCGCGGCGAAGGCAGCCATCCATTCCTACACGCAGTCCTTGCGTGTGCAGTTGCAAGGTTCGGGCGTGACCGTCGTAGAACTGGCGCCGCCCGGCGTGGAAACACCACTGTTCCGGGATGAATTCCAGGAGGAACTGAAAGGCCAAAAGGGCATGGACGTGAAGGTGCTTGCCGAGCACGCGATCGCCGGGGTCGAGGCGGGCAAACTGGAAATTCGTCCCGGCCTCGCCAATGTGCTCAAGGTTGCCAGCCGCGTCGCGCCAAATTTTATGTTCAAGCAGCTATCGAAGATGTCGAAACCGAAAAAGAAATAGTGTAAAGCTCGGCGTGAACACGCAGTTCAACCTGAACCCAAAAAGGAAACGCAATGAGCTATAAATTTGGCCCGGATTATCCGGACGAGACCTACGTGCCGCATGGCTATCCCGAGCACACCATCGATCTCGGCGAAGTGGTGATGAACTACGCGGTCTCCGGCCCGGAATCCGCCCCGGCGGTGCTGCTTATCCCCGGCCAGACGGAATCCTGGTGGGGCTATGAGGCCGCGATGAAGCTGATGGAAAAAGATTTCCGCTGCTATGCGGTTGACCTGCGCGGCCAGGGCCGGAGCACTCGCACGCCGGGCCGCTACTCGCTGGACAATATGGGCAACGACCTCGTGCGCTTCATCCAGCTGGTCATCAAGCGGCCCTGCATTGTCGCCGGCCTGTCCTCGGGCGGCCTACTCACCTGCTGGCTCTCGGCTTTCGCCCCGCCCGGCCTGTTGCGCGGCGCTTATTACGAAGACCCGCCGTTATTCGCCTCCGAAGTCGCGCCCCGCGTCGGCCATGCCATGCGCCAGTTCGGCATTGGCGAGATTTTCCCACTGATGGCGACCTATCTCGGCCCGCAATGGTCCATTGGCGACTGGAAAGGCTTTGTCGAAGCGGCCTCGCAAAAGCTGCCGACATGGATGACCGATTTCTCGCCAAAGGGCGAAACGCCCATGCAAAATCTGAAGGAATACGACCCCGAATGGTCGCTGGCCTTCTGGAGCGGCACCGCTACTTTGAATTGCGACCATTATGAAATGCTGAAGAAGGTCAAAGTTCCCGTGATGTTCACGCATCATTTCCGCATGATCAACCCGGAAAACGGCGCGCTGATGGGCGCTGTTTCCGACCAGCAGGTGGCTGAAGCCCGCAAGCTGATCGAAGCGAACGGGCAGAGCTTCGAATATCATTCCTTCCCCAAAATGGGGCATATGATGCACCGGCAGGACCCGGAACTCTACGTCAACACCTTCCACCCATGGGCGCAGAAGCTCGCGCCTGCGAAGTGATTAAACAGGGTTGAGTTTGCCTCGGCGGCTCAACCCTTATGCTCTAAATCCCGCGCGACTTCCGGCTGGTGCAGCAGCTTGTTGATGCGCGTGGCTTCTTCCAGTGCTTCATCGGGCAGGAATTTAAGCTCCGGCGTCACGCGCAGGCCAAGCTTCGGCGCGATCTGCGCGCGCAAAAACGGCGAGACGCGCTTGAGCGCCGGGAGCAGCGGCGTCACGTCCTGGTTGCCTAGCTTGGTGATGAACACCATGGCGTGCTTCAAATCCGGCGACATCCGCACTTCCGATATCGTCAGATGCGCCTTGGCCAGCGCCGCGTCATGAAACTCCGTGCGGAGAAAAACCTCCGCCAGCGCGTGACGAATTTCTTCTCCGACTTTGAGTTGACGCTGGGATGGACCGTTACGCTGCGACGATTTCGGTTTCATAGCATTCCACCACATCGCCCTCGCGCAGATCCTGGAACCCGGCAAAAGACAGGCCACATTCATACCCGCGCGCGACTTCCTTCACATCGTCCTTGAAGCGCTTGAGCTGCGATAGCTCGCCCTGGTGAATGACCACGTTGTCGCGCAGCAGCCGCACACCGGCGCCGCGCTTGACCAGCCCATCGGTGATATAGCACCCCGCAACCTTGCCGGTTTTGGTGATGTTGAACACCTGACGGATTTCCGCATAGCCCAGGAATTTCTCGCGATGCACCGGGGCAAGCTTGCCTTTGACTAGCTTCTCGATGTCGTCCGCAACCTCATAGATGATCGAATAGTAGCGAATATCCACGCCGTCCCGGTGCGCCAGCTCCCGCGCCTGCGCGTTGGCCCGCACATTGAAGCCGACGACGATGGCGTCCGACGCCTTGGCAAGCTGCACATCGCTCTCGGTAATCTGGCCAACGCCGGAATATAGCACGCGCACGCGCACTTCCTCGTTGCCGACCTTCGTCACGACGACATTGATCGCCTCGGCGGACCCTTGCACATCGGCCTTGACGACAAGCGCCACTTCCTTCTGCGCCCCGGCCTGAATCCGGGCCAGCATCTCCTCCATCGTTCCGCGTCCGGCGGTAGCGGCAGCGGCAGAACGCTCGCGCAGCTTCTGCGCCCGGTACTCCACAATCTCCCGCGCCCGCACGTCGCTTTCCACCACCACGAAAGGCTCGCCAGCGGTTGGCGCCGCTGAAAGGCCCAGGATTTCAACCGGCGTGGAGGGTGTTGCCTCCTTCACAGCCTTGCCCTTGTCGTCCTGCATGGCGCGCACCCGGCCCCATTGCGCCCCGGCGACAACAATATCCCCCGCATGGAGCGTGCCTTTTTGCACCAGCACTGTCGCGACCGGGCCACGGCCACGGTCCAGACGACTCTCGATCACCGCACCCTCTGCCGAGCGATTCGGATTCGCCCGCAGCTCCAGCAGTTCGGCCTGCAGCAGAATGGCTTCCTCAAGCTTATCCAGCCCGGTTTTCTTCAGCGCGGAGACTTCCACGTCCTGCGTCTCGCCGCCCATTTCCTCAACCACGACCTCGTGCTGCAACAACTCCTGCCGCACGCGGTTGGCGTTGGCCCCTGGCCGGTCGATCTTGTTCACCGCGACGATCAGCGGCACCTGCGCCGCCCGCGCGTGTTTAATCGCCTCGATGGTCTGCGGCATCACGCCGTCATCGGCGGCCACCACAAGCACGACGATATCGGTCACGCCCGCGCCGCGCGCGCGCATGGCGGTGAACGCCTCATGGCCCGGCGTGTCGAGGAAGGTGATCTGCGCGCTGGAAGGCAGTTTTACCGTGTAGGCGCCGATATGCTGGGTAATACCCCCGGCCTCTCCCGCCGCGACATCGGTATGGCGCAGCGCGTCGAGCAGGCTGGTCTTGCCATGGTCAACATGGCCCATGATGGTGACGACCGGCGGACGGGCCAACAATTCCGTGTCCGTGTCGGTCTCGCCTTCCAGCCCCAGCTCCACATCCGCATCCGAAACGCGGCGGGCACGGTGGCCGAATTCCTGTATCACCAGCTCGGCAGTGTCGGCGTCGATCACCTGGGTAATCGCGGCCATCACGCCGAGCTTCATCAGCGCCTTCACCACCTCGTTGCCACGCGCGGCCATACGGTTGGCCAGCTCCTGCACGGTAATCGTGTCGGGCAGAACCACCTCGCGCACCACCTTCACACCATCCGAGCGCAGCAGCTCCAGCTCCGCCTGGCGGCGCTCGCGCTCGCGCTGGCGGCGCACGGAGGCAAGGCTGCGGACCTTCTCGTCCTCGCCTTCCAACGCCGCCTGCACATCGATCTTCCCGGCGCGGCGGCGGTCATCGCCAATCTTCTTCGGTGCCACCACCGGCGCGCCACGCTTGGGCGCTGCCCCCATGCTGGGGCGGCGCACGCCGCGCGGGGCTTCGTCGTCTTCATCCGTGCGCGCTCCCGGGCGGCCGCCTGGCTTGAGCTGCAAGGTCTCCCGTGCGGCGGGTGCCGCCGGGGCAGCGGCGCGCGGCGCCGGGGCGGCAGGGGTTGCGGCGCGTGGCGCGGGCGCGGCTTCAGGGGCCTTGGCCTGTAGCTCGGGCTCCGGCTCTGGCGCGGGCACCGGTTCCGGCTCGCGCAGCGCCTCATCCTCGCGGCGGCGCGCTTCCTCAGCGGCGGAAAGGATGGAGATTTTCTCCTGCTCGCGGCGCTCGGCCTCCCGCAAGGCCGCGATGCGCTGCTGCTCGGCCAGCACGCGCTGGCGGGTCGCGGTCTCGGCGGCGGTGAGCGCGCGGGGCGTTGCGCCAGGGCGCGGGCGGACAGCGCCAGGGGCGGCAGCAGGCGGCGGCGCTGCCGCCTGGCCTTCCGCGGGCGCCTTCAGCGTAAGCGTCGGCAATGGCGCCGCCGGAGCGGGCGTTGCGGCGGGCGCGGCACCAAGCCCGCGCTTTTTGCGAACCTCAACCTGCACCACTTTCGACCGGCCATGCGAGAAGCTCTGCCGCACCGATCCGGCATCGACGACATGCCCCGCATCGCCGCGCGCAGCCGGGCGCAGCGAGAGCCTGCCTTTGGTTTCAGTCTGATCGTTGCCGTCACTCATGCCTAATCCGGTCCATTCACAGTCTCAGCCGGGTTAAACCGGCTTGGTTGGGCACTACTGCCCGCTTAAATTTCTGGCCGCAACACCTGCAAGCCGCAAAACCTCAATTTGGATTTTCTGAGCCAGTGTTCCAGCCGCGATAACGGCGTGTACCGTTTGCTCCCGTCCAAAAATCCGCCCCAGTTCGGCGGCGCTCAAAACCGCCACCACGGGAATATCACGGCCGCCGATAAATCGCGCCCGCTCCTCGGGGCTACCATCGGCTGCCTGGCAAACCAAAGCGGCCTTACCCGAGACCAGCCATTCGCGCGATTTCTCAAACCCCGCGATGGCATTGCCGCTGCGCCGCGCCAGCCCGATCAGGTCGAAAATTCTGGCCCGCAACGTTGCCTCGGCCCGAGCGGGCAAATCCGGTGGCACCTGCAATTTCTGCTTCGCCGCGCGGGAAAACACGCCGCTTTTAAGGCTCTTATCTAGCACATCGCCAGACGCGCTCAACCATAGTCCGCGCCCGGGCAGGGTTGCAGTAACATCGAACACGAGCCTCCCGTCCGGCGCCACAACAAAGCGCAGCATCGCCTCCCGGGCAAAGCTCTCCCGCAAAACCAGGCAGCGCCTGAGCGGCCCGGTCTCCGGTTCGTCGTCTTCCTCTATCGCTTCAGGTTCAGGCTGCGTTGCCGTCTTCCTCGAACCAATGCGCGCGCGCGGCCATGATGATCTCATTGGCGGCGTCTTCGCTCAGCGCCTCGGTACCGACGATCTCCACCAGCTCATCGCCCGCCAGATCGGCCAGGTCGTCCAGCGACTTCACGCCCTTCTCGCCCAGCGCGATCAGATCCTTCGCACTCAGCGCCTCGATCGCCGCAACCTCATCGGAAACGCCAAGCTCGATGCGCTGCGCCTCCAGCTCGCCCGCCTGCTTGTTCAGCGACGCCTGCGCCCGGCGCTGTAATTCAGCCGCCACATTCTCATCGAACCCCTCAATGGAGGCAATTTCGTCCAACGGTGTCATAACCAGATCCTCTATCGTTTCAAAACCTTCGGCCACCAGCAGGCCGGCAATCACGTCATCCACATCCAGCGCCTCAACGAACAGCCCGGTCTTGCGGCGGAATTCTTCCTGCCGGCGCTCGCTCTCCTCGGCCTCGGTCAGAATGTCGATATCCCAGCGCGTGAGCTGCGAGGCGAGGCGCACATTCTGCCCCCGCCGCCCGATAGCGAGCGAAAGCTGAGTATCCGGCACCACGACCTCGACACGCCCGGCCTCCTCATCCATCACCACCTTCGAGACTTCCGCCGGGGCCAGCGCGTTCACCACGAAGGTCGCGACATTGGGCGACCACGGGATAATGTCGATCTTCTCCCCCTGCAACTCTGCCACCACCGCCTGGACTCGGCTGCCGCGCATACCCACGCAGGCGCCGACGGGGTCGATCGACTGGTCGCGGGAAATCACCGCCATTTTGGCGCGGCTGCCGGGGTCGCGGGAGACCGCCTTGATCTCGATGATGCCATCGTAAATCTCCGGCACCTCCTGCGCGAAGAGCTTGGCCAAAAAGCCCGGATGCGTGCGGGAGAGAAAAATCTGCGGCCCGCGCTGCTCCTCGCGCACATCGTAGATGAACGCCCGCACCCGGTCGCCATTGCGGAGATTTTCACGCGGAATGGTCTCGTCGCGCCGCAGCAGCGCCTCCGCCCGGCCCAGATCGACCATGAGGTTGCCGTACTCCGTGCGCTTCACCACGCCATTGATGATCTCGCCGACGCGGTCCTTGAACTCATTGAACTGCTTGCTGCGCTCATATTCGCGCACGCGCTGCACGATCACCTGTTTGGCGGTTTGCGCCGCAATCCGCCCGAAATCGATGGGGGGGAGCGGATCGACCAGAAATTCCCCAACATTCTTCTCCGGCGCGAATTTTTTGGAGATCGCCACGGGAATCTGCGTCTCCTCGTTCTCTACCGCCTCGACAATCTCGGTCCAGCGGGAGAGCCGCACATCGCCGGTCTTGCGGTCGATGGTGGCGCGGATGTCCTTCTCATGCCCGTATTTCGCGCGCCCGGCCTTCTGGATCGCCTGCTCCATCGCTTCCAGCACCTCGTCGCGTTCAATCTGTTTTTCCCGCGCGACGGCATCGGCGACGAGCAGCAATTCCGGGCGGTTAACGGCGGTATCCATGAAATCCTCGATCAGTTGGTCGGAGAAAATTGGGTCGTAAACGCGATGAGCGCGTCGCTCAGAATTAGCTTGGCTTTTTTTATGCTGGCGCGCGGCAATGCCAGCACCTCGCCGGTCCCGTCTTTCAGCTGCACGGCCTCCGAGTCGGCGCTTATCAGCACGCCGGTGAAGCGCTTGCGGCCATTCGGGCCGGGGAAATTCAGCTCGATCTTCGCCTCAAATCCGGCGTAGCGGTTGAAGTCCTTGGTCCGGGTCAGCGGCCGGTCGATCCCCGCCGAACTCACCTCCAAAGTCCAGGCCGAGGAGATCGGGTCTTCCACGTCCAGCACGGCGGAAAGCAGATGGCTGACAGCGGCGCAGTCATCCAGCGTAAAGGCCGCGTTATCCGCCCGGTCCGCCATGATCTGCACGGTCGGCGATTCGGTGCCCATGACCTGCACACGCACAAGCTCATACCCCTGAGCTTCCAGGGGCTCGGCGATAATCTCGGCGATGCGGCCCTCAAGGCCGGTATGGTTCGGGCGATTCTCGGTCACGTCAGGCAAAAGTCCAATAAAAAGGGCGGCCGGTTAGGGCCACCCTCGGAAAGTCGGGTTTCGTTTTTTGCCTCTATACGCCCGTTTCGCCTGGCCCGCAAGCAGCTACTCGGCCAGTAGTAGGCCATTTTGGAGCAACTCCGGTTAATCGGTATCTAACATCCAGCTACAAGCGACAGCTTTTCAGCTAGGCAAGACCAAAAATCCAAGATATATCGTAACAAACATATAACACAGTGTGGTTTTGAGGTCTGATTATGAAAAAAAGTTTACTTGCTGTATTGTTAGTCTTATTGCCATTTTTTGCCCAAGCCCAGACCATCCACGCTGTCCCCTCAGACGATCCGGGTCTGCGGCAATTCATGAGTCAGTTTTGGTCTAAATGGTCAAGTCCAAATTCTGTAGCGATTCCGTATGTACAATCTATAACTAGCGATCCTTTTTTCTTTTACGGCAAACCTATATCGCGTGATGCATATATGAAGAAACAAGTGGCGTTCGCCAAACGTTGGCCGGTTCGTTTATACCGGGTCCAACCCGGCTCGCAGGTAATCACTTGTGACGACACTATATCCACATGTTTTGTAAAGGGTATCGTTAACTTTAAAGATTTTAGTCCGGCTAGGAACGCTACTTCGACGGGGTCGGCAAAATTTAGCTTTTCCATCATTCGAACGGTAGCGCATGGCTCAGCGACATATGTTTTTACCGGACTGATAGGCTCTGATACCAGTCAAAAGTTTGAGTAAGTGGACGTCAGATTCAACTTGGCCGACGTGGGCGTTGCGCCCGCTCAATATGCAATGCGAGAAGTGGAACTGTTCGCAACCGATTTTGAATAGAGAAAGCGGTTCCTTAGGCCGCTCAATCCAGCTCCCACACCCCTCACGCCGCGTTCGCGCTAATCGCACGCAGCAACTCTCCAAATCCCATGCGGTGATGCGGCGTCGCGCCGTGCAGCAAAATCGCCGCGCGATGCGCCGTGGCGGCGTAGCCAGCGTTCGTATCCCAGCCGTAATACGGGTAGCGGCTGTGCAGCCGCGCCATCAGCGCATCGCGCACCACTTTCGCGGCGATGGAGGCGGCGGCGATGGAAAAGCAAATCGCATCGCCGCCGACAATCGGCGTGCAGGGATGCGGGCAGCCGGGCGCGCGGTTGCCATCCACCAGCACATGGTCCGGCGTGCGCGGCAGCGCGGCTATCGCCCGGCGCATCGCCAGCATCGCGGCGTGGAGAATATTGATCTCGGCAATCTCCCGCACGGAAGCCGCACCCAAGGCAATCTCGGCGCCGGATTTCCGCAGCGCGGCCAAGGCCAGCACGCGGTTGGGTGCGGAGAGTTTTTTGGAATCGTCGATCAGCCCGGCCAAGCCGCGCGGCAGGCGCGCAGGCAGAATAACGGCGGCTGCCAGCACCGGCCCGGCGAGCGGGCCGCGCCCCACCTCATCCACCCCCGCGACAATGCCGCCGATACGTTTTTCATGGAAAAGATCAGGCATCCCGCAACCCAGCAAAGAAGGATGCCAATAAAGCAGAGCAATCCGAGTCGCGCACCCCGCCGACAATCTCCGGCTTGTGATGCGTGGTGGCGTGGGAAAATACGCGCGGCCCATGCTCAACCGCGCCGGATTTCGCATCATACGCGCCGAACACCAGCCGCCCTACGCGAAAAGCCGCAATCGCGCCCGCGCACATCGCGCAGGGTTCCAGCGTAACCGTGAGCGTGCAATCCTCCAGATATTTACCGCCCCGCACATCACGCGCCACCGCCAGCGCCAGCATCTCCGCATGGGCGGCGGGGTTTCGCTCAGCCTCCGTGCGGTTAGCCGCCGCCGCGATGACCACGCCGGAGGCATCCGTCACCACCGCACCGACCGGGATTTCACCGGAAGCAGCAGCGGCGTGGGCTTGTTCGAGTGCGGCATCCATCGGCGTCACGCCTGTTTCTTGCCTTGGGGCCGCGCCCGGGTCTAGGTGCAGCCATGACAAAACGCCCCCTGATCGGCCTGACCCTGGATGCGGAACCGCCCGGCGGCTGGTCCAAATATTTCTGGTACGCGATCCGGCAAAATTATTTCGAGGCGGCGGCGGCGGCGGGTGGCTTGCCCGTGGCATTGCCGCATGACCCGGCGCTGGCGGAAGAATATCTCAACCGGCTGGACGGGTTGATCGTCACCGGCGGCGCGTTCGACGTTGACCCAGCGCTATATGGCGATGCGGAGCGGCACGAGAAGGTGGAGCTGAAAGCCGGGCGCACCACGGCGGAACTGGCCCTGCTACAGGGTGCCTTGAACCGCGACATGCCGGTGCTGGGCATTTGCGGCGGGCAACAACTGCTCGCGGTGGCGCTCGGCGGCACGCTCGTCCAGCATATCCCGGACTCCATCCCCGGCGCGCTGGAGCATGAGCAGAAGCACACGCATGACGAGGCCGGGCATGAGGTGGAAATTCTGCCCGGTACGCGGCTTCATGCGCTCGTGGGGCCAAAAATGATGGTCAACACCTCTCACCATCAGGCGGTGAAAAACCCTGGGCGCAGCGTAGTGAATGCGGTCGCGCCCGATGGCGTGATCGAGGGCATCGAGGACCCGTCGCGCAAATTCTGTATCGGCGTGCAATGGCATCCGGAATATCTGGTCGATACCGGGGACAAGGCGATTTTCGCGGCGATGATGGTGGCGGCCAATGGTTGAGGATCGCGGCGAGCGCATCGCCAAATTTCTCTCCCGCGCCGGCATCGCCAGCAGGCGCGATGCGGAGGCGATGATCGAGGCCGGGCGGGTACGGCTGAAC
The DNA here is from genome assembly GCA_965276685.1 of Acidocella sp. GTDB lineage: Bacteria > Pseudomonadota > Alphaproteobacteria > Acetobacterales > Acetobacteraceae > Acidocella. The sequence continues at coordinate 2,709,586 of OZ255623.1, forward strand.
AACGAGGCGGTGACGCATCCGGCGGTGTTCATCAAGCCCGGCGACATGGTGGTGGTGGATGGCAAGGCGGTGAGCGAGCCTGAACGCACGCGGCTTTGGCGCTATCACAAGCCAGATGGGCTCGTGACCACTCATAAAGATCCGGAAGGCCGGGCCACGGTGTTCGAGCATCTGCCGCCCGGCCTGCCGCGCGTCATCAGCATCGGGCGGCTGGATTTGACGAGCGAGGGGCTGCTGCTGCTCACCAATGACGGCGCGCTCTCCCGCCAGCTGGAACTGCCCGCGATGGGCTGGCTGCGCCGCTATCGCGTGCGGGTGCATGGCGGCGTCGCGCCGGAAAAATTGAAACGCCTGGCCGATGGCATGGTGGTGGAAGGCGTGAAATTCGGGCCGATCGAGGCCGCCGTCGACTCCGTACAGCGCGCGAACACCTGGCTCAGCGTCTCCCTGCGCGAAGGCAAAAACCGAGAAATCCGCCGCGTGATGGACGCCCTGCTGCTGCCCGTCACGCGGCTCATCCGCGTCGCCTACGGGCCGTTCCAGCTCGGCAATCTCGCGCGTGGCGAGGCCGAGGAGGTGAACGGCAAAATCCTGCGCGAACAGGTGCCTGGCCTTAATAAGTGACCGGGCCGCGCATCATCGCGGGGGCATGGCGGGGGCGGAAGTTGGTGGCGCCCGTTGGGTTGGAGACGCGGCCGACCGGCGCCCGGGCGCGACAGGCGGCGTTCGATATTCTGCTGCACGCGCCTTGGGCGGGCGCGGAGCTTTTGCGCGTGGCAAAGGCGCTGGACGTTTTCGCGGGCACTGGCGCTTATGGGCTGGAGGCGCTGTCGCGCGGCGCGGCGACCGTTACCTTCATCGAACAAGCTTCGGCGGCGCTCGCGGCACTGGCCAAAAACATCGCCGCCTGCAAGGCAGAGGCCTCGTGCCGCGTGGTAAAAGGCGACGCACTCAACCCGCCACAAGGCTCCCCGCATGGTCTGGTGTTCCTCGACCCGCCTTATGGGCAAGGATTGGCCGCAAAGGCGCTACACGTCCTCGCCGCGCGGAGCTGGTTTGCGCCCGATGCCATCATCGCCGCGGAACTGGGGCCAGGGGACGAATTGGTGCTTGGGGAAATTCTGGCGGAGCGGCAACATGGCAAGGCGCGGCTGGTGTTCGGGCGCTGTTAAATCAAAACCTCCATCACATATAATCCGAACCCCCTCGGAAAAGGATCAGCGATATGGCGGACAATTTCGTGAAACAACCCAGCCCGGACCATCCGATCACCATCACGCCGGACTCCGCGCATATCACCGTGACCGCCGGTGGCAAAACAATTGCAGACACGAAAAACGCGCTGCGATTGCAGGAGGCAAATTACAAACCGGTTTATTACATCCCCCAGCAGGACGCTGACATGTCGCTTCTGGCCAAAACCGATCACGGCTCTCATTGCCCCTACAAAGGCGATGCCAGCTATTACAGCATCCCCAATGCCGAGCGCGGCGACAACGCCGTATGGACCTACGAGACCCCGCATGAGGCGGTGGCCGAAATTAAAGAGCACCTCGCCTTTTACCCGGACCGTGTGGAAATTTCGGTGGGTTAGAAGCTGATCGTTTGAGTTTGACGCGCTCAGGCGCGATAACCGAAAGTGTGAATCAGCCTCTCAGAAAAGAGCAGAGCGCGGCCTCGCGCTCTAATACAGTTCGAAATATTCCTCCGTCTCCGCGGCGGGAATATCCTCGCGCATCCGCAAAATCTCCGCCTGTTTCACGGTGGTGAACACGCGGATGAACTCCGCGCCGAGCATTTGCGTCAGCGCCGTGTCGGCAGAAAACGCTGCAAGCGCCTCGTGCATTTCCGTCGGCAGCTTCGCAAAGAAATTGTCATTTTCCTTGCATCCAGCACGCTCCGGCGCCAATGCGCTTTTGGCTCGCACTCCCAATAGCCCGGCGGCGAGGGTGACGGCGGCGGTGAGATACGGATTGGAAAGCGCGGACGGTACCCGAACCTCCAGATGCTGCCGCGCATCGCGCGAGGCCTTGATCCGCAACGATGCGGAACGATCCTCCACACCCCAGGAGACATTGCTCGGCGCGAAGGTGTGCGGGCGGATGCGGCGGTAGCAATTCGTCGTTGGGTTCCATATCGCCTGCGCGCTCGCCGCATGGTCCAGCACGCCTTGCGTGAAATTTTTCATCAAGCCGCTCATGCCGTCTTTATCGGCGGCATCGAGAAACAGGTTTTCGCCACTCTCCAAGCTATAAAGCGAAAGATGCAGATGCGAGCCTGAGCCAGCCAAACCCTTATAGGGCTTGGTCATGAAGGTGGCGAGCAGCCCCTCGGTCCGCAAAAACTCCTTCACGGTGTTTTTAAACACAAAGGCGCGGTCAGCGGCGGCGATGCCATCGAGCGCCGCGTAATTCAACTCCCACTGGCTCGGGCCGAACTCGCCATTCGCGGTGATCATCTCCACCCCGCTCGCCTCCAGCACGCGCAACAGCCGGTCCATCGCCGGGTGCTGGTGGATCAGCGAGGTCACGAAAATCGGGTTGCCGGAATAGAGCGGCTTTCGTGTCGCCAGATCGACCACGTAAAACTCGGTCTCATGGCCCATTCTCACGCCAAAACCCATCTCAGCGGCGGCCGCAAGCATGTTCTTCAGCACCATGCGTGGGGCGGCGGCCTGGATGCTGCCATCGTACCATTTGGTGTCACAAATCACTCGCGCGGTGTTGGCAAGCCACGGCACGTTGCTCACCGTTTCCGGGTCCGGCACCATCAGGCAGTCCGCGAAATTCGCGTCCTCATTATAGCCGGTATTGGCGATCGGCAGAGAGCGCGTATCCAGCGTCACCGCCCCGCCATACAGGTTCAGCCCATGCAACGTGTAGGCTTCCACCTGGCCGATGGGAACGGTCTTGCCCCGGCTCAACCCGGCCAAATCCGGAAGCTCGAAGCGCACATACTCCACGCTGTTCTCCCGCAGCGTCTGGGCGAATGCCCGCGCCGATTCCGGCGTATGATGGGTGCAACCGGCAGCGGACATTATCTTCTCCCTATTACAGCAAATTAAAATCTCACGAAGCAATGTATTGATGGGCCGTTAAGGATTTCGCGTCCAGATGGGCGCGTGACGAAGCTCCTTAACCAACTCAACACGATGCGGCCCGAAAATTTGCAGGGGTTTTGCCTGCTGGCGGCCCTTTGTGTTCTCGCTCTCACCGTGCTGGCCATGCGCGCGGACAGCCGCCTGCTACATCGCCGCCTGCGCGCCGAGGCGGCAGCAAAGCGCCAGTGGAGCCGCGTGCTGGCGGACAGCGTCTTCGACGGGCTGCTGATCCATCGCCAGGGATTGATTTTACAGATGAACCGGGCGCTGGCGCGGATGCTGGGCACGCGGGAGCGCGAGTGGCTGGGCCAGCATTTCGCCAATCTCGCGCGGCCGGACCAGAGCGGTGCGTTGCGCGCGGAGCTTGAGGCGCCCCAACCGCAAATCGCCGAATTCCGCCTGCTGCGCGCAAATAAAAGCGAGGTCACTGTCGAGCTTTCCAGCCAGAACATCGAGTTCGAGGGGCTGCCAGCCACCGTCACGGCGATCCGCGACATCAGCCAGCGCGTCGTGGATGCGCGGCGCATCGCCCGGCTGACGCATTACGATTCGCTGACCGGCCTGCCGAACCGCAAGCTGTTCTGCGAGATGCTGGCCACCGCTTTGGCCCGCGCCGAGCGTAAAAGCGGCGCGGTAACGATGTTCACCCTCGACCTCGATCGCTTCAAGGCGATGAACGCGGAATTCGGCCGGGAGAATGGCGATGCACTGCTTGAGCAGGCGGCGCGGCGTATCGCCGCCTGCGCGACCAGGGACGACCTGCTGGCGCGCATCGGCGGCGATAAATTCGCGCTGCTCCTCGCCGGGGGCGATGCCGCGAACCGGGCAATGAGCCTGGGCGGCCAGCTCGCCGCCGCGTTCAACGAGCCGTTCATCGTCGATGGCCAGCTCGCGAAGCTGAGCGTCTCGATCGGCATCGCCATGTATCCGGATCATGCCGCCGATGCAGCGGCGCTGCTGAATGCGAGCGGCTTTGCGCTGGCGCAGGCGGCGCGCAAGGGCGGCGGCGCCGTGCATATGTTCTGCCACCACGAGGCTTCTAGACCCGGATGACTTCGGCTCTACATATATAAAAAGAGGGCGATTCAGACGTTCGCACTCTGTGCTATAGCGGCCCCATGCTCGCCCCGACGATTCGCCGTCTCTCTCCCTTAACCATCAACCGCATTGCCGCCGGTGAGGTGATCGAGCGCCCAGCAGCGGCAGTGAAGGAACTGGTGGAGAACGCGCTCGACGCTGGAGCCACCCGGATCGAAGTGATCCTGACCGGCGGCGGGATAACCCGTACCGAGGTCATCGATAACGGCTGCGGCATCGCCCGCGAAGAATTGGCGCTGGCGGTCGAGCGCCACGCCACCTCCAAGCTTAGCGACGAGTCGCTGGTGCGGATCGTCACGCTGGGCTTCCGGGGCGAGGCGTTGCCCTCCATCGGCGCCGCCGCCAAACTCACGCTCATCAGCCGCCCGGCAGGGCAGGACAGCGCCTGTCGCATCATCGTTGCGGGCGGGCGGTTAAGCGATGTAACGCCCTGCGGCGGCGTGGCCGGAACACGGGCCATCGTCGAGGATCTGTTCTACGCCACCCCCGCCCGGCGAAAATTTCTCCGCTCCCCCAGGGCAGAGGCCGATGCCGCCGAGCGCGCGGTATGGCGGCTGGCGCTCGCTGCCCCCACCGTCGCGTTCCGCCTAGTCTCCGACGAGCGGGTGCTGTTCGACGTTCCCGCGCAGGACGAGACCGCGCGGGTGGCAGCCTTGTTCGGGCGCGAGACCGCGAGCGCGATGCTGCCGCTGGACGCCATGCGGGAGGACGTGCGCCTCACGGGCATGTCCGGCCCCGCCAGCCTGTCGCGTGCTACGACCGCCCTACAGAGCTTTGTAGTGAACGGCCGCCCGGTGCTCGACCCGCTGCTCCGCATGGCGCTCCGCCTTGCCTACCGCGACGTGATCGCCGCAGGGCGGCACCCGGTCGCCGCCCTGCGTCTCGAGATTCCCGAAGAGGCGCTGGATGTGAACGTGCATCCGGCCAAGACCGAATTGCGCTTCGCCGACGCCAACGGCATCCGCAGCCTGGTGATGGGCGCGATCGGGCGGTTACTGGAGCGCCCCGTCTCGCTGGCGGGCGCGCCACCTGCCCGGCCTGCCATGGCTCTCCGGCCAATCAGCCCTCCCAATGCTACGGCGCGCGGCTTTGCCGAGGCCGAGCTGGCCTTGCTCGCCCCGCCCGCTGCGCGGCAGATTTTCGAGCCTACCCCACCTTCGCCGCAGCATGTGCTCGGCGCGCCGGTGGCGCAGATTTTGGACACCTATGTGCTCGCGGTCGCCGCCGATGGCGCGCTTGTCATCATCGACCAGCACGCAGCGCATGAGCGCCTGACCGAAGAGCGCCTACGCGCGGAATTTATCGCGGGCAAGGTGGCGTCCCAACCGCTGCTAGTGCCGGTGGTGGTCGATTTATCTCCGGTGGAGGCGATGCGGCTGCTGGCACAGAAAGACACGTTGAGCCGCCTGGGGTTGGAGATCGAGGCCTTCGGCCCAGGCGCGGTGCTGGTCCGGGCCACCCCCGCCGCGCTCCGTAACCCGGATGCCGCGGTTCTGCTGCGCGATCTGGCCGGGGAATTCGCGGAATCGGACACGCCGGTGGCGCTGGAAGCCAGGCTGGACGCGGCCCTGGCGCGGCTCGCCTGTCACCGCTCCATCCGCGCCGGGCGGCGGCTGACGGCGGAAGAGATGAATGCCTTGCTGCGCGAGATGGAGGCGACGCCGAAGGCCGGGACATGCAGCCATGGCAGGCCGACGTTTCTGCGGCTCTCCCAGACCGAGTTAGAGAAATTGTTCGGGCGGCGGGGGATGTGACGCGTGTCTTTTTGGCGCGCGGCCCCTTCCGAACCATTCCACCGGCGCTACGCATCGATGGGACCTTGGATTCTATGCCCACCACCCTTCATCCCGCGCGCAAGGGCCGCCTTGACGGGGTGGAACCTCTCATAGAATAGCAGCGCCAACCGCCCTCGCGGAAATTAGTCCAACCAAACAGGGAAGCCACATGCCGCCGCATATTGTTCCGGGCAACACCGCTTGGGTGCTGGTATGCACGATTCTCGTGCTGCTGATGACCGTGCCGGGGCTGGCGCTGTTCTACGCCGGAATGGTGCGGAAGAAGAACGTGCTGGCGATCATGATGCAGTCCTTCATGCTCTGCGCCTTGATGACCGTGCTTTGGATGGTGGCGGGATATTCTCTGGCCTTCACTAACGGCAACGCCTTCATCGGAGGGTTGTCACGGGTGTTTTTGCAGGGGCTGGCGCAGGGTTGGAACAAGCCCTTTCTATTGGGCGCCGGTGCGCCCGGCGCATTGCAGACCACGATCCCCGAGAGCGTGTTCGTGATGTTCCAGATGGCGTTCGCCATCATCACCCCCGCCGTTGTCACGGGCAGCTGCGCCGACCGCATGAAGTTCTCCGCCCTCCTGATCTTCTTCACTTTATGGTCGCTGCTGGTCTATGCCCCGCTGGCGCATTGGGTCTGGGCGCCAACCGGCTGGCTGAACCAGATGGGCATCGCGGATTTCGCGGGCGGCACGGTGGTGGAGATCAACTGCGGCGTCACCGGCCTCGTCTGCGCGCTCATGCTCGGCCGCCGCCTGGGCTACGGGCATGAGAACATGGCACCATGGAACCTGAGCTACGCCGTTATCGGCGCCTCCCTGCTATGGGTGGGCTGGATGGGCTTCAATTCCGGCGGCGCGCTGGCCGCGGATGGCCGCGCCGGCATGGCGGTGCTCGTCACACAAATCTCCGCCGCCGCCGCGACATGTTCCTGGGTGTTCGCGGAATGGTTCCTGCGCGGCAAACCCTCTGTGCTGGGCGCGATCTCCGGCGCGGTCACGGGGCTGGTGGCGATCACCCCCGCCGCAGGGTTCGTGCTGCCCGGCGCGGCGCTGGCCATCGGCCTCGTGTCCGGGGTTGTGTGCTTCTACACCGCCACGTCGATGAAGCTCGCTTTGGGCTATGACGATAGCCTGGACGCCTTCGGAGTGCATGGCATCGCCGGCATTCTCGGCACGCTGGCGACTGGCTGGTTCGCCTATGGGCCGCTCGCTAACGCACTGGGGCTGGCCGCCCCCGCCTATGCCGGCGGGCTACACCTGCTTAAGATTCAGGCGATCGGCGTTGCCGCAACCATTGTTTATTGCGGCGCCTGCAGCTGGGTCCTGCTTAAAGTGACCGACCTCATGGTCGGGCTGCGCGTCACCAAGGAGGAAGAGCGCGAGGGTCTGGATATCGTGCTGCATGGCGAGCAGCTGTTCTAGATCCGGATAACTCTACATATATGATAGAAGGCGATTCAGATTTTATGTTCAAGCGTCGAGCCGATTGAATATAAAGTCATCGCGCTCTAAATAAAAATTCACGTGGCGATCTTTGCGTAACTGTTAATGTAACCACCGCGCATCATATTTGGTGTCAAATCTCTAAAAAGGCGTCTCAGGGTTGCCGTATGATATGAAATCGCAAAACGGCGCCTTCGGCACACCCCTGCCGCCAGTTCCCATGCACATAGCCGTTGGCATTGCCACCTCCGGCCGGCCTGAAATCCTCCGGCTAGCATTGGCCAGCCTGTCGCGGCAAACGCGGCCGCCGGACCGGATTATCGTTTGTCCTTCCCGCATCAGCGACCTCGCACCTCAAGGATATGCAGACACCGGATGCGCCATGGAGATCGTGTACAGCGCCCAGGGTACTTGCAGCCAGCGCAACCGGATCATCGACGCCGCCGATGATGTTGATGTCATTATATTCTCCGATGATGATTTCATCATGGACCCATCCTTCATCGCCGAAGCAGAGTTATTATTCGAAAACTACGCCGATGTGGCCATCGCGACCGGGCTTGTGCTGGGCGACGGCGCGGCAAACGCCGGCTTGAGCCTCGCGCAAGCCCTGGAACTGATCGCCAGGCCCGCGCCACTGCAAAACACGGTGATGCCGGTATGTAACGGCTATGGGTGCAATCTCGCGGTCCGCATGGCGATCGCGCGAAGCCGGAACATCCGGTTCGATGAAGCCTTGCCGCTCTATGGCTGGCTTGAAGACCTCGATTTCAGCCGCCGCCTCGCCCCTTTTGGCCGGGTGGTGAAGTCCTCTGCACTGCGAGGCGTCCATCTCGGGACCAAGCTCGGGCGTACTTCCGGCTTGAAATTTGGCTATTCTCAAATCGCAAATCCTGTTTACATGGCGCGCAAGCGCTCAATGCCTAAAATGATGGCTTTGAGCCAAATGGCGCGGAACATAACGATGAATTTTCTCAGATTTTGGTATCCCGAGCCGTGGGTTGACCGGCGAGGAAGGTTGAAGGGCAATGCCATGGCGCTTCTCGACCTGTGCCGTGGCCAGCTATCTCCGGGGCGAATCCTTGAGTTCAGCTAGTTTTCGGCTTTGGGAGCGGATGTTGTGAGAAAAGATCTGTTGATCGTGCGAGCGGGCCGCAATTCCGCGCACAAAAACTGGCTGGCGGACAAGCGCAGTTTCGACCTGATTGTGTTTGGTTACGAAGAATTGCCCGATGAACTTACCTCCGGCGCGGACGAAAGCATCATTATCACCGGCCCGAAAGTCGCGGCGTGGCGGAAGCTGTTTGACCAGCGCCCGGAGCTTCTCACGCGATACGAGCAGATCGCCATGGTGGACGATGACCTGCTTTGTACCGCCCATGACCTCGATACAGTGTTCGAGTACGGGCGGCGCTACAAGCTCTCCCTATGGCAGCCAAGCCTGACCTGGGACAGCTATTTCAGCTATGGGGTCACGCTGCACAATCCGCAATTCCAGCTTCGCTATGTCAATTATGTCGAGTTGATGTGCCCATTCTTCTCGGCGGACCAGTTGCGGCGCTCGCTGCCGCTCTTCACGCTCGGCTATGAAACCGTGATCGACCGGCTGTGGTGCCGCCTACGCCCGGATGGCGATCGGGCTTATGCGATCATCGACGCCGTGCAGATCCGGCATTCCAGGCCCGTTGGCATCAATGCCGCGGCGCAAGGCTACGTGCGCGATCCCAAGAGAAAAGACGGCAATATGTATCAGACGTATCTGGACCGCGCTGAGATCGAGACGGGAATCGTATTCCACGGCCCTGTGGCCTATGCCGGGATTACTGAGAGCGGGAAACCCATCAATGGCCGGTTTTTTATGGCGATGCGGGCGCTGGTATTGTTGCGCGGCGCGGCGCAGCGGGTGAATAACAGGTTTTACAGGCCGGTGACGGACCATGTCCGCCATATCCTCACCCGGCCCATCGATAACGGCCCAATCGATCTGGATGCGGTCATCGCCCGGAAGAATCGGCTGTCAGCCATTTCGGGACGCTGAACGCAGATCCTCCGGCGTGTTGATGTTAAGGAACGGGTCGGCATTGCCCTCGAACGCGACCTGACGGGCGGCGCAAAGCGCCAGCGCGTCCCGCACCTTGTAAGCGCCGGGCTGCTCCAGAAAACCCATCAGCCTGGGCAGAAAGCCGACCGGCCAGAGCGATACCAGATGATGCTGGCGCCCCCGGTACACTGTGACGCTGGGGCTAGGTCTGAGGCGGGCTAACAGCTCCTCCGGGATAAAAGGCGTATCGACGGGAATAGTAGCCAGAGACGTCGCGCCGAGTGCCGCCGCCCAGCCAAGCCCAGCCGCCACCCCGGCGAGCGGGCCTTTATCCGCCAGAATGTCGGGCAGCACCTTCAGGCCGTAAGCCGCGAACCGGGCGGGATCACCATTGGCGCTGATCGCGATGTTTTGCACCTGGGGCTTCAGCCGCATCAGTAGATGCTCGACCAACGGCTTGCCGTGAAGCTGCACGAAGGCCTTGTCCACGCCGCCAAGCCGGGTGCCATGCCCGCCCGCCAGGATGAGCGCCGCAATCATGAAAAACTGGGGCGAACGACGGGGATCGAACCCGCGACAACCGGTACCACAAACCGGCGCTCTACCAACTGAGCTACGTCCGCCATCAGAACCACTGCTTTCCTTGCGCGCGTCGTACCGCCGTCAGCCAGTGGCCGTCAACTTATTAGGCCGGGATACCCACGCGCTCAGCCTTGCAAGCGCCTCATGCAGCACCGCAGGCTGCTTGCAGAAGGCGAAGCGGATATAATGCGTGGGCGGATCCATCGCATAAAACGCCGAAACGGGTATTGCGGCTACACCCGCCTCGATCGTCATCGCCCTGCAGAATTCAAAATCCGTTCCTTTATAGCCCGCAGCGGAAATATCCGCGGTGATGAAATAGCTGCCATCGGCGGGAAGCGTGGTAAAGCCGAGCATGGCCAGACCCCGCTCCATAATGTCCCGCCGCTCCCGCAAATCCGCCGCCAACGAGGCGAAATAATCATCCGGCTTGCCGAGGCCCAGCGCCACGGCGCGTTGCAAATTGGGCGGGGTGGTGAAGGTGAGGTTCTGGTGCGCCTTGGCCACCAGGCTGGCGAGTGCGGGGCAGCCCGAGACGTACCCCACTTTCCATCCCGTGAGCGAGAATGTCTTCCCCGCGCTGCCGATCCGCAATGTGCGCTCTGCCATGCCGGGCAGCGTCATCAGCGGAATATGCCGGGCGGGCGGGAAGACCAGATGCTCATAGACCTCGTCGCAAACGGCGAAGGAGTCATGCGCCGCGGCCAGCCCGGCGATGAATTCCAACTCATCGATATTGAACACCTTGCCTGTGGGGTTCATCGGCGAGTTGAGCAGTAACAGCTTCGTGCGCGGGTTAAAGGCGGCGGCCAGCGCCTGGCGCGGCAGCGCCCAGTCCGGCGGGCTGAGCCGTACCAGCCGAGCGATGCCGCCCAGCATGGTCACGACCGGCAGATAGGTGTCGTAGAGCGGCTCGATCAGCACCACCTCGTCACCCGGATTGATCAGCGCCATCAGGCAGGCGGTGATGGCCTCGGTAGCGCCTGAGGTAACGACGACGCCCGCCGCCGGGTCGATCTCCAGCCCGTAGAATCGCCGGTTGGCCGCCGCCACGGCGGCGCGGAGTTCGGCCAGGCCGGCGAGCGGCGGGTACTGGTTGCGGTCATCCAGCAGCGCATCCGCCGCCGCCTGCACAATATCCGCCGGCCCCTCGGTATCCGGAAACCCCTGCCCCAGATTGATCGCACCATGCTCCGTCGCCAGCGCGGACATCACCGAAAAAATCGTCGTGCCAGCTTGTTCAAGCAATGTATTGGCGGGTTTCATGGCTGCCATTTCTATCCCGCGCCCGTGCCGCGCGGCAAGCCTGCCAAAATTTTGGGCAGGCGACGGCATCAAATGGGCAGATAAGGTATTTCGCTTGCCGTAATGTAACGGCAATCCCGCTCAGCCGTGGTTTACGGGATGGCACGGACCATGCAAGGTGGTCATAGCCAGCCCGTTGGCTGGCGCGCAACCGCGCTGTCCGCAATTCAAGGAGGCCGCCCGCGATGCCCGGGCGTGGACCAGATGAAAAAGATCGAAGCGATCATCAAGCCGTTCAAGCTCGACGAGGTGAAAGAGGCCCTGCATGAGGTGGGCCTGCAAGGCATTACCGTGGTGGAAGCCAAGGGCTTCGGGCGCCAGAAGGGCCATACCGAGCTTTATCGCGGCGCCGAATACGTCGTCGATTTTCTGCCGAAGGTGAAAATCGAGGTCATCTGCGAGGATGCGGTGGCCGAACGCGCGGTTGAGGCGATCATGAACGCGGCGCGGACCGGGCGCATCGGCGATGGCAAAATCTTCATCTCCACGGTGGAAGAGGTCATCCGCATCCGCACCGGCGAAAAAGGCGAAGCGGCGATATAGGGAGCAGCGCCTCCCGGGTTAATCTTTAAAAAGCCCGCCTGCGGGCATTGTCCCGGCGTGGATGAAAGTTTAACAACGCGGCCTTGGATGCATTGAATTCGGGGCCGCGTGGTGCGGCGCCGGGACGAAACGGCCAACATTTATAGAACACGGGGACCGAGTATGGCGAAGAAGGCCACTGAGAGCGCGGATAGCGCGGCTAAAGTTCTGGAATTGATCAAGGAAAACGGTGTCGAATACGTCGATCTGCGGTTCACCGACCCGAAGGGCAAGTGGCAGCACACCGCGCAGCACATCTCGACCGTCGATGCGGACGCGCTGCGGGACGGCTTCATGTTCGACGGCTCCTCCATCGCCGGATGGAAGGCGATCAACGAGTCCGACATGATCCTGCAACCGGACCTGGACACGGCGGTAATGGACCCGTTCGCGGCCAAGCCGAGCCTGATCCTGTTCTGCGACATCATCGAGCCTTCGACCGGCCAGGGCTATGCGCGCGACCCGCGCTCGACCGCGAAAAAGGTCGAGGCCTATGTCAAGGCGACCGGCATCGGCGATAGCATCGTGGTGGGCGCGGAAGCAGAATTCTTCATTTTTGATTCGGTGAAGTTCGGCACCGGCGGCAATTTCGGCACCTATCAGGTGGATAGCATCGAAGGCCCCGGCGCCTCGATGAAAGACTATCCCGAGGGCAACATGGGCCATCGCCCGACCATAAAGGGCGGCTATTTCCCGGTCCCGCCGGTGGATGGCGATTCCGACCTGCGCGCGGAAATGCTATCCGCCATGGGCGAGATGGGGCTGCCGATCGAGAAGCACCACCATGAGGTCGCGCAGAGCCAGCACGAGCTCGGCACCCGCTTCGGCACGCTGACGAAAATGGCCGACCAGATGCAGATTTACAAATACTGCGTCCATAACGTCGCACATTCCTACGGCAAAACCGCTACCTTCATGCCGAAGCCGATCTATGGCGATAACGGCTCCGGGATGCACACGCATCAGTCAATCTGGAAGGCGGGCAAGCCGCTTTTCGCGGGCAATGGCTATGCGGACCTTTCTGAGATGTGTCTGTATTTCATCGGCGGCATCATCAAGCATGCCAAGGCAATCAACGCTTTCACCAATCCCTCGACCAACAGCTACAAGCGGCTGATCCCGGGCTTCGAGGCGCCGGTGCTGCTCGCCTATTCGGCGCGCAACCGCTCGGCCTCGTGCCGCATTCCGTACACCACCAGTCCGAAGGCCAAGCGGGTGGAAGTGCGCTTCCCCGACCCGACCGCCAACCCATATCTTGCCTTCTCGGCGATTGCGATGGCTGGGCTGGACGGCATCCGCAACAAAATTCATCCGGGCGACCCGATGGATAAGGACCTGTACGACCTGCCGCCGGAAGAGCTGAAGGGTATCCCGACGGTTTGCGGCAGCTTGCGCGAGGCATTGCAGGCGCTGGAAGCCAGCCACGACTTCCTCCTCGCGGGCGATGTGTTCAGCAAGGAGCAGATCGAGACCTATATCGAGCTGAAGTGGAAGGACGTGTACCGTTTCGAGCACACGCCGCATCCGGTCGAGTTCGAGATGTATTACTCGGCCTGAATTTTCAGGTTTTGGTTACGAAAACGGGGGCAAAAGCCCCCGTTTTTTACGCGTGAACCACAACAAAAGATAAAATCATCGTTGCGACCCCGCCGAAAGCCAGGGGAAGCAATCCATCTTCACTAACAGGCATGGAACAGAAGATGGATTGCCACGGCGCTCTGCGCCTCGCAATGACGTTTGATATACTTAAGCGTGACCGGCCTGCGCGTCAGGCGGGACTTCGTTCTGCATCCGGCGCGAGTGCCACAGCCCGACGAAATCGATCGGCCCCAGCATCACCGGCGGAAAGCCGCCGTCGCGCGTTACATCGGCCAGGATATTGCGGGCGAAGGGGAACAGCAGCCGCGGGCATTCCACCAGCAAAATTGGCTCCTGCTGGTTTTCCGGCACGCCGGTCAGGGTGAAAATCCCGGCATAGGCAATGTCCGCGATGAACACGACGGTCGGCTTTTCCGGCGCAGCGCCATTGGTGGCTGCGGGCTGCATCGTCGCCTCGGCGCGGGCGGCGAGTGTGACCTCGAACACCGATTGGTCTTCCTGTATGCGGCGGACCTGCACATCGAGGTTGATGCTCACGGCCGGCGCGCTGCGGAGAATGGTATAGATCGCCGGCGCGTTCGGCACCTCGAAGGAGAGGTCCTTCGTGTACTGCACATTGAGCACGAGCGGCGGCTGGGCTTGCGGGGCGGCGGGAGCGGGGGCGGTTTCTGACATATCTGGTTTCCTGCTACGATTTCTGGCCCCGCCTAGCACGGCGGCTGGCCCGTGATAAGAGAGTTGCATGAGCGCGCATATTTTCATCGACGGCGAGGCCGGAACCACGGGCCTGGGCATCGCAAACCGCCTTGGCGCGATGCCGGACATCACCCTGCTGCATCTGGACGAGGCGCACCGCAAAGACCCCGCCGCGCGGGCGGATGCGATGGCGCGGGCGGACGTGACCGTGCTTTGCCTGCCGGATGACGCGGCGCGCGAGGCGGCGGCACTCGCCCCGCCCGGCACCCGCCTGCTGGACGCCAGCACGGCGCACCGCACCACGCCCGGCTGGGTCTATGGCCTGCCGGAACTCGGACCCGGCCAGGGTCAAAAAATTGCCGCAGCACCCGCCGTATCCAACCCCGGCTGTTATGCTACCGGGGCGATAGCCCTGCTGCGGCCATTGATCGCGCTCGACATCATCTCGGAAGACCAGGACATCACCATCAACGCGGTTTCCGGCTATTCCGGCGGCGGCAAGACGATGATCGCGGCGCACCAGGCGGATGGCGGCCCGGCCTTCGAGCTTTACGGGCTGGGGCTTTCGCATAAGCATGTGCCGGAGATCATGGCATATTCGGGGCTTTCACGGCGGCCGATCTTCACGCCTTCGGTCGGGCATTTCGCGCAGGGGATGCTGGTCTGCATTCCTCTGTTTCTGGACAGGCTGCGCGGCGAGGTCGCAGGCCATGAGATCGCCGAAGCCTACCGGGAGTATTACGAGGGAGCGAGGAATATCCGCCCGCGTCCGGGGGTCTTCTCCGGCACGCTGGAGCCGCTGGCGCTGAACGGCTCGGACGAGTTGGAAATCTTCGTCTGCGCGAACGGGAATTATGGCCACGCGGTGCTGGTTGCGCGGCTAGATAATCTCGGCAAGGGCGCATCCGGCGCCGCCGTGCAAAACCTCCGTTTGATGCTGGGAGAGGAAGCTTGACACTCTACGCGCTAAATGGCGTTGCCCCCAGCATCCACCCCACTGCCTGGGTCGCGCCCACGGCGGTGCTGATCGGCGATGTGCGCCTCGGGCCCAATGCGAATATCTGGTTCAACTGCGTGCTGCGGGCGGATACCAACCCGATCATCGTCGGCGCGCGGAGCAACATTCAGGACGGCACCGTGATTCATGTGGACCATTTCGAGAACCATACCGAGATTGGCGAGGACGTGACCATCGGCCATGCCGCGATCATCCATGCCTGCAAGCTCCGCAACAGAGCGTTCATCGGCATGGGTGCTACCATTTTGGATGGCGCGGTGGTGGAGGAAGGCGGCTTGCTCGGCGCGCGCGGGCTGCTGGGGCCGAACAAGCGCATCGGGCCCCAGGAGCTTTGGACCGGCGCCCCTGCCCGGCTGCTGCGCGTGATGAGCGATGAGGAACGCGCCGTCTGGGACCAGACGGTGCCGCATTATGTGGGATTATCGGGGCGGTATCGGGACGGGCTGGAGCCTGTCAGGCCGGAATAAAATTATCCGCCGCGCCGGGAGAGGTTTTGCCGCCCAAGCTGGTCAGGAACTTCATCGTGCGCGGCGTATTCCAATTCGCGGCACCTTCAAGCTGCGCCACCATTTGTCCAGCGGGGTTGATGATGAGGGTGATGGGAATGCCATCGCTGCCCAGCAACTGGAGATCATGGCCGCTTGGGTCCAGCAGAATGGGAAGCGAATGGATGTTATGCGCGGTGTAGAATGGCCGCACGGCAGCAGCACCGGTCAGGTCGATGGAAATCGGCAACACCAGCACGCCGCTGGCTTTCAGCTTGGGGGCGAGTGCATCGAAACTCGGGATTTCCGCCACGCAGGGCCCGCACCAGGTGGCCCAGAGGTTCACCACCAGCGCTTGGCCGGCATAATCGGCGAGGGTTCGCTTTTTCCCCTGTTCATTGCTGAACGCAAGCCGGGGCGCGGCTTGCGGCATGATCTGCGTCATCGCATCCGCCGCGTCCGGCAGCGCCGATTCGCTCATTTGCGCCAGCCCGAATTTGCCCAAGCACCCGGCGACGGCTAAGCCGGAGGCGGCGGCGATGATGGATCGGCGGGACAGACGAGGACGGACGAGCGTGACGGACAAGATAAAATCTCCGGTTGGGCGGCGCTTACAATGGGGCGGCCGGTTTGGCGCCGGACCCGATGTGGTGATGCAGGCCATTAATGTCTCGATCGGCTTCGATGCCAAGCTCTGGGCCGAAGATATTTCCGGCAGCCGCGCCCATGCCGCCATGCTGGCAGCGCAGGGAATTATTGCCACGGAAGATGCTACGGCCATCGACCAGGGGCTGAGCCAGATCGCGAGCGAGATCGAGGCCGGGGAGTTCAGCTTCTCCGAGGCGCTGGAAGATATTCACACGAATATTGAGGTGCGCCTGACCGAGCTTATCGGCGAGCCGGCGCGCAGGCTGCACACCGCGCGCAGCCGCAACGACCAGGTGGCGACGGATTTCCGGCTCTGGGTGCGCAGCGCGATCGACCGGGTGAACGGCCAGGTAAAAGACCTGATGCTCGCACTGGCCACCCGCGCCGCCGAACATGCAGCCAGCGTGATGCCGGGCTTCACGCATCTGCAAACCGCGCAGCCGGTGACTTTGGGGCACCATCTGCTGGCCTATGTGGAGATGCTGAACCGGGATGCGGGAAGGCTTGGCGATGCCCGCACGCGGCTCAACGAATGCCCGCTGGGTGCGGCGGCCCTGGCTGGCACCTCCTTTCCCATCGACCGCGCGGCGACGGCGGCGGCTTTAGATTTCGACCGGCCTACGGCCAATTCCCTCGATAGCGTTTCAGACCGGGATTTCGCGCTGGAATATCTATCGGCGCTGGCGATTCTGGCGATGCATCTCTCCCGCTTTGCGGAGGAGATCATCATCTGGTGCTCGTCGCCCTACCGGCTGATTACGCTGAGCGACGCGTTCACCACCGGTTCATCGATCATGCCACAGAAGCGCAACCCGGATGCCGCCGAACTGACGCGCGCGAAGACCGGGCGGATCACCGGCGCGCTGGTAGGGCTGCTGACGGTGATGAAGGGCTTGCCGATGGCCTATGCCAAGGACATGCAGGAGGACAAAGAGCCGGTGTTCGACGCGACGGAGGCGATCTCCCTCTGCCTTGCCGCAACCGCCGGGATGGTGCGCGACTTTAAGGCCGATACGGCGCGCATGGCGGAACTGGCAGAATCTGGTTTTTCCACCGCGACCGATTTGGCCGATTGGCTGGTGCGGGTGCTGGGAATGCCCTTCCGCGACGCGCACCATGTAACCGGGCGGGTCGTGTCGCTGGCCGAGCAAAAAAACGTGGGGCTGGCAGAACTGCCGCTCGCCGATATGCAGGCAATTGAGAAGCGAATCACGGCGGATGTTTTTGGCGTGCTGACGGCGCAGGCGTCGGCGGCCTCGCGCACGAGTTTTGGCGGGACGGCGTCCGCGAATGTTGCTAAAGCGGCGGCGAAATGGCTGGAAAAACTTGCATGAGATTTTTTGTTCTATCGGCGATGATGTGCCTGGCATTGGCCGCCTGCGGGCGCAGGGGCGCGCCGCAGCCCCCCGGCCCCGCTTCGGCGGTCATCTACCCGCATATCTATCCCGCAGAGTAGCATGGCGGAGCTAAGCATGGAGCGCGCGCCCGCGCTGGCGGAGCTGCTGGCGGCGCGCCCGGCATTGCGGATGCACGCGCAGGCAGGGTTGTGCTTCGAGGACGTGCCACTGAACGCCATCGCCGATGCCCATGGCACGCCGGTATGGGTTTATGGCGCGGGCAGCATCCGCGCCCGCTACGGCGCGTTGCAGGCGGCGTTGCGTGGCAGCGGGCAGGATGTGCGGGTGCATTACGCCGTAAAGGCCAACGACCATCTGGCGATTCTCAGCCTGTTGGGCGGCCTGGGCGCGGGGGCGGATGTCGTCAGCCTCGGGGAATCCATGCGCGCGCGGCGCGCGGGGATAGGCCCGGCGGATACGGTGTTCTCCGGCGTCGGCAAATCCGCCCTCGAGATTACCGCGGCGCTCGCCGCCGGGGTTGGGCAGATTAATGTCGAAAGCCTGGAAGAGCTGAACATGATCTCCGGGCTGGCAGCGGGCGCGGGGCAAACCGCCCGCGTCGCGCTGCGTATGAACCCGGATGTCGATGCGGGGACGCATGAGAAGATCACGACCGGCATTGCGGGCAATAAATTCGGCATTTCGGCAGAGGATATTCCCGCTGTGTACGAGCGCGCGGCGAAGCTGCCGGGAATTAACGTGCTCGGGATTGCCATCCATATCGGCAGCCAGATACTTTCCCCCGCGCCGTATGGCCACGCCTTCCGCAAGGCCGCTGGCATGGTGCAACGCCTGCGCGGAGCGGGGCATAATGTCAGCGTGCTGGACCTGGGCGGGGGCTTTGGCATCGGCTACGGCGACGAGCCCGGCATGTCGCTGGATGCATATGCGGGGTTAGTGAAGCGGGAACTGGGCGGGCTTGATGTCCAGTTGATGGTCGAGCCGGGGCGCTATCTTGTCGGGCCAGCGGGGCTGCTGCTTTCCTCCGTCATCATCGAAAAATCCAGCGAGGAGAAGCGCTTCATTATCGTCGATGCCGCAATGAACGATTTGATGCGCCCAGCGCTGTATGACGCATGGCATGGCATTTTGCCGCTGGGCGCGGTGGAGTTTCAGCGAGAGGCATCGGCCGCGGATGTGGTGGGTCCGGTTTGCGAGAGCGCGGATTGCTTTGCCGCCGCCCGGCTGCTGCCGGAAATGCGGCCCGGCGCGCGGCTCGCGATTCTGGATGCCGGTGCTTACGGCGCGGTGATGAGCAGCAATTACAACGCCCGCCCGCGCGCCGCCGCCGTGATGATTGACGCCGGACAATTTCATCTGATCACGCCGCGCCAAAGCATTGAAGATCTCTGGGCGGGTGAAAGGGTTTTTTAGAACTTCATCGCCGGGGGCTCGAACTGCAAAATAAGCCCGGCGGCCAGCAGGATAAGCAGGCTCAGGACGATTTCTGCATTGATGCTACAGATGAGTTGGCGGCGGGTAACGGGCAGGCCGGGCGTGAAGCGCAGGCGGTTGAACGCGGCAAGCAGGATGAGACCGGCCAGCAAAAGGATTTTAGCGCTGGCGGCAAGGCCGTAGGCCGTGGTGACGAGCGCCCACGGCCTGCCGATGAGCAAAACATATTGCGCCGCCGCCGTGGCGAGAATGACCGCGACGCAGATGGTGCCGATTTGGGAGAAACGACGCGCCAGAGGTTGCGCCGCACCGGGCGGCAGGCACCCCAGCGCATGGCGCAGCGCCGGGAGCCCGCCTAGCCATGCCGCGCCGCTGAGCAGATGCGCGATGGAAATAACCAACAAAGCGTTACCGACGAGGCCCGGCATGGCGCCCCCATGTCCCAACCAGGATTCGGCGGCAATGGCAGCAGCGGCGGGGATTGCAGCAACACGCGGCCAGCCCGCCTGAAAAGCAAGTACCGCCAACACTAAAGCGGCGCACCGGCCAAGCAGCAAAACGCCAAAGCGCGTGTCCTCCGCCACGATGGGTGCTGCCGCGACGATGCCGCTGAAACTATAGTCGCTCGCGAAATCGGCGGTTTGCAGAATGAACCATAAAAACGCGGCGAGGAGTGCCAAGCCGACGCTGACCCAGGCGATGATCTTTAGTCCGGCCAAGCGCTCGCGGTACAGTAGGGTGGCGGCGAGAAAAACCGTGCCGAAAAGCCCGAACGAACCCGCCATTTGCAGGCCGCGAAACACCCCGCGCAGCACCAGCCAGCCGGGGCTCCCCATGGGTTAATAGCTGACGATGAAGTTGAACCGCCCTTGTGTCTTATGCGTATCGACCGAGAGCGCGTGCCAGCTGACGGTATATCTGCCCGGTTTGGTGATATGAATCGGCACGGAAATCTCGTCCCTATGGCCCGTTACCGGCTGCGGCTTGGCGGTTTGCACGGCAGCACCGGCGGCGCTTATCACCGTGACCGTGCAGAACGGCACCTCCAGATCTTCCGTATAGGCCAACAGCAGCGCGGGCGGCGGCATTTTTACGGTGCTGCCCGCGGCGGGAACGCTATGCTTAAGGAAGGCATGGGCAAAAGCCGGGGAAACGCCCGCGAAACTGGCCAGAAATGCAAGCGGCGCGGCAGTTTTTCTAACGAAATTCCGAGAAGACAACATCGGCAGCACCGTTTCCAAATCTAATCTTCCTCCGAAATGCGCTTAGAAAAAATTGGCGATCCGTCCGAAGAACCCGGGATGCGTGTTACTGTCCTGGGGCGTCGCGCCATTGGTCACGGGCTGGCCGAGGGCTTCATCCTCCTGCAAGCGGCGTTGCTCGGCGCTGGCATCCACCGTTGGCGCGGGCTGCGGGCCCCCGCCGGTGAGCTTTGCGACGAAGCCCGGCGGCTTGCTGGCGATGAGCGCGGTCTGGTTCACCTGCGCGCGAATGCCCGGCGGCGGCGGCGGCCCGGCCTGATCCAGCAGCGCCTGCTCGCCGGGCGTGGCCGAGCCTGGGGCAGGCGTGATGGCGTTACCCGGATCGACGATGTTCGCACCCTCCTGCGCGACATCCACCTGCTGCGGGCGCGGCTCGCCGGGGTTGGGCGGCGGCAGGCTGCCTAGTTCCGGCGGCAAGGAGAGCGGCGGCTGAACCCCAACCTGAAAGGCATCAGGCGGGGTGATCTGGAGCCCAAATTGCCTTTTCTGCGCATCGTTGCAGCCCGACAAAGCGATGGCGAAGGTGAAGGCGCAGGCAAGGGCGGCGGGGCGGGAGTATGTCATGGCATCTTCCTATCTCTGCCCGCTGCCCGCTGCAACTGGGCTGCGCCGCAGCAATGTTTCCAGCATCAAAGCCGCCACACCACAGCAGATCGCGGAATCCCCGATGTTGAAAATATAGGGAAAATACAGCCATGCCGCATGGGCCTGGATGAAATCCACCACCGCGCCGTAATGCAGCCGGTCCAGCACATTGCCGATGGCCCCGCCCGCGATGGCGCCGAGGCTCAAGACTCGGAGCCAGGTCTCGCTCCGCCAGAGCCAGACGAAGAGTGCCACGATAACAGCGGTGGCGATGGCGGCCAGGATTATCTTGCTTGCCACGCCCGCGAACATGCCGAAGGTGATGCCGTGGTTCCACACCAGCACGAAATTGAGCACGGGCAGAAGCACGAGCACATGGCCGTCGTACAAATGCGCGCCGTGCAGCACCCAGTATTTCACGCCCTGGTCGGCGGCAAGCACGATGATGGCGAGTGCGAGGCCAGCGATGCGGCGGTTCATGGCGCGACCGCCTCGCGACAGCGGATACAAAGGGTGGGATGGATTTTATTCTGCCCGACCTCGGGGAGAACCTTCCAGCAACGCTCGCATTTGGTGCCTTCCGCAGTCGAGGCACCTTCTTCGATGCCCATATCAACATCGGAAACAATACAGACATCGGCCCATTCGGCGGGCGTGAGCAGTTCAAACTGCGCTTCAGCCACGAAAGCTCGCGCCTGTAGCGAAGAACCAATTTTTTTATCGCGTCGCAGATGCTCTATCGAGTTCGTGATATCAAACCTGATGCGCCGAATTTCTACCCATTTCTGCGCCAGCGCATCGTCGCGCCAGGCATCCGGGATTGCAGGAAACAGCGTGGCGTGGACGGAGTTTTCCGCGCCGAAGCGCGTCATCCAGGCTTCCTCCGCCGTAAACGGCAGCGCCGGGGCGAGCCACGCGGTTAGCGCGCGATGCAGAATATCCAGCAGGCTGCGGCAGGCCCGGCGCTTAGGCGCTTCGGGCTTGTCGCAATAGAGCGAATCTTTGCGGATATCGAAATAAAACGCGGATAGATCGGTGGCGCAGAAATGATGGATCGCAGGATAGACGCCGGTCCAGTCATGGCTTTGCACGGCCTGCTGAATTTTCGCATTCAACTCCCAAAGCCGGTGCAGCAGGAATTTTTCAAGTTCGGGAAACTCCGATTCAGGAAGTTTTTCGGATTCGGTAAAACCATCAAGCGAACCCAGAATCCAGCGTAGCGTGTTCCGCAGGCGGCGGTAGAGCTCCGCCTGCTGCTTCAAAATTTCCGGGCCGATGCGTAAATCCTCGGATGTGTCCGAGTTCATCACCCAAAGGCGCAGAATATCCGCGCCGTATTTATCGTTCACCTCCTGGGGGGCCGTAACATTGCCGAGCGACTTCGACATTTTCCGGCCGTGCTCGTCCAGCACGAAACCATCCGTGACGATAGCTTTGAACGGTGCCACGCCGCGCGTGCCGATGGACTCCAACAATGATGCCTGGAACCAGCCGCGATGCTGATCCGAGCCTTCCAGATAAACATCCGCCGGTGTTGGCAGGCCACGCGCCTCCAGCACAAAAGCGTGGGTAGAGCCGGATTCGAACCAGACATCGACGACATCGAAAATCTGCTCGTAATTCTCCGGGTCGTATGCCTCCCCAAGAAAATCCCGCGCCGGACGGGCGTACCACGCATCCGCGCCCTCTGCTTCGAAAATCTCCACGATGCGCGCCATCACAGTAGCATCGCGCAAAGGCTCATGCGTGATTTTATCGACGAAAATCGCAATCGGCACACCCCAGGCGCGCTGGCGGGAGATGCACCAATCGGGGCGGGATTCGACCATCGAGCGGATGCGGTTGCGCCCGATTTCGGGGATGAATTTCGTGGCGTCGATTGCGGCGAGCGCGTTCTCGCGGATATGCTCCGGCCCGTCCATGCGGATGAACCAGTTCGGCGTCGCGCGGTAGATCAGTGGCGCTTTGGAACGCCAGGAATGCGGGTAGGAATGGACGAATTCGCTCCGATGTAGCAGCGCACCGGCTTGCTCGAGCGCGGCGCAAACCGGGTCCGCGGCTTTATAGACATGCAGGCCAGCAAACAAAGGCACGGAAGGATAATAGGTGCCGTCACCCTGCACCGTATCCGGCACGGCTATGCCATGTGCGCGGCAGAGAAAAAAGTCATCCTCGCCATGGCCGGGCGCCATGTGGACGATGCCCGTACCGGCTTCCGTGGTCACAAAATCGCCGAGCATCATCGGGACTTCGAAGGCGTAACCCGCATCCTGTGCATAAAGCGGATGCCGGAACTTCTTACCCTCAAGCTCCGCGCCTTTGAACACGCGCGACACCGAATGCGCTGAGATGCCTGTTTGTTGCACAAAGCTTTCGAGTAGCGCCTGCGCCACGATGAGCTTTTCGTCAGGCCGGGCCAGGCTGTTTTCAGTTACTGCATCGACAGAGATTAGCGCGTAATCAATTTCCGCGCTAACCGCGAGGCCGCGATTGCCCGGAATGGTCCAGGGTGTCGTCGTCCAGATCACCACCGCGGCATCGGCATCAATGGCGGGAAACCGCACATAGATCGCGGTGTCTTTTTTGTCCTGATACTCGACCTCCGCCTCGGCCAGAGCGGTTTTTTCAACTGGGCTCCACATCACCGGGCGCAGGCCGCGATACAGCGCGCCGTTCATCAGAAATTTGCCGATCTCACCCGCAATCGCGGCTTCGGAGGCAAAATCCATCGTGGCATAGCGGTTCTCCCAATCGCCAGCCACACCCAGCCGCTTGAACTCTTGCGCCTGCACATCAAGCCAAGCTTGCGCGTATTCCCGGCATTCCCGGCGGAACTCCAGCACCGGCACGTCGTCCTTGTTCTTTTTCTTCGCCCGGTAGCTTTCCTCCACCTTCCATTCAATCGGCAGGCCGTGGCAATCCCAGCCGGGAATGTAATTCGCGTCCCGCTCGGACATCTGCTGCGCCCGGTTGATCACATCCTTATGGATTTTGTTGAGCGCGTGGCCGATATGCAAATTGCCGTTCGCGTAAGGCGGCCCGTCATGCAGAATAAACGGCGGGCGGCCTTGTCCGGCGTCGCGCAGTTTCTGCCACAGCCCCATTTCCTCCCAGCGGCGCAGCATTTCCGGCTCGCGTATCGGCAGGTCGCCGCGCATCGGGAACTCCGTGCGGGGGAGGAAGACGGTGGACTTGTAATCGGTTTCGCTCATGGCGGAGGGGTTTGGCGGGTTTGCCGCCGCTGTCAAGCAGGGCGCGCCAGCAGCGCGCGGGCTTCGTCCGCATCCCGCACGATCTGCGTTTTCAGCGCGGCAAAACTCTCGAATTTCTGCTCCTCGCGGATGAATTTATGCAAGGCGATGGTGAGTTCCTGCCCGTAAAGATCGCCTGAAAAGTCGAACAGATGCGCCTCCAGCCGGGCCTCCGTGCCGCCCACGGTGGGGCGCTGGCCGATGTTCGCCACCCCCTTCACCTCGTCCCCGTTGGGCAGCCGGGCGGTGATGGCATATACGCCGCGCGCCGGTTCCAGATGCTCGCCGAGCAGGATATTCGCGGTGGGGAAACCAATCGTGCGGCCCCGCGCATCGCCATGCACCACCTCGCCGCGGATTGCGTGCGGACGGCCGAGCGCCAGCGCGGCGCGGCAGGGGTAACCCTCCTGCAACAACCGGCGGATGCGGGTGGAGGATATTGGCCCTTGGGCGTCCGATACCGGGGGCACGAGGGTGAGGCCGATACCCAACGCCTCCGCCCGGCGGGCCAGCAGCGCCACATCGCCGCCACGGCGGTGGCCGAAGGCAAAATCTGGCCCGCAGGCAAGCTGCGCGGCGCCAAGGCCATCGTGCAGCACCTCGTCGATGAACTGATCGGCGGTGAGATGGGAAAAAGCGGCGTTGAACGGCAACTCGTAAAGCAGCTTCACGCCCAGCACCGCCAAGGCAGAGGCGCGCTCAGGCGGTAGGGTGAGCCGGAATGCCGCGTCCTGCGGGCGGAAATACGCGCGGGGATGCGGCTCAAAAGTTAGCACCGCCAGCGGCGCGCCGGGCCGGCCAGCATGGGCGGCGCGCAGCACGGCGGCATGGCCCAGATGCACACCGTCAAAATTGCCAAGGGCAATGCTCGCCCCCCGGGCGGATTCGGGCAGGCCGCGCCAGTCTTTATAAATCTCCATGGCGCCAGAAGCCCCAACGCTTGGCCGATGGTCAAGTGTGAGGCACAAGAGGGCAACGAACTGGAGTTTTTGCCTATGCGGAGTTTTTTGCGCTTGTCGCTCGTGCTGATCATCATCCTGCTCGCGGCCTGGATCGGGCTATGGTGGTACGCGCAAGGCCGGATGCAGGCGGGGATCGCCAACTGGGCGAACCAGGCTTCGAAAAATCCGCAGATGCAAGTGACCTATGACGGCATCACCCGCAGCGGGTCGCCGTTGGCGGCAAAAGTAACGGTGGCAAACCTGCGCGTTACCTTCCAGCCCCGCGCGCCGCTGGCGCCTCTCACCGCGATCCTACCGAGCTTCACCATGCGGGTAGATGCCGGGGATCCGCTGACCGTGCATTATGACCTGCCAAGCCAGATCAATTTCAGCACGTCGCGGGGCAATATAACGCTATCTTTCGGCAACGTCGCGGTCGCGCAGCACCTCAATCCCGATGCGCTGTTCAACGCGAAGCTTCCACCTTTCAAAGGTGAAGACGCGGCGGCGAGCAATAT
Source organism: Acidocella sp. (assembly GCA_965276685.1). Classification (GTDB taxonomy): domain Bacteria; phylum Pseudomonadota; class Alphaproteobacteria; order Acetobacterales; family Acetobacteraceae; genus Acidocella. The sequence goes on from OZ255623.1 coordinate 2,735,320, forward strand.
CAATGTATTGTACAGCGGCAGCTTGCTGATCCTGCATATCGACAGCTTCAACGGCCATGGCACGATAAATCGCAGCGCCAACGCCGGGCAAACGGCCCTGGCTGGGACCGATAATTTTTACGGCATCGCGCTGTCGCCCTTGCTGACCCGTCTGGGTTCCGTCCCGTTCGGAGGCAAGGTCGCGCAGCTCGCACTTAATTTGAACGTCACCGGCCCGGTTCCCGGCAATCTCCAGGCGCTTCAAGATCAATTTAACGCCTTGCCGCCATCCGACCTGCCGGCGCGCCACAAGATCGTGTTCTCGGCCCTGCACGACTGGGCGGCGCAAGGTGGAAGTGCTGCGGGCGGCATAACCCTCGCCGTCGGCCCGAGCACATTGAATGCCAATGGCGCCGTGAAGTTCGACGCCAATGTGCAGCCGGAAGGCACCGCTAACGTCACCATGGACCATTTGGATGCGTTCTCCGCCGCGTTAAGCCAGGCTTATCCGAAGCTGCAAGGCGCCGTCGCGCTACTGCAAGCGCAGGCATCGCCTTATATTTCCGCCAGCGCCACGAGCGGCCAGACGCTGAACATGCGCGTCGCCTACGGCAACGGGGCGGTGAACATCAACGGCCAAAAGGTACGGCCAATGCCGCCGCTCGACTGGAACGCGCTGGAAAACCCCGCGCCGCCGTTGCCGCCTCCGGCCCAGGCGCCGGGGGATGGCTCCGGCGCCACGCCATAACCCAGCGCATCTTTTTCCGGGCCGGGGATTGCTTTAACCAGCATCCATGAACCCAATTCTCATCACCGGCGGCGCGAAACGCTTAGGCGCGGCCATGGCGCGCGGGTTGGCCGCCGCAGGCTATCCCGTCATCATCCATGCCCATAAATCCGTGGACGCAGCTCAAGCGCTTGCCGATGAGCTGAACGCCCGCGTGCTGCTGGGCGATCTGGCAGACCCGGCCACCCCGGCGCGGCTGGTCGAGCAAGCCGGGCCGCTGCTCGGCATCATCAACAACGCCTCACGTTTTGTGTTCGACAGCCCGGCCACCACAACGGCGGAGGGGATTGCCAGCCATATCGGCCCCAACCTCATCGCGCCGGTGCTGCTGGTGCAGGCTTTCGCCGCCACCAAGCCCGAGCGCGGCGTTGTCATCAACATCCTGGACCAGAAGCTCAGCAACCTGAACCCAGATTTCTTCGCCTATACAATCACCAAGGCGGCGCTCGCGGCGGCAACCGAAATGATGGCGCAGACCTTCGCGCCGAACATAAGAGTATGCGGCATATCCCCCGGCCTAACCCTCCCCGGCCCGAAACAATCATCTGAGAAGTTCGACCGTGCCTGGCGCGCCAACCCCTTGCGCCAGGGCGCTACGCCCGAAGATATCGCCGCCGCTGCCCTGTTCCTGGTCCGCACTCCGTCCGTCACCGGCACGGTGATTACGGTGGATGGCGGCGAGCATCTTACCCACAGACTCCGGGACATTGCATTTTTGGCACCGGAATGACCAAATATATAACTGGTCAAACTGCTAGAGGCATCGATGTCGGTCCGTAAATTCCTGCTTCCCGTCAGCAGCCCCGCCTCCGCCGCGGCGGCGCTCCATGCCGGGCTGATGCTGGCGAAAATGTGGAACGCGCATCTACAGGTGCTGCACATCCGTACCGATGCGCGGGACATCGCCCCGCTGGCGGGAGAGGGCCTCTCGGGCGCGATGATCGAGGAGATGATGAACGCCAGCGAGCAGGAAAGCGGCGCCCGGGCGCGCGGCCTGCGGGAGATGTTCTACGACGCGACCGAGGCGGAAGCCGTCGCGGTGGGGGACGCGATGCGCGGACGCAACGAGCCGAGCGCGAGCTTTTCCACCATGACAGGCCGGGAGGATGAGATCATCGCGCACCAGGCCCGGCTGGCGGATCTTACCATTGTGCCGCATCCGCAGGCGGGAGACGATGTCGCCGCCGCCGATGCGCTTCATGCCGTGCTGTTCGACTCCGGCCGGCCCGTGTTGCTCGCACCCGTGGAGGCGCCCGCCAGCATCGGCAAGCGCGTTGCGGTAGCGTGGAACGGCACGGCCTACGCCGCCTCTGCATTGGCTTCGGTGATGCCTTTCATCCGCCAGGCCGAGGCCGTGTGCATCCTCACCTCGCCGGATTACACGAGGCGCGGCCCGTCTGCCGCGGAAATCGCGGAATATGTCTCGCACCATGGTGTCACCGCGAAGATCGTAGAGTTCCATGCGGTTCACCGCGTGGCCGGGGCCGGGCTTCTGGCTGCCGCTGAGGAATTCGGGGCCGATCTGATGTCTATGGGCGCGTATTCCTCCGCCTCGCGCCTGCGCCAGCTCATTCTCGGCGGAACCACCCGCCATGTGCTGGAAAACGCAACGCTGCCGGTGTTGATGAACCGCTGACGAGGCGCTAGGGCTACGCCGCAGCGCCGCGTATCTATTTCCAAACAGAAGGAACACTCCATGAAGCTCGTCCGGTTTACCGAAAACAATGCCACGCGCATCGGCAAGGTCGTTGGCGACCGCGTCATCGACCTCTCGAATGTCCATGGCGCCGGTAGCTCCATGCGGGAATTCCTCGGCAAACTGCCAGAGCTTCGGTCCGCGCTTGAAGCCGCCAACAACCCAAGCTTCGCGCTGTCCGAGGTCAAACTCGAGGCCCCGGTCAACGACGCGTCGAAATTCCTCGCCATTGGCATGAACTATCGCGAGCACATGAAGGAAGCCCAAGCCCTGGGCCACCCCGTGCCGACCAGCCAGCTTTGGTTCAACAAGCAGGTTTCCTGCGTCACCGGCCCGTTCGACCCGGTCGATCTGCCGAAAGCCGGTCCGGATAAGGTCGATTACGAGGCCGAATTGGGCGTCGTCATCGGCAAGAAATGCCGCCACGTGAAAGCGGCGGACGCGCGCTCCGTTATCGCCGGGTATCTTGTCGTCAACGATGTCTCGACCCGCGACTGGCAGCAACGCTCGCCGACCTTCACGCTTGGCAAATCCTTCGACACGCATGGCCCGATCGGCCCGTGGCTGACGACCGATGACGAGATCGCCGACCCGCTGGCGCTGGAGATGTTCCTCACCGTGAACGGCGAGGAGCGGCAGCGCACCTCCACCGGCGACATGGTGTACGACATCTACCAGCAGATCGAATATCTCTCGACCGTCATGACCCTGGAGCCGGGCGATATTCTCGCCACTGGCACGCCATCGGGCGTCGGCGTCGCCAAGGGAATTTTCCTGAAAGAGGGCGATGTCGTCCGGGTGGAAATCCAAGATCTCGGCGCGATTGAGAACAAGTTCGTTCCCGAGAAGTAAGCTTCAGCTAACCCGCAGAACGACTTTGCCGTTCGGATGCCCGTTCTCTAAAAAGCGATGGGCATCCGCGGCGTCATTCAAGCCGAAAACCTTCGCGACCGTTACCTTCACCTTACCCGCATCGATCAACCTGGCGATTTCAGCGAGTTGCCCCGCATTGGGTTCGGCCATGTAGCGCTCGGCCTTGGCGTTTTTGGCCTTTTTCTTTGCCGAATCCGGCTCTTGCACGGTCGAAATCAGGCATCCGCCATCTTTCAACAAGCTCCAGGAGCGTTCCTGCGTGTCCTTGCCGACGAGATCGAACACCAGATCGACATTCTTGGCCACATCTTCGAATTTCTGGTTTTTATAATCGATCACCTCATCGGCGCCGTATTCGCGCACCAGCTTCACGCCGCCGCCCGAGGCCGTGGCATAGACATAAGCGCCATGCGCCTTGGCGAATTGCACCGCGAAGCCGCCAACCCCGCCGGACGCGGCATGGATCAATACGCGCTGCCCGGCTTGCAGCCCGCCATGGGTAAACAGTCCTTGCCAGGCGGTTATCGCGGCAAGCGGTACGGCGGCCGCCGCGATCATGTCCAGACTCTGCGGCTTTTTCGCGACGCCTCTCTCTGAGGTGGCAACGAACTCGGCATAGCCGCCGCGCTTCCAATCGAGATGCACATAAACTTCGTCGCCTGCCTTAAACCCTGAACCACCGGCTTCCGCCACCACCCCTGCCACATCCCGGCCCAGAATGATGGGAAGATCCTCCGGTTTTGCCATCGGATAACCGCCTTGCCGCATTTTATAATCCACCGGATTGACGCTCGCCGCGCTGACCCGGATCAGAATTTCCCCAGCTTGCGGCTTCGGCTGTTCGATTTCGTCCGGCTGCAATACCTCAGGGCCGCCAAAACGATGCATACGAATGGCTTTCATCTGCTTTCTCCTAAATATTTGGCGCTGGCTTTTTTGATGGTCTCGGCGCTGCGCTCCAAGGCCTCACTCTCGGCCCGTGACATTGCGGGCCAGATGACCTCGCTCACCCCTGCCCGCCCAACTACGCTGGGCAGCGACAACGCAACACCAAAGCGCGCATTATAGGCCCCGGCGGGTATCACCGCACGCTCGTCACGCAGCACAATCTCCGCGACACGCGCCGCCACCATGCCGATGCCGTACTGGCTGGCGCCGATGCCTTCGATGATCGAGATATTGGCCTGCCGGACTTCCTTCTCCAGCTCGCCGCGAAAGTTTTCAAAATCGATTTTCCGGCGCTCCAGAATTTCCTGCACCGGCGCGCCGCCAACGCGCGCGGACGACCAGAGAAACACGCTCGACGTGCCGTGCTCGCCCACGACACCGGCTTCCACGCTCAGCGGGCTGACGCCCAGCCGCGCCGCAAGATGCACACGTAGCCGCAGGCTGTCGAGATAGGTGCTGGTGCCAAGCACACGGTCATGACCGGCAAAATGGCGCGCTACGTCGATCAGCGGTTCCGGCGGATCGGTCAACACCAAAATCGGCGCGCCGGGCGCCGCTTTGGTCATACGCGGCACGATCTCCTCAAACACCTTCACATTGGCATCAAGTAGGCGCAGCCGCCCTTTCGCGTCGTTTCTGTCCGTCGCGCCGCCGGATTGTTCATTGACACCGGCTGCAAGAATGAGAACACCGGCACCTGCGAGATCGTCATAATCCCCGTCTTTTATATCGATGAGCGGTGAAAGCGGCGCGCCGTATCGCATGTCCATCGCCAAGGCTTTTGCCTTCGCGCGGTTTCGATTGACGATGACCATCTCGCGCGCCTTACCGCCCAAAGCAACCGACATCGCCGTTGCGGCACCGACAGCGCCTGCACCAATTATCCCGAGTTTCATCTTAATGCACTTAAGGCGGCGGCTTCACCAAACGCATTGATTCCTCAGTAACAAACGTTAATCCAATGGCTTTTTTCCATTGAATGCCGGCGCTCGTGTTCCCATCCTGGATTTTGCAGCGCTTGCTTTTTCGGGAGAAGCCATAATGACCGAAACCGTGTCCGACCACCTTGCGCAAATTCTGCTGGATTGGGGCGTTGATACGGTCTTTGGCCTGCCCGGCGACGGCGTCAACGGCCTGGTTGAAGCATTCCGCAAGGCAAAGGACAAAATCAAATACGTCCATACGCGCCATGAAGAAACCGCCGCGCTGGCCGCCTGCGCCTATGCGAAATTCACCGGGCGTTTAGGTGTTTGCTTTGCAACCGCAGCGCCCGGTGCGGTGCATCTGCTGAACGGGTTATACGATGCGAAGATTGATGCCGCGCCTGTGCTGGCACTAACCGGCATGACCTACCACGACCTGATCGGCACGCATTATCTACCGGACATTAATCAGGATTATCTCTATCAGGATGTCGCGGTCTATAACCAGCGCGTCATGGGGCCGGAGGATGTCGAGAATGTCATGAACTTTGCCTGCCGTGCTGCGTTGACCAATTCCGGTTTAGCGCATGTGGCAATTCCCATCGACATCCAGGCGATGGCGGCATCGAAGGAAAACCGCTTCAAGCGCAACGTGAAGGGCCATACCTCCGCCACTTGTCAATCGCCGCAGCGATTGCCCGCGCCGGGATTGATTGAGGAAGCGGCAGTCGTTGGCACAAGGCCATCCCTGGAGGCGATGAAATCTTACGACGGCCTGCGTGCCGGTATCGCCACAGATGATCGCATCGTTGTCCAATAGCTCAGGCAGACGATGCGTCACCATGGCCCGCGGCGAAGTCAATCGTGGCAAGATCGCACTGACGATGGGCCGCCACGTCGCGCAGGAATTCAGCTTTGGCGCGAGCCCGCTTGGGCTTGCGGGCCGGCTGCTAAACAAGCTCCCGAAGAAGGATAAGCCGTGAACAAGATCAGCGGCCGGCTGGACAAGCGGAACGGCGATGCGGCGCGTGAATTGCAGAATGCTTTGCGCGGACGCATCGAGGGCGAGGTCCGGTTCGATGGCGGTTCGCGCGCGCTCTACGCTACCGATCATTCGATCTACCGGCAGGTACCGATCGGCGTCGTTATTCCGCGCACCGAAGAAGACGTGATCGCGACCGTGAGCGCCTGCCATGAGCGGCAAGTGCCGATCCTCGGGCGCGGCTGCGGCACAAGTCTTTCCGGCCAAACCTGCAACGCCGCGGTCGTTATCGATTTCTCGAAATATATGAACCGGATTCTCTTCCTCGACTTTGAGGCCAAGCGCGCGCGCGTACAGCCGGGGCTGATCAACGACCAGCTGCGTGAAGCGGCGCAGAAACACGGCCTGACCTTCGCGCCCGACCCGGCGACGCATCGTTATTGCACGCTCGGCGGCAATATCGGCAACAACTCCTGTGGCGCACACACGGTCATGGGTGGCAAGACGGTCGATAATGTCGAGGAACTGGACATACTTACCTATGACGGATTAAGAATGTCCGTTGGTGCAACGTCAGACGCAGCCTTTGAAAGCATCACACGTGGAGATGGCAGGCGCGCGCAAATTTATCGCGACTTGAAGGCGCTCGCGGGCCGCCACGCCGAGGTGATCCGTAAACAATATCCGAATATCCCAAGGCGGGTATCCGGCTATAATCTTGACGATCTTCTGCCGGAGAAGGGCTTTCATGTCGCGCGTTCGCTGGTCGGCTCAGAGAGCACCTGCGCGCTGACACTGAACGCGACGGTGCGCTTGATCGATTTCCCGGCGTTTCGCGCTTTGATGGTGTTGAGTTTCTCCGACCCGGCGGCCGCCGCGGATGAGGTCGTGCATATTCGTGGCCTTGGCCCTATCGCGCTGGAAGGTTTTCATCATCACCTAATCGAAAACATGCTGAAAAAAGGCAAAGAAATGCCCGGCATGAAGCTGCTGGAAAGGGACGGCGCATATCTGCTGGCGGAATTTGGCGGCAATACGCAGGAAGAAGCGAATGGCAATGTGGAAAGCGCCTTCGCGGCGCTGCGGAAAGAGAAAACAAAAGCCTCTGCCATGCGCCTTTATGAAAAGCCGGAAGACCAATTAGCGATCTGGGATGTGCGGGAATCCGGCGTCGGCGCCAGCCGTGTGCCTGAGGAAGAAGAATCCTGGCCGAGCTGGGAGGATGCCGCCGTGCCGCCCGAGCGGCTGGGCGATTATCTGCGGGACTTCGATGCGCTGAACAAGCGCTATAATTATCGCTACACATTATATGGTCATTTTGGCGATGGCTGTGTGCATACGCGCATGACCTTTGGCCTGAAAACCGCCGATGGCGTGAAAAAATTCCGGGCGTATATGGAGGAAGCATCCGACCTCTGCCTCGCCTATGGCGGATCGCTCTCCGGCGAGCATGGCGACGGCCAGGCCAAGGGCGAATTGCTGCCGAAAATGTTCGGCCCGGAACTCATCCAGGCGTTCCGGGATTTCAAAACCATATGGGATCCACAATGGCGGATGAATCCCGGCAAGGTGATCGACGCCAATCCGCTCGATGAGAATTTGCGGGCCGGGCCTGATTATAACCCCATAAAAGTATCCACGCATTTCAAATTCCCGGAGGACGCCGGATCTTTTGCTCATGCGGCGGAGCGATGCTTTGGGGTCGGCAAATGCCGCGAGCTTGGCGGCCAGACCATGTGTCCGAGTTTCCAGGCGACGCGGGAGGAGAAACATTCAACGCGCGGGCGGGCAAGGTTATTGTTCGAGATGATGCGCGGCGAGTCCATCAAAGATGGCTGGCGCAGCCATGCGGTGCGTGACGCGCTCGACCTGTGCCTGCAATGCAAGGGCTGCAAAAGCGATTGTCCGGTTTCGGTCGATATAGCGACCTACAAGGCTGAGTTTCTGTCGCATCATTACAAAAACCGGATACGACCCCGCGCCGCCTACAGCATGGGCCTCATCTTTATCTGGTCGCGGCTCGCGATGCTCTCGCCGGGCCTGGTCAATACCGCGCTCAAAACTTCCGGGCTCAAAAATCTGCTGAAACATGCCGCCGGATTTACCACAAAACGCGACGCGCCTGCTTTCGCGCCTGAGAGTTTTCAGGACTGGTGGGCCAAGCGCCAATCGCCGCGCAGCAATGATTCCACCTTGCCGGAAGTGATCCTTTGGCCGGATACGTTCAATAATTACTTCCTGCCTGGCACCGCCAAAGCCGCCGTCACAGTGCTGGAAACCGCCGGCTATCGCGTGAACGTGCCGGTGGCAAAACTCTGCTGCGGCAGGCCGCTTTACGATTACGGCTTCCTATATCTCGCCAAGAAAAAGCTTGAAGCAATCCTCGATGAACTACGCCCCGCGATCCGCGCTGGCACAAAAATCGTTGGGCTGGAACCCAGCTGTATCTCCGTTTTCCGCGATGAGATGCCGAATCTTCTGGCCGGCGACGAGGACGCGCAGCGGCTGAAACGTCTAGTGATAACCTTGCCGGAACTGCTGATGTCAACCCCCGGCTGGGCGCCCCCGCGCCTAGAACGTAAAGCAATCCTGCAAACGCATTGTCATCATAAGGCGGTGCTGAACGCGGATTCGCAGCGCGCAATGCTGGCCGCGATGGGCCTCGATCTGCAACGCCCCGCCGCCGGGTGCTGCGGCCACGCTGGCGCCTTTGGGTACGAGGCGGAGCATTACGAAGTCTCGCAAACCATCGGCGAGCAGGTTTTGCTGCCAGCGGTGCGTAACGCGGATAGCGAGACGCTCATCATCGCCGATGGCTTCAGCTGCCGCCAGCAGATTAAAGACGGCACGGGCCGCTGGGCAATGCATCCGGCCGAGGTTTTGGCTCTGGCCCTGGAAATGCGCGGCGAAGCGAAGGCAAATCTCGCCGAACGGCGCTACCTGGAAGCGGATGCCGAGATGCGCGGCAAGACGATCACCGCCGGGGCGGGGCTAGCCGCGGCAATTACCCTGATAATATTGGCACGAAACAAAAACCGTAACAAAACCCTTGCCAAACGTTAATCTTGGCTTGCCTTTATTCGCCGCAGCCGCATCCAACCTATGAACCACTGCATCGGGAGCGAAAATGAAGCGGACGCGTCACGCTGTTACCAATTTCTCGCCGCCTAATCTGCCCGACCCGCATGATTCCGGGCAGCGCGCGACGGTAAAAGCGGCGCAGCGTCTCAATCGCAGCTCTGGCATTCTCGCGGCCTCGGTTCTGTTGGATAGCGCGGTGGAGCATTATCGCGGCAGTTTCCAAAACCCCGCGATGATCACGCCGCTTCTCACCTCCCTGGTGGCGCTCGGCGCCAGCCTGCACGGGCACGGCGATAAAGCAGAGAACAAACACCATGTCCGAGCCAAGATTTTCTGGCTGACCGCAATCACCGGCCTCGTCGGAACGGGGTTTCATGTCTATAACATAACCAAAAAACCTGGCGGGTTTTCCTGGCAAAACCTGTTTTACTCGGGCCCGTTGGGCGCCCCGGCGGCGATCGGCTTGTCCGGTCTGTTTGGGCTGCTGGCAGAACGCGTGCGGGACACGCCGAAGGCAGAAGATCCCAAACTGCTGGGCCGCAGCGCCGGGCGAATGCTGGGGCTTACCACCGCTCTCAGCCTGCTTGGCACCACTGGCGAGGCCGGGCTGCTGCATTTCCGTGGCGCGTTCCATAACCCCGCGATGTTTCTTCCCGTCACGATGCCGCCAGCCGCCGCCGCGCTGATGGTGAACGCGGCTCTCGGCGATGCGCGGGACCGCCGCCCCTTCACCCGCTTCTGGCTGGGCCTTACTTCTTTCATGGGCATCGCCGGGGTGGGTTTCCACATCTACGGCGTTTCACGCGCCATGGGCGGCTGGCGCAACTGGCGGCAGAACATGGTCGATGGTCCGCCAATCCCCGCCCCGCCCAGCTTCGTTGGCCTTGCATTGGCTGGCCTGGCTTCCCTCGCGCTCATGCGCGCGCACCCCGACGCTTGATCAAGGATTTCCCATGGCACAGAATGTCTCCGAATTCGTCTGGAAACGCCTCTCCGAGTGGGGCCTGTCGCGCGTGTTTGGCTATCCGGGGGATGGCGTCGGCGGTCTCGATATCGCGCTCGAAAAAGCCAAGGAATATATGCATTACGTTCAGGTGCGGCATGAGGAGATGGCCGCCTTCATGGCGTCCGCCCATGCGAAGTTCACCGGCGAGGTCGGGCTTTGCTACGCCACTTCCGGTCCGGGCGCGATCCATTTATTGACCGGCCTTTACGACGCAAAGCTCGACCACACGCCGGTCGTTGCCATCGTCGGCCAGCAGGCGCGCATCTCGCTCGGCGCCAGCTTTCAGCAGGAGGTGGATCTGCAAAACCTGTTCAGCGACGTGACGGAATACGTGATGCAGGCAAGCGTGCCGAGCCAGGCGCGGCAACTCATCGACCGCGCAGTACGGATTGCCAATGCCAAGCGCTGCGTAACCTGCGTGATTCTGCCAAATGATTTGCAGTTGATGAATTACGAAGACCCGCCGATGGCGCATGGCGCAACGCATACCGGCATCGGCTACGCTGGCCCGGCGCTAACACCCGACGATATTTTGTTGCAACAGGCTGCGGATATTCTGAACGCCGGCAAGAAGGTCGCAATTCTCTGCGGCCAGGGCGCGCTCAATGCCACCGATGAGCTGATAGCGGTCGCGGAACGGCTGGGTGCTGGCATCGCCAAGGCCCTGCTCGGCAAATGCGCCGTGCCGGATTCACTGCCCTACGTCACCGGCTCTATCGGCCTGCTCGGCACGGAGCCAAGCTGGGATTTGATGCAGAATTGCGATACCTTCTTTGTTGTCGGCTCATCCTTTCCGTATTCGGAGTTTCTGCCGAAGCCCGGCAGCGCGCGCGGCATCCAGATCGATATCGATCCATCTAATCTCTCCCTGCGCTACCCCATGGAACTCAGCATGGCGGGCGACAGCGCCGCAACGCTGCGGAAGCTCCTGCCCCTGTTGCACCAGAAGACCGACACGAGCTGGCGTGAGCGCATTGAAAAAGATGTCAAAAAATGGTGGAAGGTTCTTGAGGCGCGCGCGATGCATTCGGCGGACCCGATCAACCCGCAGCGCGTATTCTGGGAGCTTTCGCCGAAACTGCCGGATAACTGCATCCTCACCGGCGATTCCGGTTCGGTCGCCAACTGGTATGCGCGGGACATCAAAGTCCGGCGCGGCATGAAAGGTTCGCTCTCTGGCGGCCTCGCCTCGCTTGGCGCCGGCACGCCCTATGCCGTCGCGGCGAAGTTTGCCTTCCCCGAGCGCACCGTCATTGCCTTCATGGGTGACGGCGCGATGCAGATGAACGGCATCAATGTCATGATCACGGTAAAAAAATACTGGAAGGAATGGGCATCGCCGAAGTTCATCGTGCTGGTACTGAACAACCAGGATTTGAACCAGGTGACATGGGAGGAGCGCGTTCAGCTCGGCGAGGGCAAAACGCCATCGACGCAGACTATCCCGGATTTCGCTTACGCCAAATACGCGGAGCTGCTGGGGCTGAAGGGCATCTACGTCGATAATCCAGACCGTATCGCCGAGGCCTGGGACGAAGCGTTGAACGCGGATCGGCCGGTGATCCTGGAAGTGCGGACCGACCCGAACGTGCCGCCGCTGCCGCCGCATATCACCATGAAGGATGCGCGTAATTTTCTCTCCATGCTGCCAAAGGAACCGGAACTCGGCAGCGTGTTGAAGAATAGCGCGAAGGAAATGCTGGCCAGCGTTTTGCCGCACCGGGGTTGAGCGGCATGACCGATCTGCACGATCGCTTTCCGGGATACGATGTGCTGTCCAAACGCGATAGTATGTCGTGGAACGATGCCACTCGCAAGGTGATGGACGAGCGGCTCGCGATTAAAGACGAGCCGGTCTTTTTCTCGCACGAAGAATGGCTGACGATGCAGATGCTCTGCGAGCGTATCATCCCGCAGCCGGATGGCCGGCCGCGGATTCCCGTAGCAGCCTATATCGACCGGCGGCTGCTGCATCATGGCAGTTCCGGCACGCGCATTGAGCCGATGCCCTACGACGGCGAGGCGTGGAAAACCGCTCTCGCGGCGTTGGACAGGGAAGCGCATTCAACGCATGGCATGGCGTTCCATAAGCTGCGGCCTGCCGAGGCGGACGAATTGCTGAAGCGCTGCCAGAAGGGCGATCTACACGATCCCGCCTGGAAAAATGTTCCTCCGAAAATGTTCTTTGAGCATCGGGTTCTGCGGGACGTTACGGCAGCGTATTACTCGCATCCGGATTCCTGGAGCGAGATGGGGTTTGGCGGCCCGGCAAGCCCGCGCGGCTACGTTCGCATGGCGGCAAATCGGCGCGACCGCTGGGAAGCCGCCGAGGCTTATCCGGGCAAGGCCGCGCAGGCGCTCAAGGACAATAAAAATGTACGCTGAAACCCGCGCTGTACGAGGCCGCGCCCCGGATGTAATGACGCCCGGCGGCTGGCTGCACATGCGCGAATACCGCCATGATGAGGAGGTGGATTTCGTCATCGTCGGCACGGGCGCAGGCGGCGGCACGCTGGCTTCGCGCCTGGCGGAAGAAGGATTTTCCGTCATCGCTTTCGATGCCGGACCCTATTTCCGCCCGCTCGATGACTTTGCCTCGGACGAGACCGCGCAGGAAAAACTCTACTGGATGGACCGCCGCGTATGCGACGGTGAAAACCCGATTCAGATGGGCGGCAAAAACAGCGGCAAAGCCGTTGGCGGCAGCATGGTGCATTTCGCCATGGTCTCGCTGCGCTTCCGCCCAGAGTGGTTCGAAAGCCGCACAAAGCTCGGCTACGGTGCGGACTGGCCGCTCGACTGGCGCGAGATGTGGGATTACTACACCCTGGCCGAGCAACGCCTGAGCATCTCCGGGCCAGTGAATTACCCATGGGGACCGAAGCGCCCGCGCTACCCGTACCGCGCGCATGAGGTGAATGCGGCGGGAATGCTGCTTGCCAAAGGCTGTGAGGCGCTGGGCTATAAATGGACGCCGACGCCGCTTGCCACCGTTTCCGCGCCTCGCGGAAAATCTCCGCCTTGCGTCTATCGTGGCTTCTGCCGCTTCGGCTGTTCCACCAACGCCAAGCAGAGCACCATCAACACCTATTTGCCGCGCGCGATAAAAGAAGGTGCTGAGATCCGTGACCTCGCCATGGTCGGGCGGATTGAGGCCAAAAACGGCCGCGCCACTGGCGTGCATTTTTACCGCGACGGCGCCTGGCATTTTCAACGTGCGAAAAATGTCGTGGTGGCGGGCTATGCGATTGAAACACCGCGCCTGCTGCTGAACTCCGCGACCGATGAATACCCGGATGGCTTGGCAAATACCTCAGGCCTTGTCGGCAAAAACCTTATGACACAGAGCAACCAGGCGGCATGGGGGCGAATGAAAGAAGAAGTGCGCTGGTATAAAGGCCCGCCATCCCTTGCCATCACCGAGCATTGGAATTACGAGGACAAGGGCAAGGACTTCTTCGGCGGATACTGCTGGATGGGCCAAGGGCCTTTGCCGATCGAATGGGCCTCGGTGCAGACCGGCTCGCGTGGTATCTGGGGCGAAAAACTGCGCGGCGAGATGATGCATTACAACCACCAGGTCGGCGTTAAAATGGTCGGCGAAATGCTGCCGGACGAACGCAACCGCGTGACGCTGACGGATGAGAAGGACCAATACGGCCTGCGCGTTCCACGCATCACCTACAGTTGGGGCGAGAACGACAAGCGGCTTATCAAGCACGCGCTCAACCAGATGACGATGAGCCTGGACGCGATCGGCGCTACCGATCTCTTTCAACAAGAGGATGATACAAACCATCTCGCGGGTACCGCGCGCATGGGGTTCGATGCAGATACCAGCGTGGTGAATGCCGATTGCCGCAGCTGGGATATTCCGAATCTCTGGGTTTGCGACGGCTCGGTGTTTCCTACCACCGGCGGGGTGAATCCATCACTCACCATCCAGGCTATCGCGCTGCGTACCGCTGACCGGATAAAAGCCATGGCGCAGCGCGGTGAATTATGAACATTGAGCTGGTCCTCGACGCGCAGGCGATTATTGGCGAGTCACCGCTTTGGGTACCGCCGGAGAATGCGCTTTACTGGGCAGACATCAAAGCCCCTGCCTTACACCGGCTCTCGCTCTCCTCGGGCGAAAGCAAAACCTGGAAGCTTCCGGCGGACCTGGGCGGTTATGCGCTGGATGGCCATGGCCGCGCGCTCGCCGCACTCCGCAACGGGCTGCAATGGCTGGACCTCAATACCGGCGCGCTCAGCCTTATCGCGCCGCCGCCATTCGATTCCAAAATCATCCGCTTCAATGAATCCGCCTGCGACAGCGCTGGCCGCTTCTGGGTGGGGAGCATGACCGACCCGCCGGAAGGTGTGAAAAGCGATGAGAAGGGAATGCTATATAGTTATTGCGAGAAAGATGGCCTGACCGCGCATATGGACTTCGCTTTCATCACGAACGGCATGGCGTTCAACCATACGGATGACCGGTTTTATGTCTCGCACAGCACGGAGCGGGAGATCTTCAAATTCGACTATGACGCCGCAGCGGGCAAAATCGGCAAGCGGCATGACTATGTGGCGCTGGGTAACGAGCCGGGAATCCCCGATGGAGCGGCGCTGGATGCTGAGCAGCATTATTGGTGCGCGCTGCATGGCGGCGGGCGGCTGGCCCGCTATACGCCGGGCGGGACGCTGTCAGAGGTGATCGAGCTGCCGGTGAGCCAACCCACCATGTGTTGCTTCGCGGGCGATAATCTTGAGGAACTCTACATCACCAGCGCGCGGGAAAAGCTCTCTGCGGAGAATTTAAAAAGGGAACCTCATGCCGGCGGCATCTTCAAATTAAAACCCGGTGTTTCAGGCCAGCCAAAGCACTGGCGGGTGTTTTAAAACGCCTTGGCAAAGCAAGGTGAAATCCGCATCGGGATTTCCGGCTGGACCTACCCGCC
Organism: Acidocella sp.; assembly: GCA_965276685.1. Classification (GTDB taxonomy): domain Bacteria; phylum Pseudomonadota; class Alphaproteobacteria; order Acetobacterales; family Acetobacteraceae; genus Acidocella. Next base: position 2,750,538 of record OZ255623.1, read on the forward strand.
CTGGCGCGGCGTGTTTTATCCCAAGGGGCTGAAACAAAAAGACGAGCTCGCATTTGCTTCCAATGCGTTCCGCACCATCGAGATCAACGGCACGTTCTATGGCACGCAAAGGCCGTCGAGCTTTCAGGCTTGGGCCGAGGCAACGCCAGAGGATTTCGTATTTTCCGTAAAGGCGCCGCGCTTCATCACACATATCAGGCGCTTGCGCGACGTTGAAGCGCCGCTCGCGAATTTCCTGGCGTCCGGCATTTTACGCCTTGGGCCGAAGCTTGGACCGATCCTCTGGCAGTTTCCACCGAGTTTAAAATTCGACGCGGAAATCTTCGAGATTTTTCTCGCAATGCTCCCGCATGATACCGAAGCCGCCGCGGAACGCGCCACGCGGCATGACGCACGCCTGAAAGGCAACGGCTGGACCAAGACGGATAAAAAGCGCCCGGTGCGCCATGCATTGGAAATCCGCAACGAGGGCTTCCGTGATCCAGCCTTCATCAAGCTCCTCACGCGTTATAAGGCAGCGCTCGTCTGCGCGGATACGGTCGAGTGGCCTCGGCTGATGGATGTCACCACAGATTTTATCTATTGCCGCCTGCACGGTTCGGAGCAGCTTTATGCGAGCGGCTATGACCCCAGTGCCCTCGACGACTGGGCGCGGCGCGTGAAAGCCTGGGGCCAAGGCCATGAACCGCAAAATGCCGAGCGTATTTCCGGACCCGCTAAACCCCATGCATCGGGCCGAGACGTTTTTGTGTATTTCGATAACGACATGAAGGTAAAAGCGCCGGAAAACGCACGGGATCTTGTATCGCGTCTTAGCGTCTGATCGCTTTCGGTTGACGCGCTCCGGCGCGTTAACCGAAAGCGTGAATCAGCCGCTCATATAAAAATAGAGTGCGCCTTAAATCAGCGCGGTAAGTCTATATGAAGCTATCGCGCTCTACTCCCGCACCGGCAGCCAGACGGTAAAAACTGTTCCCCGGCCCTCGCTGCTTTCAATCGCCAATTTGCCGCGATGCCGGTTCACCACATGCTTCACAATCGCAAGTCCAAGCCCGGTTCCGCCCACGGCGCGCGAGCGGCCTTTGTCGATACGGTAAAACCGCTCGGTCAATCGCGGAATATGTTCGCGCGAAATTCCGGCCCCGTCATCGGCAACGCTCACGATGATGCCCCCGGCCTCGAACCGCGCATCCCCGCCGCCCCGCGCCGCACATAGTTTTATGCAGCCGCCGCGCTTGCCATATTTAATCGCATTGTCGAGCAGGTTGGTGAACACCTGCGTGAGCTGGTCGGCATCTGCCGGAATCAACGGCATGTCCGGCGAAATCGAAACCTCGATCCGCGCATCGGCTGCCTTCAGCATCGGCTCCAACCCGGCCACGATCCGCTCCAGCATCGGAGCGGCAGCCAGCAATGTTTCGGGCGGGTGATGCTCGGAAATTTCGATGCTCGAGAGGCTGAGCAGATCGCCGATCAGCCGCTGCATCCGCGCCGCCTGCTCCGCCATAATGCTGAGGAAGCGTTGTTGCGCCTCCGCGTCGTCCGCCGCCGGGCCGCGCAAAGTCTCGATAAACCCGATGAGGCTGGCGAGCGGCGTTCGCAGTTCATGGCTTGCATTCGCTACGAAATCAGCCCGCATCTTCTCCACGTTTCGCTCCCGTGTCCGGTCGGTCAGCAGCAGATAGAGCGGGCCGCCGGCAGGGATTACGGTCGCGTCCAGTTCGCGCTGCACCGGCACTGCCATAGCCAGGCTGCATCGCAGCGGCTGCCCGCTCTGTCCGGCCTGTGCCAGTGCCTCGCGCAGCTTGGGGTGGCGCAGCAAGGCCGCCGTCTCAGTGCCGAAAGCCGCAATCGCGCTGGCATTGCGCCAGATAAGATTGCCCACGGAATCCAGCTTTATCAGCGTGTCCGGCAGCCGCTCCACCAGGGCGCGATCTTCAGCAGCGCCGACGGTCGCACGCGCGCGGGATTGCCGCTCGGCATCAAGCAGGCGCATCGCTTCCCGCTCGGCCCGGCGTAATCTCAGCACCTCCCGCCCAAGCTGGAAGCCAAAGGCAACGGCCAAGGCAAGCGCCAGCAGAACAAAGACGAACGCCACCAGCCAGATGTTTTCCGGCAGCGGCAGCGCAGGCATCAGCCGGCTGGCGGCGATAACTGCGCGGGGGCCGGCGAGACAATGACCGGCCCGCCCGGCGCCACTTTAAACACCGCCAGCCCGCGCAGCACCTGGCCATTCGGCTGCAACACCAGCACGCCATCGGTGCCGGTGAAGCCGTCCGCCGCGGTCAGCACCGCGCTGGTATATCCTCCCGCCCCAGCAGAGAGCTTGGCGATGGCGGCGGCATCGAAAGCGACATCGGCGATATCGGGGGGCGCCGCACCGTAGGTGGCTTGATATTTCGCGCTGAACACGGCGGCATCCGCCGGGTCGGGTGCGGCGTAAAGCCCACCCAGAAGCACGGTCTGCCGCGCCATTTGCGGCGCGATCTTGGCCCATAGGGAAGGGCCGAGGAACTGCACCTGCGGCGCGGAAATATCGTAATAAGGCAGGAAATTAGCCAGCTCCGCCAGGGTATCGCCGCTGGTGGCGCCGATGAATAGCGCGTTGAAATTCGGCGGCGGTATTTGCTGGTGCTGGAGTTCGCGCGCCTTTTCCTGCCCCGCTGGCGTGCCGAGATCCTGCGCCGCCTTTATCTGCGCCTCCAGCCCCTGCCCGCGATTTGAGAAGCCCGACATCTCCTCGACCGCCTGGTTCACGCCGCTGAACCCTGGTTCGTAATAGGTAATCTGCGGGCTCGGCTCGCTAAGCCCCGCGGTTTCCGTGGCTATCGCGTCGCCCAGCCTGCGCCCAAAATCATTATCCGGCAGGAGGGCCGCGAGCTGCGTACGCCCGGCGCCGGCGGCAGCTTGTAACACGCGCTGCACCTGTTGCTTCGGGGTGATGCCCAGGGGCCAGACGCCGGGAGCGGCCACCGTCGCATCATTGGTAAAGGCAAGCATGTTCACGCCCGCAGCCTGTGCGATGGGGGCGGCCGCATGGGTTTCGGCGGAGGTGAGCGGGCCGAGAATGACGCCATCGCCCCCGGCAATCGCCGCCTGCGCCGCGGCGGCGGCCCCCTGCGCCGTGCCGCCGGTGTCACGCACATCCAGCCCCGGTGTGGCGTTATCCGGGAATGCGAGCTTCGCGGCGTTTTCCAGCGCCTGCCCAACCGGGGCCAGGCTGCCGGTGAGCGGCAGCAACAGCGCGACATTGCCCGTGGTTTTGCCCACGGCAGGCGCAAGGCCAGGCGAAACCGGCGCCTGGCCGTTTAGCAATGATGGCAGGCTGGCGCCCGGCCCCGGAACAGGGGCTTGACCCGCACAGCTGGCGAGCGCCAGCGTACCCAAAAGGATGCAAGATGACCGAAGACGCGACCGTTGACGAAGAAATTCACGAACCAAAGATAAGGCCCTCCACTGCCGCCCTTGTGCTGGTTTCCACCCCAATCGGCAACCTTAAAGATTTCTCCAGCCGGGCGAGAGAGGCCCTCGCCGGAGCAGATGCGGTTTTATGCGAAGACACGCGAACCAGCGCGGTTCTGCTTCGCGCGCATGACATCAAAGCCAGGCTCCTGCCGCTGCATGAGCATAACGAGGCCGGGCGCATCCCCTCGCTCATCGCCGCCATGCAAACCGGGGCGCGTTACGCGTTGATCTCGGATGCGGGAACGCCGCTGGTGTCCGACCCCGGATACCGGCTGGTGCGCGCCGCGATTGAGGCGGGGCTTGATGTCGGCGGCGTGCCAGGGCCGAATGCGGCGGTGCTCGCCCTCACCCTCTCGGGCCTGCCGCCGCACCCGTTTATGTTCACCGGCTTTCTGCCCGCCAAGTCCGGCCCCAGGCGCGCTGAATTTACGCGGCTTCGCAGCCTGGAGGCCGCCGGGCTTTCCGCCACATTGATATTCTATGAAGCTCCGCACCGGCTGGCGGAGTTTCTCGCCGACGCGGGGCAAACCTTCGGCCCAAGGCCAGCAGCGGTCTGCCGGGAACTGACAAAGCATTATGAAGAAGTGCGGCGCGGCCCGCTGCCTGAACTGGCTGGATTTTACGCGGCCAACGCGGCGCGCGGCGAGATCACGGTGGTTATCGGCCCGGCGCCGGACGAAGCCCCATCAGCGGAAAGCCTCGACACGGCGCTCATGGCGGCCCTCGCGCAAATGAGCCTGAAAGATGCCGTAAGCGTAGTCGCCACCGCAACCGGAGTGGCAAAGAAGCAGGTTTATGCCCGGGCCTTGGAACTTCGGCCCAATAACCAAGCGAATCGGTTATGACCTTGCCGCTTTGGAAACCGCGAAACTATCTTCCAGCATTCTAAAACCCACAATCTCGCCGCCGGAGAGGGTCAGAACAATCGCAAAGGCCGATTCTATGATCCTGCCGGTCGCATTAATCCGCGTCGTGAGTTCACCAACAATTACCGCGCGATCATCGCTCGCCAAAATATCTTGAACAGCGAAACGAACTTGCTCAATCAAACGGCGTGTGTTGTCGATAAAGCCGATAACTGCCTGACGTCCGGTTTTCTGTCCGATCCAGGGCAACGCCCCAACATCGCCCGCGATTTCAAATTTAACATCGTCGCTAAACATTTTGGCGATCTCGCCCGAGTCCATGTTTTCGGCTAATGCGATCAAAAGTTGCTTCGCAATCTGCAAGTTTATGTCTCGGGACATTTAGTTATCTCTCATGGATGAATCACGCAGACTCCGCCTGGTATGCGTGGGCCTTCCGCCGGTATAAATAAAGCGTCGCTCCAAGGCCGCAAACCGCCGCGAAGCTCATCCACATGCCCGGCGCCGCTTTGTTCCCCGTGACATGGATCAGCGCCGTCGCCACCGCTGGGGTAAAGCCGCCAAATATCGCGGTCGCCAGGCTGTAGGCCAGCGAGAAACCGGCGGTGCGGACATCGACCGGCATGACCTCGGTCAGCGCCACCACCATGGCGCCGTTATAGCTGGCGTAGAGGAAGGAGAGCCACAGCTCGACCAGCAGCATCCTGCCGAAACTGGGATTTCCGACCAGCCAGTACAGGGCAGGAAAGCTCGTTAGAATCGTCAGCACCGTGAACGCCACGAGGATCGTTTTCCGGCCGATCCGGTCGGAGAGCGCGCCCATCACCGGCAGCCAGAGGAAATTCGAGATCGCGACGCAGAAGGTGACGATCAGCGTGGCAGAGATGGAAAGATGCAGAACGCTCCGCCCGAAGGTCGGGGTGTAAACCGTGATGAGATAAAACGACACGGTCGTCATCGCAACCAGCAGCATCCCCGCGACAACCAGCCCCCAATTCTGCACCATCGAGGCAAAAATTTCGGAGGTGTCCGGGTGCCGGGCACGGCTCGCGAACGCCTCGGTTTCCTGCAACGAGCGGCGCACGAGATAGATGAACGGCACGATAAGGCAGCCAACGAAGAACGGAATGCGCCAGGCCCAGGCATTTACCGTGGCTTGCGCGAAGGAGACATGCAGCCAGTAGCCCAGCACAGCCGCCAGCATGATCGCGACCTGCTGGCTGGCAGACTGCCAGCTCACATAAAACCCTTTATGCGCGGGGGACATCTCCGAGAGATAGACCGAAACACCACCCAGCTCGGCCCCGGCGGAGAAGCCCTGGACCAAGCGCCCAAACAAAACGAGCAGCACCGCAGCTATGCCGATGGTGGCATAGCCCGGCGTGAAGGCCAGCAAAATCGTGCCTACCGCCATCAATGAGATGGTCAGAATGAGCCCTTTGCGGCGGCCCACACGGTCGATATACGCGCCCAGCACAATCGCCCCCAAAGGCCGCATGAGGAACCCGGCGCCGAAAGTGAGGAAGGTGAACATCAGCGAGGCAAAGGCGTCGCGCCCTGGGAAAAACGTATGGGCGATCTGCGTGGCGTAAAAGCCGAACAGGAAGAAATCGAACATCTCTAGGAAATTGCCGCTAGTGACGCGGATCACGGTTTTGGTTTTGGAGACTGTCGCAATGCTCATGGGTACAACAACCCGGTCTCCCAAGCCTCGCCCTCGCAGGAGAATATCAGCCGCTCATGCAGGCGGAACGCCCGGTCCTCCCAAAATTCGAAATAATCGGGCGTCACCCGCCAGCCGGACCAATTCTCGGGGCGCGGTACGTTCCCGTCGCCGAATCGGCGCTCCACCTCCACCAGCTTACGCTCAAAAATCTCGCGGGATGCCATGGGGCGGGACTGCGCCGAGGCCCAGGCGCCAAGCTGGGAGGCGCGGCTACGTGTGGCGAAATACGCATCGGCTTCGGCCACGCTGGCGGGAGTTGCTACTCCCTCGATACGAATCTGCCGCCGCAGGCTCTTCCAGTGAAACAGCAGCGAGACCTTTGGATTTTGCTGGATTTCCTCAGCTTTTCGAGATTCAAGGTTAGTATAGAACACGAATCCCCGCGCGTCCCAGCCTTTCAGCAGCACCATCCGCACGGCCGGGCTTCCATCCGCGCCCACCGTCGCCAGGGCCATCGCATTCGGGTCATTCGGCTCGCCAGCCTCGGCTTCCTTCAACCATTCGCCGAATCTGGTAAACGGGTTATGGTCCATTCTGGCCTCCGGAATTTCGCGGGTCTTGATCGCGTGATACAGGGTATGCCACCAACCCGCCACTGCCCGATGCTGAAACGGAGATAGCCTATATGCCCGATACCGAAACGCAAATTTCCCCGCCAACCGGAACGCTCATGCGGGGCAAGCGCGGGCTTATCATGGGCGTGGCGAATAACCGCTCAATCGCCTGGGCCATCGCGCAGGCCGTAGCGGCGCAAGGCGGTGAAGTCGCTTTCACCTACCAGGGCGAAACTTTGGAGAAGCGCGTGCGGCCCCTGGCGGCCTCCATCGGCTCGGATTTCCTGCTGCCCTGCGATGTTACGGATGATTCCGCCATGGATAAGGCCTTCGACGCGCTGGGCAATAAATGGGGCAGAATCGACTTTCTGGTCCATGCCATCGGCTTCGCGGACAAAGCCTTTCTGCGCGGGCGATATGTCGATACGCCGCGCTCGGTGTTCCTCCAGGCGCTCGATATCTCCTGCTTTTCCTTCACCTCCGCCGGCCGCCGCGCGGCCGATTTGATGCCCGATGGCGGCTCCCTTCTCACTCTTTCCTACCTCGGGGCGGAGCGCGTGGTGCCGCATTACAACGTCATGGGCGTGGCAAAGGCGGCGCTTGAAGCCTCCGTACGCTACATGGCGGCCGACCTTGGCCCCAACCAGATCCGCGTCAACGCGATCAGCGCCGGGCCGATCAAAACCCTGGCGGCGTCCGGCATTGGCGATTTCACGTATATCATGAAATGGAACAAATATAACGCGCCGCTGGAGCGCAATGTGGAATTGGAAGAGGTCGGGGGCGCCGGGCTATACATGCTCTCGGACCTCTCCAAAGGTGTCACCGGCGAAGTGCATCATGTCGATTGCGGCTACCATACGGTCGGCATGAAGAACCCGAACGCGCCCGATATCACGGTCGTAAATGACTGATGTCCCATAATACATTCGGCCATCTATTCCGGGTAACGACTTGGGGTGAAAGCCATGGCCCGGCGATTGGCTGCGTGGTCGATGGCACGCCGCCTGGGATTGCTTTGTCCGAGTCCGATATTCAGCCGTTTTTGGACAAACGCCGCCCGGGACAATCCAAATTCACCACCCAGCGGCAGGAGGCGGACGAGGTTAAAATCCTCTCCGGCGTGTATGATGGCAATTCTACCGGCACGCCGATTTCGCTGTTCATCGAGAACACGGACCAGCGATCTCGCGATTACGCGAACATCGCCGCGCAATACCGCCCCGGCCATGCGGATGTCGCCTATGACATGAAATATGGCCATCGCGACCCGCGTGGCGGCGGTCGGTCCTCGGCGCGGGAGACGGCCATGCGCGTCGCGGCAGGTGCTATCGCGCGCAAAGTGCTGGGCGCTGGCGTGAAGATTCGCGGCGCCATGGTGGCGCTTGGGCCGCACGGCGTGGACCGCTCGCGCTGGGATTGGGATGCGGTAGACCAGAACCCGTTTTTTTGCCCGGACCCGCAAGCGGCTCTGTCTTGGGAAGGAATTCTCAATGATGTCCGCAAGGCTGGTTCATCGCTGGGCGCGGTCATCGAAGTTACCGCCGAAGGCGTGCCGCCCGGCCTCGGCGCGCCGATTTACGCAAAGCTGGACGCCGAAATCGCCACTGCGCTCATGAGCATTAACGCAGTGAAGGGCGTGGAAATCGGCGACGGCTTTGCCGCAGCAGCTTTGCGCGGCGAGGAAAACGCCGATGAGATGCGGATGGAAGGCGGGCACATCAGCTTCCTGGCGAACCACGCGGGGGGTATCCTTGGCGGCATTGCCACCGGGCAGCCGATTGTCGCACGCTTCGCGGTCAAACCCACCAGCTCCATCCTTACGCCGGTGCGTAGCGTGAACGCGGCGGGCGAGGATATCGAGCTGTTTACCAAAGGCCGCCACGACCCCTGTGTCGGCATCCGCGCCGTGCCGGTGGGCGAGGCGATGCTGGCCTGTGTGCTGGCGGACCATCTGCTGCGCCATAAAGCGCAGACGGGGAATTAGACAGCCTCGCTGAGCTTGATTGCCACGCGGCACCCGGCTTTGATAATGCCCGTCAACAGCCGGTAGCCCGGCGTCTGCTCCGCGCCATTGGCAAGCCCGATGTCCCGATGCTCCAGCTCCTCGGCGCGGAACTCCGCGATCGTGGCGCGCAACGGCGCTTCGTCATCGTCCAAGGCAGATTCCTGCGCCGCGTAATGCGCGTCAATCGCCTCTTCCACCGCCACGGTGCAGGCCATGGCGGCGCGCGGACCTATGGCAGCGGTGGCGGCCCCGAGCGCGAAGCCAGCCAGATGCCAAAACGGCAGCAAAGCCGTGGGGCGCACCCGGCGCTCAGCGACCAGTTTAGAGAACACATCCAGATGCCGCTGCTCCTGCGCCTGCATATGCGCCAGCGTCTCCCCATGTGGACCGTTGCCTAAAACCGCGCGCTGCCCGGCATAAATCCGCGCCGCGCCGTATTCACCCGCATGGTCAACCCGTATGAATCGTTTGACCTGATCGCTCATCTGGATCGCCTTGATTGCTGTAAAACATAGATGAGCAGAACCAGCGCAAACACCAGGGCGCCGCAAAAATCCATCGTCGCCATGGAGACGGGCAAATGCGGGATGAGAAACACCGGCCTGTCGCATGGCACGGCGGGTAGCATCGGCAATGGCGCGCCGAGGGTCAACACCCCGTTGCACTCGGGAAGCGGTGATTTCCACCAGCCGGACTCTACACCCACATGCAGCCCGGAAATGCCAATGCCGCCGAGCAATACCAGCGCAGCCAGGCCCAGCACTGCTCGCGCCACCGATGGAGCCAGCAACGCGATAATGCCGAGAACCACCACGATGCGGTACGGCCAACGCTCCCACAGGCACAACTCGCATGGCGTGAGCAACAGCACATATTGCGCGTAATAGGCGACGCCCAGCGCCAGCAAGGCGGCGATGGCGGTGAGAAGACCCGCAAGCCGATGATTCATGGCCCGGCTTTAACCTAAACTCGCCGTTCACGAAATAAGCTGATATGAACGCGCCATGTCATATCAGTTTCGTACAGTCTTTTTTGCTGCAAGCTTGAGCCTGGCCCTGGCCGCGCCCGCACTCGCGCAAAATTATGACCGCCCGGATTCCAGGAACGTCTCGCAGCAGTTCAGCGCGGGCGCCAACCGCATCGGCCAGGGCGCCAACCAGATAGGCGAAGGCTTCCGCCAAGGCGCAATGCTGACATGGCACGCGCTACAGAACGGCGCGAATGCCGTCGGTAACGGGTTTACAAAATAAACCGGCTCAAATCGCCCTTCGCCGCCAGCGGGGCCACGCGCTCATTCACATAGGCCGCATCGACCACCACCACATCGCCGGAACGGTCCGTCGCGGTGAAGCTAATCTCCTCCAACAGCTTCTCGATGACCGTAGCCAGCCGCCGCGCGCCGATATTCTCAATCCGGTCGTTGATGTCGTAAGCCAGCGAGGCCAGCGCATCCACCGCGTCATCGGCAAAGGTCAGATTGACGCCTTCCGTGCTCAGCAGCGCCGTGTATTGCTTGAGCAAGGAATGTTCGGGCTCGGTGAGGATGCGCTTGAAGTCATCGCGCGAGAGCGAGGAGAGTTCCACCCGGATCGGCAACCGGCCCTGAAGCTCTGGGAGTAAATCCGCCGGCTTGGCGACATGGAACGCGCCGGAGGCGATGAACAGGATATAATCGGTCTTGATCGGCCCGTATTTGGTGGAAACCGTTGTGCCCTCGATCAACGGCAGCAAATCCCGCTGCACGCCCTCGCGCGACACATCCCCACCGCGGAAACCGCCTTCGGTTTTGGCGCAAATCTTGTCGATCTCGTCCAGAAACACGATGCCATTATTCTCCGCATGGCGTAGCGCATCCTTGGTCAGCGCCTCGGTGTCCAACAGCCGGTCGGCCTCCTCGCGTTCCAGCGCCCGCCTAGCCTCCGGCACCAGCATTTTGCGCTTCTGCGCGGGCTTGCCAAACATGCCCTTCATCATATCGCCAAGGTTGATCGCCCCGCCCGGCGGCATCCCCGGCATGTCCATCATGCCAATAGCCGTGCCTGAACTCTCCCCCACCGAGACCTCGATCTCCTTGTCCTCCAGCTCGCCCGAGCGTAGCATCCGGCGGAACTTCACGCGCGTGTCCGCCGCCGCCCCCTCGCCCACCAGCGCGGAAATGAGCCGCTCCTCCGCCGCCAGCTCCGCCTTGGCCTCCACGCCCTTGCGGTTCTGCTCGCGCAGCATCGTGATGCTCGCTTCCACAAGGTCGCGCACGATACTCTCCACATCGCGCCCGACATAGCCAACCTCAGTGAACTTCGTCGCCTCGACCTTGATGAAAGGCGCCTGCGCCAGCCTGGCCAGCCGCCGCGCGATCTCGGTCTTGCCGCAGCCGGTCGGCCCGATCATCAAAATATTCTTTGGCACGACCTCCTCGCGCATTTCCTCCAGCAGTTGCAGACGCCGCCAGCGGTTACGCAGCGCGATCGCCACGGCGCGCTTGGCGTCGTTCTGGCCGATGATAAAGCGATCCAGCTCGCTGACGATTTCTCGCGGGGAATAAACGGGGATATCCATCAGATGGTTTCAACAATCAGGTTTTCATTGGTGTAGATGCAGATATCTGCGGCGATCTTCATGGCCCGCCGCGCCGTCTCTTCAGCCGATATATCCGGCACGGTCATCAAAGCCCGCGCCGCCGCCAGGGCGAAATTGCCGCCGGAGCCGATGGCCACGATCCCATCGGATGGCTCAAGCACGTCGCCATTGCCGGTAAGGGTGAAGCTGCGCTCGGCATCGGCCACGATCAGCATCGCCTCCAGCCGCCGCAAATAGCGGTCCATCCGCCAGTCTTTCGCCAGCTCCACGCAGGCGCGCTCCAGCTGGTTGGGGAAGCGCTCAAGCTTCGTCTCCAGCCGCTCCAGCAGGGTGAAGGCATCCGCGGTCGCACCCGCGAAACCCGCGATTACCCCGCCATTACCGATGCGCCGGACTTTGCGCGCATTACCCTTAACCACCGTGTTGCCGAGGCTTACCTGGCCGTCGCCCGCCATCGCCACCGCATCGCCGCGCCGGACACATAGAATGGTCGTGCCATGCCAGCCGACTGGATCGTTTGGATTTGTCATGCGCCGAGAGATGGCACCGCCTTGCCAGGCAGGCAAGAGAGGCAGGTCAGCCCCCTTCCCCTTTTAGCCACGGCTGGAAATGGTAGAACGCGCTAGCATGAAACCACTCATTTCAACCCAGGCGGAACCGGACCCGCTGCTCGCCGGGCTAGGCGGCCGTGTGCGGATGCTGCGGGCAAGGCGCGCAATGCCCCGGCGTGTTCTGGCGGAGCTGGCTTCTGTTTCCGAGCGGCATATCGCGAACCTTGAATCGGGCAGCGGCAACGTCTCGATCCTCGTGTTGCAGCAGATTGCCCATGCGCTGGACTGCCCTGTCGCCGAATTGCTGGGCGACGAGACAACCGGCTCGCCGGAATGGCTGATGATCCGCAAGATTTTAGGCGGGCGCGGGCCGGATGATCTACAGCAGGCGCATAAGCTATTGGCCGAGCTTTTCCCCGTGCGCGCCGGCACCGGCGAACGCGCGGACCGGATCGCCTTTATCGGCCTGCGCGGCGCCGGAAAATCCACGCTGGGCCGCATGGTCGCGGCTGAGCTGAAGCGGCCGTTTATCGAACTTCGGGCGGAAGTTGCCCGGCTGGCCGGAGGGCCGCCCGCGCAGATCGAGGCGCTATATGGCTCCCGGACCTTTCAGCGCTATGAGCGGCAGGCGCTGGAGGAGACGTTGCACAACCATAAGGCCTGTGTGATCGCGACCGCGGGCGGGATCGCCTCGGACCCGGCCTCGCTGCAAATTCTGCTCAGCAACTGCTTTACGGTCTGGCTGCAAGCCACGCCGGAAGACCACATGAACCGTGTCATCGGCCAGGGCGATTTGCGCCCGGTGGGAGACAGCCGCACGGCCATCGAAGACCTCCGGCTAATTCTGGAAAGCCGGGCCGCCTATTATGACAAGGCGGATTTCGCTTTCGATACCAGCGGCAAAACCCTTGAAGATGCCTTCGCCGGGCTGATGCGCGGCCTTGCGCGGCACGGACTCGCGGACACCTATTTAGATGGGTGAGGTGGTGCAAGGCCGAAGGTATTCAGCGTAAGTCGCGTAACGAAAAATCGTTTAATGCCTGGGCTATTCAGCACCAGCTGGCTTGCATAAGCTCACCAAACTCGTAATATGTTCTTTCGTTGCGTTCTCCGTGATTTTTTCAAGCGCCCGGTATTGAGAAAGCGCCGAAGCGTTCAATTTTCTATACCTATTATAAGCGGCAGATCGATTTATAAGCGGCAGATCGATTCTCCGAGCTTCCAGCTGGCAATGGTGAAGGCTGCGATGCTTGTGGAGACGGCGCATCTGCACGCTTATCGCGCGGCGGATGATGTTTATGGCGCGGCAGCCGAAGGACCGATACTAACCTACACCGACCGTGACCGGACACGTGTGGTTGCCGGTCATGTGGGTGAAGTGGCTCGGGACGCGATTGGCGTTTTGATCTCATGGCGCGTCCTCTTTCGCGGAGGTTAGTCCAATGCAGCGGCTCTGGCGGGATTCAGAAACCGCTGGCGCCATGCCGTTATCTCGCCGGAAATAGGCGGAAAGGTCTATGGCCGGGCACCGCTCGGGTTCACCGACGGTATTACAGCCCTCGTTTAAAACATAGCACATCCTAGCCCCGGTTTCCCTGCAAGCGCTTTTCCGGTAACGTCAGCGCAGCGGGAGGTACGGTAATTATGCTTCGCTCTGAGCGATTCTCCTTCAATTCGCATGGCTTGCGCCTGCCGGAGCCTTACCTGCAAATTTCAACCGGCGAGCGGCAGTTGGCTCACCAAGTCATCAGCGAGCTTTACGGCTGCCGGTTCCGCGAATATGGCGCGGCGTTACAGTCTGGCGTTAAGCCGACACGGGTCCATAGAGTCGATTTCGGTGCGCTTACCCTTTCAATGTTGAGTTATGGCCGGGATTTGATCATCGAGCCGGGCGATTTCGGGAACTCTCTGTTGATCAGCACGATTTTGCAAGGAGAATTCAAAGTTTTCGCAGGCGGGTTTATCCATGGCGGCGGCGTGGGGACAACCGCTCTCACCGCCGCGGCAGACCGGCCGCGCTTCCGCTACGATGGGAATGCACAGGTTTTGAAACTGCGGGCCGATCAGCGCCGGTTGGAGGCTTGCTGCTGGCAGCTGTTGGGCCAGAAAGGGCGCGAGGCCTTACGTTTCCGCGTGCCGATGGATGACGAAGGATTTTTGCAACGCTGGCTGGCGCTGCTGGTTTTCATGGTTGGGTCGCTCGATAGCGGCGCTGGTGGCCGTGCGTGCAAGCGCTTGGAAGCCAGCCTGGAAGAGTCGGTGCTAATGACGCTGCTGGCCAGGCAGCCGCATAATTATAGCGAGCAGCTATCGGGCGCCGGCCAGTCCATCGCGCCCCGGCAGTGGCGGCGCGCCGTGGCGTTCATGGAGGCGAATATCCGCGAGCCAGTCACGCTGACGGAGATCGCCGGGGCAGCCGGGTGCAGCGTGCGGTCGCTCACCCGCGCGTTCCGGGAGTTCAAAGAAACCACTCCAATGCGGCATCTTCTGGAGCTGCGCCTGGCGCATGTGCATGCAGAATTATGCGCTTCCGACGCGCCGCCACGCGCCATCACGCTCATTGCGCTGCACTGGGGTTTCCGGCATTTGGGCGAATTTAACCGGCATTATCATGAAAGGTTTGGCGAGACGCCATCGCAGACCCGTAAACGGTTCAATGACTGAACACGCCCAACGGGCCGGGACGGAGGTTGATTACCACGCTCTTGGTCAGCGTGTAATGGCTCAGGACCTCGTGTGCGAATTCCCGGCCGAAACCGCTTTGTTTGTAGCCGCCAAGCGGCATGCCGCCGATGAAATTATAATATTGGTTAACCCAGACCGTGCCGGTTTCCAGCGCGCAGGCAATGCGGTGCGCCCGGGTGAGATCGCGCGTCCAAAGGCCGCCGCCGAGACCGTAAATCGAATCATTGGCCATCTGGATGACATCATCGTCATCCTCCCAGGTGATCACGCTCGTGACCGGGCCAAAAATTTCCTCCTGTGCGATCTTCATGGAGTTTTTGACATCCACGAACAACGTCGGCTGCACGAAGAAACCTTCCGCTCGCCCGGCCACGCTGGCACGCGCGCCGCCGGTGAGCACGCTGGCACCTTCCGAGCGGCCATGGTCGAGATAGCCGAGGATTTTCTCGATCTGCACCTGCGAGGCCTGCGCGCCGAGTTGCGTTGCGGGGGAAGATGGGTCGCCGACCCGGATCGCTTCGAGCATCGGGACGAATTTGTCGAGAAACGCATCGCGGATTTTGCGATGCACGAACAGTCGCGAACCGGCGAGGCAGACCTCGCCCTTATTGAAGACCGTGGACATGACCGCTCCTTCCGCCGCCGCGTCCAAATCCGCATCCTCGCAGACGATATTGGCGGACTTGCCGCCGAGCTCCATGGTCTGCGGGATGATGTTCGCTGATGCATAGCGCATGAGCGTGCGCGCCGTTGGCCGCGAGCCTGTGAAGGCAACCTTGCGAACGCGCGGATCTGTTACCAGCGCCTCGCCGATATCCGGCCCGTACCCCGTGACCACATTCAACACGCCTGGAGGCAGCAAATCCTCCATTTCCCGTGCGAATTCCATCACCGAGAGGCAGACGATTTCCGATGGCTTGAGCACGATAGTGTTGCCCGCCGCGAGTGCGGGAGCGATTTTCGCGGCCATCATCACTAGCGGCACGTTCCAGGGGATGATTTGCGCCACTACGCCCATCGGCTCCCGATGAATAATCCCAATGGAGTTCGCGGTTTGCAGGGATTCACCATGTAGCTGCCACGGCGCGCCGGAGAAAAGCGCGAATTGCTCGATCGCGACCGGCAAGTCAAAAAACATCGCCTCGTTGATCGGCTTGCCGTTGTTCAGCGTCTCCAGCATCGCGTAATGCGGGGTGCGCGCTTTCAGCCGCCGCACGATCTCATAGAGGATTTCCTGCCGCTCCGCAGGCGAGCTTTTTGCCCAGGCCGGAAAAGCGCGGGAGGCGGCATCGACCGCGCGCTTCACATCAGCGGCGTTGCCGGCTGAAATTTCGCACAATGTCTCGCCAGTCGCCGGATTCTTGAGCGGTATGGTTTTGCCGCTCTCTCCGGGCGTCCACTCGCCACCAATGAACTGGTGATATTGCGGTAGGAAATTATGCCGGATTTGGACTGAGGATTTGGCTTCCAGAAGCTCGTTGCTCATTTCGACGTTCCCTTTGTTCTTAAGATATCACCTTATTCGCAGCCGCCTGTTTTCCCCATCGGCATCCGGCCACGCTCGACGGCGCCGGGCCAGAATTAACTGGCAAGACTGAAGCCGTCCCCCTCGCGGCGGATTCTCACATCGTAACCCCCGCCGATATGGCAGGCAAAGACGAGGGCATTATTATCCGCCGCCTGGGCCAGCACGCGCCGCCGCGTTGCCCGCGCCTGCCCGGACAGTGCACAATAATTGCTGTTGCAATCGGGCTGATAAATCTGAAAAGCGTTGTGCAGGATATCGCCCACGCAAAGCCCCTCCTCGCCTTTGGAGTTAAGCCGCAGCAGGATATGCCCAGGGGTATGGCCCGGCGCGAATTCCAGTTTTACGCCTGGAATTAACTCCTCGTTCTCCCTAAGCAGCCGAACCTGTCCGGCATCCAGAACGGGCTTGATGCTATCCTCATAATATCGCGCGAAGGTGTTATCCGGCGGCCCGGACTTCGCGGCCTGCTCGACAAAAGCCAGGTCCGTTTGGGAGAAGACAAATTTGGCGTTCGGAAAAGTTGGCACCCAGTTTCCATTCTCCAGCCGCGTATTCCAGCCGACATGGTCCACATGCAGATGCGTAAGGACCACCTGCGTAATCTCCTCCGGCTGTAGCCCTAGTGCTGCGAGGCGCTCCAGATATGGCGAATTTAGATTGTTGAACGGCGGCTCGTGTCTGTTCTTGTTGTTGCCCACACAGGTATCGACGAGGATGTTCTCCGAGCCGGTGCGGATGACGAAGCTCTGAATCGCACCGACGATGCGTCCGGATTCCGGCTGGAAATAGCGCGGCACCAGCGCGGCGGCGTGGCGCTCGAAAATGCCCAGGTCGCAATCCGGAAACGTCTCCCGGGGCTTGAATGACGGACCCTCGAGCTGAAAAACGCGATCCACCCCAATGTCGCCAACCATCCAGTGCGGCATGTTTGTTCCCCCATATTGCTTTGCCTGCATCAAAAGCGGCTGGGACGGATGTGTCAAATCGCAGCGCCCGATTAAAGTATTTCGTCAAGCTTACAGCGAGCGGGGGGCATGGCTCTAAGCCGCGATGGCAATATCGGGACGCGTGGGAGATTTTTAACCGCTGCCTGCTTGCCGGATGCGGAATGTCTTCCCACGTGGTTTGGCGCGAAGGAGCATGGCAGGCGATGACCCGTTGGAAGTAAAACCTCTCATCGGCTTGGTTGGCATACTCATCGCCGCCCTAACGGTCGAGTTTAACGACCAGGTTAGCGCTGCTTCGCTTGTAGATATCCGCGGCGGGCTTGGCATCAGCAGCGACCCTGGAACCTGGCTCACCAGCCTGTACGCAACGGGGCAGGTTATCGGCATGGCCCTGGCGACATGGTGGGCCGTAACGGTCTCCATCCGCCGGTTCGCGCTCTTTGCCATCGCCCTATGCTGCGCGGCGACGGTTGCGTGCCCGTTTGCGTCGAATTTGAGTTTGTTCTTTTTGTTCAGGTTTTTGCAAGGGCTTGCCGCGGGATTTACAATTCCATTGCTGCTCACCGTTGGGTTGCGCGCGCTGCCGCCGCCGGTTCGCCTATACGGCCTGGCTGCGTATGCCCTGACGGCAAGTTTCGCGCCCAATTTCGCGGAGACCCTGGCGGCGCTGTGGACCGATGCGGTGAACTGGCGATTCGTCTTTTTTCAGGATATTCCGTTATGCGCTGTCGCGGGTGTGTTGGTTTGGTACGGCGTACCGCAGGATGAGCCGCAATATCAGCGGTTTAGAATGTTTGACTGGCGCGGCGCATTGCTTGTTGTGGTTTTGGCCTTTTCGCTCGTCACATTGCTCGAGCAAGGCGACCGGCTGGATTGGTTCAATTCCAAGACCATCTGCGTTCTAACACTCGTGAGTGGCGTGGCGCTCCCAATGCTGGTTGTGAACGAGGTGTTTCACCCGCTGCCGCTCTTCAAGTTTTCATTGCTGGCGCGGCGAAATCTTGCCTATGCCTTGATCACGCTTTTCGCCTTCATTGTTCTCTCCCAGGCAATTGGTGAAATACCGGCAACTTATCTGCAACAAGTGCAGGGCTTCAGGCCAAGCCAGATTTATCCCGTCACGCTGGGGATCGCGGCACTGCAAATCATTATGCTGCCAATGCTGGCGATTGTTTTAAATATCGCCTGGGTAGATGCGCGCTGGGTAAGCTTCGCCGGCCTTGTCTGCGTCGTTTCCGCCTGTGCCGGCGACTCCTTTATCACGAGCTTCTGGTTCAATGATTCATTGTTTTTCTGGCAGCTACTGATCGGCATCGGCGAACCGATGGTTGTGATGCCGCTGCTATTGATCTCAACCAATACGGTAAAACCGGATGAAGGTCCGTTCGCCTCCACTTTGATAAACACCCCCCGCGCCATCGCCGAGCCGGTCGGCGTCTGGCTTATCCAACTCATCCAGCGCTGGCGGGGAAGCTTTCATTCCGATCACCTCATCGACCAGATTGGCGCGCAAAGATACCGTGTAATTCAGGCGCAAGGCCTCATCCCCGGAAATTTACCTCCGCTGTTACCAAACGGCCAGGGACGGACGCCCGATAGTTTGCAGGCATTTTCCGCGGCGGTACAGGCGCAGGTTACCGTGCTGACCATCAGCGATACGTTTTTGATCCTGGCGATGATCGCGGTAGGATTGATCGCGGTGCTGGCGGTTTTGCCGAAACGAACCTATCCGCCGCGCATCGCGCTTGCGAGCCAGCAATGAGACCACAGAATGGCTGAGGCGCGAAAAGACAAAAGCAAAAACGATGAGAAGACCGAAACGCAGGAGCAGAAGCCGCCGCTTTGGCCGTTTTTCATAGCGGGCATTATCGTCGCCGTGTTCGTAGTTATTGTGCTGGTCGTCATCTTCGCGCCGACGAACCGGGTGTGGACGGATGATGCATATATTTCCGCGCATTATGCCACAATCGCGCCGCGTATTTCCGGGCAGATCGCGTTTGTCACGGTTACGGACAACCAGACGGTGCGGCAAGGACAGTTGCTCGCGCTGATCGACGACCGCGATTACAAGGCAGCACTGGCGCAGGCGCAGGCGGGATTGCAGGCGGACATCGCGCAACAGAAGAATACCAGCGCGGTCTCTGCACGCCAGCCGGCGATTATCGCGCAGGCGCGGTCGCAGCTCGTATCGGCACAGGCGCAGCTCGCTTTCGCGCGCGCCAACAATGCGCGCTATCAGAGCGCAGCGGTAACAGGCGCCGATACATACCAGGACCGTCAGCAGGCCGAAACGCAGCTGCGGCAGGCGGAAGCCAGCGTTGCGGGGCAACAGGCATCGCTCGAGGCCGCCGAACAGCAGCTGCCAGTGCTCGCCGCACAAAGCCAGGCGGCAACCGCGCAGATAGCGGCGGCAAAAGCACAAGTTCGGCAAGCGGAGCTGAACCTTTCCTATACGCGCATCGCCGCGCCGCTGGATGGAATGATCGGCGAACTTAGCGTGCAAACCGGAAACTATGTGGCGCCCGGCGCTGCACTTATGGCGCTTGTGCCGCTTCAACAAATATACATCGTAGCAAACTACCGCGAGATTGCCTTGCAAAAGGTTTTGCCAGGGCAGCCGGTTCGTATCCGTGTCGATGCTTACGATGCTGTGCTGCATGGCGTCGTGAACAGCGTTGCCCCGGCATCCGGCGCCGCGTTCTCTCCTATAGAGCCTAACAACGCGACCGGGAACTTTACGAAAATTGTGCAGCGCCTGCCGGTGAAGATTACATTCCTGCCGAACCAGCCGGCGACTTCGCTGCTACGCATCGGCATGTCGGTGGAGACGACGATTGATACCGGCACGCAGCCGAACCCGGCGAGATAGAGGTGCGGTGGGTTTACGCAATGATGATGTTATGCGCCGCTGGCGGGTGCACGGTTGGACCAGAATTTGTTCCACCAAAACCCATTGCGGCAACGTGGCACGATCCGTCGGCAGCGCGAGGTGGGACGATAAGCGAATTCGCCAACCCGGACCCCGTTTGGTGGCAGGAATTCAATGACCCTGTGCTGACATCGCTGGTGCAACTGGCGGTTGCAACGAACCCGGATTTACAGCAAAGCCTGCTGCGCGTGGTAGAGGCACACCAGAACGAAATTGCCGCCGCAGCACAGGCGCTGCCGAACCTCAATGCAAATGGTAGCTATCAATATTCCCAGCTCGGATTGCAAGGATTTTCGGACGCGTTGAAGGCGCCCGTAACGCTCTCGAGTTTCGGGCCGCCGGTTGGGCCGGGGTTGAACAAATTGCTTAACGAGGTTGAGGCGCCCTCTCCCATTTGGCAGTATCAGCTAAGCTCCTCCTGGGAGCTCGATCTATTTGGTAAAGTCCGGCGATCCGTTGAGCAGGAAAAGGCAAATACGCAGGCACAGGTTGAGGCAGCGCGGGACGCACAGGTAATGCTGGAGGCGCAAGTCGGCACAGCATATGTTCAGCTGCGCGCGGCACAAATGCTGGTGCAAGAACAGGAGCAAAATATCAGTGCGGGACGGCAGTCTCTCGCGCTAACGCAACAACGGCGGACGCTCGGACTCGCATCGGAATTGGATGTTGAACAGGCCAATACACAGTTGCTATCCTACGAGGCGCAACTCCCTGGCTATGAGAAGCAGGCGCAACGCGCGATCAACCAGCTGGATTATCTGACCGGCCAGCAGCCTGGCGTGTTGGATGCGAAGCTTTTTGCATCCGCTGCGTTGCCGGAAGTCCCGAAGGTGATCGGCATCGGCATACCCTCAACACTCGCGCGGCGGCGCCCAGACATTCGCGAGGCAGAAGCCGAACTGCACGCCGCAACGGCGAACGTCGGCGTTGCCGTGGCGAGTTTTTATCCCGATATTTCGCTGACCGGCAACATTGGCTACCGGGCTCCCGAGGCGAGCCTTTTAACGAACTGGGCCAGCATATTCTATGCGGTAGGACCAAGCATTTCCCTACCGATTTTTGATGGCGGCAAGCTTACCGCGAATCTTCGCCTCGCCCATGCACAGCAGGCGGCGGCAGCTTTGAATTATCGTAGTGTGGTTCTCAATGCGTTAAGGGAAGTTGAAGATGCCCTCGTTGCCTATCGCACCGACGCTGCGACACGAGACCGCGACGCCGCTACCGTAATGTCCGCCACGCATAGTTTTGGCCTGGCCGAGAATCGGTATGCGCTTGGCCTGGATAACTATTTAGAAGTTCTACAATCTGAACGCATTTTGGTTTCCTCCCGGCAAATGCTGGTGCAGGACGATATGATGTTGGCAAGCGATGTAGTAGCGTTATACACAGCACTGGGCGGCGGATGGCAGGCAAAGGGTTTGGATCCGAAGCCGCTCCATGCGCCGTTGCCGATTTTGCCCGCGGAGTCGGACGGCCTAGCTGGAGCGAACCCTTAGGAACGAGTTTTCGATAACAGCACGGGAATGGATTTGGCTGCGGGCGTGAAACTTCCTTCCGCGTAATGCTTAAGCGGCAGCAGGACATTCGCCTCCGGATAGTAAGTCGCGCAGCAGCCGGCCGGAACATCGTATCCCGTAGCCCGCAGGCCGTTCAGGCTGCGCGCGATGCCGTCATCGAATTTGGTCGTAAGTTCGAGCTCGTCGCCTTCATTAATACCAAACCGCGCCATGTCACTGCGATTCAGCATCACGACCATACGGCTGCCTTTGATGCCGCGAAACCTGTCATTATAACCATAAATGGTAGTGTTAAATTGATCGTTGCTGCGAAGCGTCATCATGCGAAGCACATCATGCCGGTCCTCCGGCGTATCCGGGTCTTCCTGCAAGCTCTTTGCCGGAATGAAATTAGCTTTGCCGTTTTCGGTTTTCCACACGCGTTTGCGGGCCGCGATAGGGCGTGGAAATCCTCCCGGAGTCCACATGCGCTGTTCATAATTCTTGAACATTTCCGGATAGGTCTCCGCAATCGCCAGCCGTATCTTGCTGTAATCCGCTACCCAGGCATCCCACGGCACTTTTGGGTTCGGCGGCAGCGTCGCTTTCGCGATGCCAGCGACGATGGCTTGCTCCGAAAGCAGCTCAGGACTGGCAGGCGTATGCTTGCCGAATGAACCGTGAATACAGGCTGTGCTGTCTTCCACCGAAACTGCTTGCATTCCAGAAGCCTCTTTATGTTGCTCCGTACGCCCGAAGCATGGCAGAATGTAACCGATTTTGCCGTGAACGAGGTGATTTCGGTTAAGCTTGGTCGAGATACTCACGGTTAATTCCAATTCGCGCCATGCAGGCTCAATTCTGCCGCGGTCCGGCACTGAACGGACAAGATTTCCTCCTAATTGAAAAACTGATTTCACATTGCCAGAGATTATCTTTTCACAAGCCTCAACGGTATTCAGACCTTTGCGGCGCGGCGGCTCGAAGCCGAATTGCGTTGCCAATTTATCCAACGGCACAAGCTCCGGCTTTTCCGCAATGCCAACCGTGCGCTGGCCCTGCACATTTGAATGCCCGCGAACCGGGCAGATACCTGTTCCCTGCCTGCCAATGTTACCGCGCATGAGCAGAAAATTCACCAACATCTGTATTGTTTCTACACCGTTGCGATGCTGGGTGAGCCCCATACCATAGCAAGCCATGGCGTTCGGCGCGCGAACATAGACTGCTGCCGCGCCTTCAATCGCCGAACGGGTGAGCCCTGATCGGTGCACGATTTCTGCCCAGTCATGATGCCGGACCTGTTTCTCGAACTCCTCGAAACCTGCTGTATGTTCCGCAATAAACTCATGGTCCAATACTGGGGGGAAGCCTGCGGCAAGCGATCGGTCGTTGATCTCGATTACGGCTTTGCACATGCCCATGAGTGCCGCGCAATCTCCACCAACCATGACCTGATGGTATTGCGTGCTAATCTGCGTGGGCTCCTTCACAAGCATGTCCATCGGAGATTGCGGGTTTGCGAAGCGCTCCAGGCCACGCTCGCGCAGCGGATTGAAAGTAATGATCTCGATCCCACGCTTCCGCGCATCCTGAAGCTGATGCAGCATTCTTGGACTGTTTGAACCCGTATTTTGCCCGAAGAACAGAATCAAATCCGTATGTTCGAAGTCTTCGAGAACGACGGTGCCGACAGGAACGCCGATTGACTTCGGCAACGCAACCGAGCTTGTCTCGTGGCACATGTTGGAACTATCTGGCAGATTATTCGTACCGAACAGCCGCGCAAACAAGGCGTACATGTAGGAAGTCTCGAGGGAAGCCCGGCCGGATGTATAAAACACGACGTCATCCGGTGAAAAGCCCTTTAGTTTTTGGCCAATTTCGGCGAAGGCCTGCTCCCAGGACACTGGCCTGTAATGGGTCTCGCCAGAAGCGACCCGCATTGGCTGGGTCAGGCGGCCCGCCTGTTCCAAATCAAAATCCTGCCAGAAGAGCAATTCGCGAACCGAATGGGCGGCAAAAAACGCCGCGCCACAACGCCGCTTTGTGACCTCCCAGGCGGTCGCTTTCGCGCCGTTCTCACAATATTCAAATGCATGAGGTTTTGCTGGCTTTGCCCAGCCACAGCTTACGCAGGCGAAGCCGTCTGGCTTATTTTGGCGC
This sequence comes from Acidocella sp., assembly GCA_965276685.1. Lineage (GTDB taxonomy): Bacteria > Pseudomonadota > Alphaproteobacteria > Acetobacterales > Acetobacteraceae > Acidocella. The sequence continues at coordinate 2,774,036 of OZ255623.1, forward strand.
ATCAAATCCGGTTGAACGCTAAAGGGCACCTTTTCGCGTGTTACGATATTAGCCAGCGAGAAGACCGACCCCCAGCCTCCCGCGGCATTTTTATAAGGCTTGGCGCTTACTTTGCGTGACATCGCTCATTTCCTCACATCGATGGAAAGAGAATTAATCACCGAAAGCCGCTATGATATTAAATCTTTGGTTATGATAATTTCAGATTTATGGTCTCACTTTGCGATGGCGGCTAATGCATCCTTGTTTAAAGCGGCGTTTTCCCTAAATTACCTAAACGTTTAATACCGGAGAATGTAAGTGTTTTCAGGCTTTGCGGCGCCGCGCGCTTGCGGAATTTTTTCCAGCACGGGAAACCCGATATCATGAAGATCGCGCAAATCGCGCCATTGGCGGAAAGCTGTCCGCCACGGCTCTATGGCGGGACTGAGCGAATCGTCTCCTATCTTACAGAAGAACTCGTCGCCCAAGGTCACGACGTAACGCTTTTTGCCAGCGGCGACTCGATAACGCAGGCAAAGCTCGTCCCGTGTGCGGACATGGCATTGCGGCTTAACCCTGAAGTACGAGACTATTTTCCATATCATATCGCCATGCTCGATAAAATTCGCCGTTGCGCCCATGCGTTTGACGTTATTCATTTTCATTTCGACATGTTGCAATTTCCCGTCGTGCACGATTTTGCCGATAAGACCGTAACAACGCTGCATGGCAGGCAGGACTTGCCAGATCTAAAGCCGCTCTATAACGCTTATCCAAATATTCCCTTAATATCAATTTCATATGCCCAGCGCCGCCCACTCCCGCCAGCCTTGAACTGGGCCGGAAATGTTTATCACGGATTGCCCGCTGATATTCTGCCATTTTCACCCGTGGCGGCTGGTGGATATTTGGTATTTCTTGGGCGTATCTCGGTCGAGAAACGACCTGACCGCGCGATTGAAATTGCAGTCCTGTCCGGCTTGCCCTTGATCATAGCCGCGAAGGTAGATCGCGTTGACCAGTCATATTGGGACGAAATCATCTCGCCGATGGTCGAAGCCAATCCAAGCGTTCGGTTCATAGGAGAGGTAAACGAGCAGCAGAAAATCGGCTTGCTCGGAGGCGCGATTGCGCTGCTATTTCCGATTGATTGGCCCGAACCGTTCGGGCTGGTCATGATAGAAGCGATGGCATGCGGCACGCCTGTCATCGCTTTCCAAGCCGGCTCGGTTCCAGAAATCATCGATGATGGCATCACCGGCTTTGTCGTTGGAGATGTCGAACAGGCGGTGGCGGCCATCCCACGCGTGAAACTGTTAGACAGGGCGAAAGTACGCGAAGCCTTTGACCGGCGCTTTACCGCATCCAGAATGGCTCGCGATTATCTGAAAATTTACGAAGAATTGCCTGGCGTGACGGCTAAATCCATCGCCGCACATGGCCTGGAGCTGCGCCCGGCACGCGCCATTGGCGGTACCTCTCCCGAAGAGCAATATTATGTTCCGGCGGCCACGTCGTTGCAGGATCGTCAGCTTCGTACCCTTAAGCATGACGAATTATTCGCCGTCTTTGATCAGAACGGCGATACGTTGGAGGAGCCTGGAAATCCGACGGGAATTTATTATCGCGATACGCGCTATCTTTCAAAGCTTTTTATGAGAGTCAATGGTGCTCGGCCGATGCTCCTGAGTTCGACCATCCGTGACGACAACGCGACGCTCACCTGCGATCTCTCCAACCCGGATCTATATTACAAAAATGGCAAGGTCGCGCTTGAACATGACCTTGTGCACATCCGCCGTTCGCGGTTTCTGTGGAATGCGACATGTTTTGAACGGATCGCAATTCGAAACTTCGATGAAAAAACGCAGCCGATACAGGTTTCCATCCAGTTCGATTCGGATTTCGCGGATTTGTTTGAGGTTCGAGGTACCCGCCGAAATGCGCGCGGCGCAACGGGCGCACCGGTAAACTCCGGCAACGAAGTATTGCTCAGCTATTTTGGGCTGGACGAAAAGACACGAAAGACACGGATACGCTTTGAACCGCAGCCCTCCCGGTTGAACAGCAGCGAAGCAGTTTTTGAACTGACGTTGGCGCCACATGAGATGCGAATTGTTTTTATCGAAATCCAATGTGATCCGTTGAGCGAGGCGCCTTCTCATCCTGGCGCGTTTTATCTCGGCCTGCGCGATGCCCGGCGCGCGCTGCGCGCCTCATCCTCGCGCGCGGCGTCTGTTGCAACGTCGAATGAAATCTTTAACGAATCCGTCCGGCGCAACATTTCCGACCTCTATGTCCTTATCACCAACACCAGCCAGGGTCCGTATCCTTTCGCGGGCATACCCTGGTTCAGCACGGTATTCGGGCGGGACGCGCTGATCACCGCCATGCAAACGCTTTGGCTCGACCCGGCGATTGCCCGTGGCGTGCTCCGCTACCTTGCGGCAAACCAGGCGAACGAAACGAACGCCGCGGCGGATTCCGAACCCGGCAAAATTTTGCACGAGGAACGTCACGGCGAAATGGCCGAACTCGGCGAGGTGCCGTTCCGGCGATACTATGGCAGCATAGATTCGACGCCACTGTTTGTGATGCTCGCTGGTGCCTATTTGAAGCGCACGGGCGACCTGAATCTGATGCGCGAGATCTGGCCGAATATCGAACGCGCGCTGAGCTGGATCGAGACCGATGGCGACCGCGACGGCGATGGTTTTGTCGAATATGGAAGGAGAACCGCTGAGGGACTGGCTAACCAGGGTTGGAAGGATAGCCAGGACGCGGTGTTTCATGCAGATGGAACGCTGGCGAAAGGCACCATCGCGCTTGCCGAAGTACAAGGCTATGTATATGCGGCTTGGCAGGCCGCAGGAGCTATCGGCCAACAGCTGGGATATACGAATCGCGCCGGCGAATGGATGGCGAAGGCGGAGAAACTTCGTAAGCGCTTTGATGAATGTTTCTACGACGAAGCGCTGGGTACTTATGTGATCGCGTTGGATGGCGAAAAGCGGCGTTGCCGCGTGCGTTCGTCCAATGCCGGGCAGGCATTATTTACCGGGATCGCGCTGCCAAAGCGAGCCGCTTCAGTCGTTGCGGGTTTGATGGCGGGGGCGTCCTTTTCCGGGTGGGGAATCAGAACGATTGCATCGACCGAAGCCAGATATAACCCCATGAGCTATCACAACGGCTCGGTCTGGCCGCATGATAACTCGCTGATCGCCGCAGGGTTTTCGCGATATGGCTTCCGGCATGAAGCGGCGCGGATTTTCGAGGGGCTGTTTGGCGCCTCTATATATATCGACCTACGGCGGCTTCCAGAATTATTCTGCGGCTTTCCACGTCAACGCAGCAACGGCCCGACTTTCTATCCCGTGGCCTGTTCTCCGCAAGCCTGGGCAGCCGCCACGCCGCTTTTTCTTATCCAGTCATCGCTCGGGCTGGCTTTCAATCCGGAGACTTCGGAGATAATTTTTAACAAACCCGTGTTACCATCATTCCTGGACAGCATCATCATCCGTGGCCTCGCGATCAACGGCGGCTCAATCGATGTCGAGTTGAAGCGCGCCGGTTCCCAGGTCGCGGTAGCCGTACTCGCGAGGACCGGCAACATCCATGTCGTGACGACTTATTAATCCGTTCCGTAGGACACGCCGAATGAACGCCGTTCGACGGCAGATGCGTCGCCAGCCAGGACTTCATACGAAGTCTCGCTATCATCACGCCAGAAGCGAATAGCGAAATTCGCCCCGCCCATCGTGAGGTCTCTAATCGTCACCTCCGGCAGCCACTTCGGCAGATGCGGATCGACGAACACCTTGCGGGCGATAGCATCCGGCGTGAGCCCGAGCATAGCTTGAAGCAGCATGAAAGCTGAACCCGCTGCCCAGGCTTGCGGCACGTTAGCACCGAGATACTGCACAGGAAAGTTCGTGCCATCTTTTTGAATGCCGGCAAAAACCTCAGGTAATTGGCTAATCTGAAAATGCTCAGCCGCGCCGCTGATCGCTCGCGCGAGATGTGCCGCTTCCTCGGAAAAGCCATAGCGCTTGAACCCGAGTGCGATAATGGAATTATCATGCGGCCAGATCGCGCCGAGTTGATACGCATAAGGATTGAATGAGATATGAGAGGCAGACAAAGTTCGGATACCCCAGCCGGAGAACATGTCCGGCGCCATCAGCTTTGCTACAACGCGCGCCGCGCGGTCAGGCGGGACGATGCCTGACCACAGGCAATGACCGGGGTTTGAAGCCATGGAAAGCACCTGCCTCTTGTCACCGTCGAGCGCGAAGGCGTAATACCCGGCGTCCTCGTTCCAAAATGCCTCATTGAAATGCTCGAATAACGCCGCAGCTTGCTCTCGCAAGCTTTTTGCACGCTCGAAATCGTCAAGAGCGTCGTATATCTCCGCCATGCGCTGCCAAGCATCGTAAACATAGCCCTGCAATTCGCACAGCGCCTTCGGCCCATGAACCAGCGAACCGTCTGGATACATCACCGCATCACCACTATCCTTCCAGGCCATGTTTTCGTAGCCGGCGGTTGAGCGCGTCTGATATTCCTGAAAACCGTCCCCATCGAGATCGCCATATTTATCGATCCATTCGAGGCATTGTTCCGCTGTTTTCATATGCTGATCGAGCAGGCCATGGTCGCCTGTGGCGCGCCAGGCGGCATGAAGCGTGATCAACCATAGCGGTGTGGCATCGGCGGTACCGTAGTACGGCGTATGCGGAATAAGTTTGAAATGCGCAAGTTCCCCGGACCGTAATTCATGCATGATCTTTCCAGGTTCTGCGTCACGATAGTCGTCGCGCTCAGCCGCCTGCAAGCTACCCAGAACTTCCAGGCTTCCACGCGCGAAATCCGGATATACCGTGATATTTTGCAATGAGACGATGAGGCTGTCTCTGCCGAACGGCGCCATGAACCAGGGTAGGCCAGCTGCCGGCATGAATGCCATGTGGTTGCCGTCGCCGATTGGCAACCGCAATGCGGCCATATCCGCGATCGCCTGATGGAAAAACCGATAATACTCTTCGTTGGAGGATTCGATTTTCAGCACTCTTTGTTGCCAGTCTCGTAACAGCTCGGCGTGGCGGCTTTCTGCGTCATGAGCAACACAATCTTCCGGCGCGCCAATGTCTCTGCCGCCATCTTGCAGTTCGTAATAAAGACAGCAGTGCCAGGTAGCACCAGGTTCGAGTTCAACGTCAAAGCTCAGCCGCCCGTTGGCATATAGAGCTTTTGCTTGAACGGCCGTTACCGTAACACCTCGGACAAAATCCGCGTTGCGATATGTGTTCGACAATTTCTGCGTTTCAGGGTGCCATTCCGTGCTAATCTGCCCGCGCCGCACGATTGTACCGGATTTGACTTCAAACACATCTGCAAAGTCACAGCGCACCGCGATCTCGAGGTTGAACCGCACGTGTTTCTGGCCGTAGTTGATGATATCGAGATCCTCGTGCATTCCACCATCGATTTCCCGGCTCACCAAAAGTGCGAGAGTCTGTGCCGGAATACGACCGTCCTGCGTTATAAATTCCTGATTCGTGAGGAAAATGCGCGAAGCGTAGAAAGCGATCGCGCCGCCGTTCAATAGCATCCACGGTGCGCCATTTGCGTAAACCGACCAAGCGCTTATCACGCGTGTATCACGGTAGTAGAGCCCCTTGTCGCTTGGCCAATCGACCTGTCCATCCTGCCCCGTAATGAAAACCGTTTGGCCTTGATGGATCGCAATTTGCGATGGGCCGACTTGCACTTTCACAGACATAACATTTTCCCCTCGCCATATTACGGCGAATGCCGCCATTACCGTATCTATTCTAGGGCAGTAGAAAAGCTAGGAATTCAGGCGCTAGAAGAATAAGATGGTAATTTGTTAAGCTACGGTCCACTCTTTCTATCTTCGATTAAGTAATCCAGCTGCGAGATAACCGGCGCCATCGCGGCAAGCACAGGCTCCAAATGCCGCAGATAGGGCCGATAGCGGTAACGGGAGCGGTCGTAGAGTTTCTCCGCCACCTGAGCATAGCTCGCAGTGCGGGCATAGCGAGTATTCTGTTCAAAGTTAAGGCAGCGCGGATCGAACTCGACCCCAATAAACTCGAGTATTCCACGCACGCTGGCTTCCTGGCTTGCCACTAAATTCTCGTAGCGGACCGGAAAATACCGCATTGGTACATTTGCTTTGTAATGCGCGATCAGATCTGCGACCTGAATGTAATGGCGGGCAATGCTTTCCAGCTCCGCGGCACAGAAAAACCCGTGAGTCAGATGATTGGAATAAACTGAAAGCACAATGTCCAGCGGATGCCGGATGACATGCACGATAGGCGATTCCGGAAACAGCAGAGAGATCAGCCCGAGATGCGTCTCGTTCAGCGGCATTTTGTCGGTGAAGAATTTCGCCCCTTCCCGGAATATGCCGCTTTTAGCCGCTCGGTTCAGGTAATAATCCCGGAGCTCGTTCAGCCCGTCTCGCTGATCGCCCATCCACAATTCCGCAAGCGCCTCCGGGTAGCCTAGCGGGCTCGCCAAAAGCCGGGGCATGATTTGCGTGATATCATTGATATATGGAAGTTCATCCCCCGCAGCGATCATCGGATGCACCGTTAAAGTCTGCTCGATCAGGGTTGTTCCGGAACGCGGAAAGCCGACGATAAAAATCGGCTGCGGAATATCGCTTCTCGGTTCCGCGCGCGGCAATGTACTAAGGCGCCGTCCTGTAAAAAATCCTTTCAAGCGGTTTATAAGATCAGCCGCCGTGTCTGCCATATAAGTCCGCGCGCCCATTTCCACGGCGCGCTTTTTCGCGGTATCAAAGGCGATGAAGGCTTCATCATAGCGCCCCAGTCGATCCAGAAGGCGGCCCTTCTCGGAAAGTTCGGAAGGTCCGAGCCGCTTATCCAGCCCGTCCGGCTCATGCAATATCGTAAGCGCCGCTTCCGTTTTTTTCTGCCGAGCCAGCACGGTCGCGCGGGTAAGATGCACGCTCGGATTATCCGGCATGAGGCGCTCCGCCTCGTTCAGAAGATCGAGCGCGGCGTCGAATTTGCGGTCGGCTTCCTCCATTTTCGCAAAGCCCAAAACTGTTTGCAGCACGTCTGGCTTCAGCGCCATGGATTTTTTATATAGAACGCGTGCCTCCTCGATTCTGCCTTGCGTCTTTAAATTCCAGGCCAGATTGGCGAGCGTGATCGGTTCGTCCGAACCCGTGAGTTCCAGCACACGCCGGTAGTGATATTCGCCGACAAGCGGGCGGTTTGCTTCCGTCAGCACCAGCCCCATGAGGTTGTGCGCCTGCGGGTTTTGCGGCGCGATGCGAATTGCGTTGCGCGCGTGCATTTCCGCCTCGCCAAGCGCCCCCTTGTTCAGAAGCATTAAGGTGAGCTCGTTGGTTGCCCAGAAATTGTTCGGGTAAAGGGAGACCACCCGCTTTATCAGCGCCTCGGCGGCCTGCATCCGCCCTTGGTGCCGGAGCAAGCGATATAAAAAAACCAGCCCATCTTCACGCCCCGGTGCGACTTCCAGCATGTGCCGCACGTTATTCTCGGCTTCCGGAATATCACCGGCCTGCCACGCGGCCTCCGCCACGCTCAATAACGGCGCCAGCACATTTGTTGCCTCGGCCGGGCTGATGCAGGATTGGTCGAGGGCACAACACCGGATGCGGCGAAGCCCGGAACCACAGACGCATGATGTAAAATCTGTCATGGACGGGACAGTATCGGCCTCAAGCTTACATGACCAGAGCTAGTTTGATTGACAAAAGCTTCATGAATATTTTGGGTGTAACGCGCGGATTAACTTCTAAAACACTGGGATGGAAAAGCAGAATGACGCGCCAAGCCTTGCCCGCCGCAGTTTTTTAGCCCTTAGCACCATTGCTGCCTCGGCAGCCGGAACACAGGCGCAGGCTCAAAACAACCCCGCTCAAACCGTGCCGCCAGGCCCGGCGGCCACGCAAGTGCCGCTTGTCCTGCACGTCAACAACACGGACCAGCATGTGACGGTGGATGTGCGGACATCGCTGCTGGATACGCTGCGCGAACATCTCGGGATGACCGGCTCAAAAAAAGGCTGCGACCACGGCCAATGCGGCGCCTGCACCGTACATATTGACGGGCGCGCCACCCTTTCCTGCCTGACCCTTGCGATCGCGGCGCAGGATGCAAAGATCGTCACCATCGAGGGCCTCGCGCAGGATGGCCAGCTGCATCCTATGCAACAAGCGTTTATCGATAACGATGCCTTTCAATGCGGCTATTGTACGCCGGGGCAGATTATGTCGTCGGTTGCCTATGTTACCACCAAGCACAATCAGAGCGATGGCGAAATAAGAGAGTTCATGAGCGGAAATCTTTGCCGCTGCGCCGCTTATCCGAACATTGTAGCGGCGATCAAACAGGCAGCGGCGTAGTGGGCCCGTTTAGCTTCCACCGGGCTGCGGACGGGAAGGCTGCCGTGGCGGATGCCACCGTATCGGCGCCATCGCATATTCAATCATCCGTGCAGTTTTTGGGTGGCGGCACGACGCTATTGGACTTGATGAAGCTGAGCGTGATGCAACCCACCAGCTTGGTCGATATCACGCCGCTTGAACAGAAATATGGCAGCATCAGCTCTGGCGCGCAGGGGCTGCGTATCGGCGCGCTGGCACGCATGACGGATGTGGCAGAGAACCAAATCATCGTCAGCCAATATCCGGTTTTGTCGCAGTCATTGTTGCTGGCGGCATCGCAGCAAATACGCAATATGGCGCGGGTCGGCGGCAACGCGTTACAGCGCACGCGTTGTATCTATTTTCGCGAAGTAAATTTCGTACAGTGCAACAAGCGTAATCCCGGTTCAGGCTGCGCGGCGCTGGATGGGTTCAATCGCGACCATGCAATTCTTGGCACTTCTGAAGACTGCATCGCCACCTATCCTGGTGACTGGGCGCAAGCGTTGATAGCACTCGATACATCGGTGGAGGTGCTCGGCAAAAGCGGGATGCGCGTCATCAAATTCGCGGATTTGCACAGGCTGCCAGGCAATACGCCCCAGGTTGAAACCAATCTTGCCCCCGGCGAGCTGATTACGGCCTTCACAATTTCTGGCGGGCCGTGGCCGCGGTCGGTTTATACCAAAATCCGCGATCGGGATTCCTATCAGTTTGGCCTCGCCACGGCGGCGGTCGCGCTGAAGCTGCAAGGCGGCAATGTGCAGGATGCGAGAATCGCGCTGGGCGGCGTGGCGACAAAGCCCTGGCGCGCCACCGAAGCGGAAGCGAGCCTAAAGGGCAAGCCGCTGAATGACAAAGCAGCGCAGCATGCCGCCAAAATCGCCTTCGCGGATGCAAAAACGCGCGAACATAACGCCTACAAACTGCCGCTCGGCAAGGCGACGCTCGTTCGTGCCTTGGGCCAGGCGAGGGAGATGAACATATGAGCTTGCTACCCTCCCCGCCAGTCCCCGGCCCGCAACCAAACATGGGCAAACCCGCGCCGCGGTACGAGGCGTTGGCAAAAGTAACAGGCCAGCCGCTCTACGCCACGGACACGCATCTCCAACGGCCCCTCTATGCTTTTTTCACGCTGAGCGGCATCGCCAAAGGCTCAATCAAAACCATTGATACCAGGGCAGCGTCGGCTGTACCCGGCGTCGTGCGGGTTTACACCTATAAAGACGATCTTGGGCGCAACCAAGTGCAGCAAAGCATTAAGGGCGGTCAGGTTTCGGATTCCGTTATGCCGTTGAGCGGCCCAAACATTTCCTATGGCGGGGAGATTATCGCCGTTTCTGTCGCGGAGAGTTTTGAGGCGGCGCGGCAGGCCGCCTATCTGGTCCGCACGGCCTATATGGAAGAGTCACCTTCCGCGACCTTCGATACCCCGGGCGTGGAGATTATCTCCGCCAGTGCGGCCGGAGCCGGAGCACATAAATACAAAAGCCATGGTGATTTTGCAACGGGCTATGGACAGGCCGCCAACAAGATCGACGTGCGCTACTCAACGCCGACGCAGCACCATAACCCCATGGAGCTTTACAGCACCATCGCGGTTTGGAACGGCGATCACCTTACCATTTACGAGCCAAGCCAGTTCGTGTTTGGCCTGAAAAACTCCGTCGCGGCGGCGGTCGGCGTTGATGCGTCGAAGGTAACGGTCATCAACCCGTTTGTCGGCGGTGCATTTGGCGGAAAGGGCGGGATGACACAGCGCACACCGCTGATCGCCGCTATCGCGCGGCAGCTAAAGCGCCCGGTAAAACTTGTGGCGATGCGCGACCAGGGGTTTACGGTGGCGACATACCGCGCCGAGACGCAACATCACATCAAACTCGGCGCGGATAAATCCGGCAAACTTTTGGCCTATAGTCACGAGGGTTGGGAGATCACCAGCCGCGCGGATACCTATCTGGTAGGCGGAGTGGAGGCGACGGCGGAAATGTACGCCTGCCCGAACATCTCCACGAAGGTGAACATCGTACGCGCCGACCGCAACACGCCGGGCTTCATGCGCTCACCGCCGGAAACACCATATATGTACGCGCTGGAAGCCGCGATGGATGAGCTTGCGGAACAGTGCGGCATAGACCCAGTCGAGTTCCGGCGCATCAACGATACCAAGGTCAGCCCGATTAATGGCGCGCCCTATAGCAGCCGCTCAATGGTACAATGCTTCGATGCCGCGGCGAAAAGCTTTGGCTGGGAAACACGACAGGCAAAGCCTGGAACGATGCGGCATGGTGATTGGCAGGTTGGGTATGGCTGCGCGATGGCGTGCTATCCGACGCAGATGCAGCCTGCGGCGGCGCGAATTCGCCTTACGCCGGACGGCAAAGCACTGGTGCAGATTGCGGCGCAGGATATGGGCCAAGGCTCATATTCAGTGATGCAGCAGCTTGCTGCCGAAGGCTTACACCTCCCGCTCGATGCCATTACGGTGCAGATGGGCGACACAAATCTGCCGCCCGGACCTATCGCAGGTGGTTCCATGACAACGGCTTCCGCCGGTTCCGCCGTGATGCTGGCAACGCAGAAAATTGCCGCTCGGTTTGGCAATGCCATGCCCCAGCCAGCCGAGCTTCAGGCGGCGTTCAATAAGCTCGGCACTGGGTCGGTTGAAGAATACGCTGAGTATATCCCCTCTGGCGATCCATCGGATGCGGTGCAACATCTCTACCATGGCAAAATGTCGCCGCCGCAGGGTGGCGATGCCAGCAAACCGCTCAAATTCGCTTTCGGCGCAAATTTTGTTGAGGTGCGGGTGCACAGCCTTACTCGCGAGATACGGATGCAACGCATGACCGGCGCCTTTGCCGCCGCACGCATCATCAACCCTCGTACAGCGCGCAGCCAATATATGGGCGCGATGATCTGGGGCATGGAACTTGCCCTGTTTGAGCAAACCGAAATCGATCGCAAGCGCGCGCGATACGCCAACAACAATTATTCCGAGTATCTGATTGCTACGAACGGCGACGTGCCGGCGGTTGAAGTAATTCTGGTGCCGGAGATCGACCATGAGGTAAATCCGCTCGGCACCAAAGGTATTGGCGAACTCGCAAATGTTGGAATGCCGGCGGCGGTGGCAAACGCCGTTTACAACGCGACAGGCAAGCGCATCCGCGATCTGCCGATTACGCTGGATAAGCTCATTGTTTGACGCCGGGCGTGAACGATATCAATACTGAGAGTTTTCGATTATCATCGTTATGTAGCACTTTCGCTGGAACGAACGTCTGGCTTGCTGTCAGTGTCGCATCCGTGCCCGGCTGAAAATGTAGCATAAGAATTGTCGATTGCCTGATTGTATAAATTGACGTCCCTGATACGCTTGTGACTTTGAGTTGTATCGGTGATTTGAACGGAAAAAGCTTTGCTTCTATGATAACGGTTTCCGGAAATCCTTGCGTGACGACACGGACCCGGCGGCCCATCCAATTAAGTGCTGAAGCAGATGGCCAATAGTCGCCGATGATAAAATAATATTTCAGCGTTCGCGGCGCTGGAACTTTAACGACTTCAACGCCGCTATCCCATTCTTCCGGCCAGTTGAGAGCATTGACTGCGGCCGAAAGCGCCGCCGGTGTGCCTGGACCGATGAGAATATCATCCACACGATGCGTTGCACAGAAAGCCGAAATGTCATTAGCAAAGCTGGAGGTCGGAACGTCCGTCAAAAATTGATTTATAATCGCAAAGCTTCCGTCCGGTTCGGGAGAAAACCCCGTATAACCGCCTGACTGAGTGAATTGCATCCCAGCGTTCACCTGCCATGCCATGCTATTTCCGGCTGCACCAAATGGAAGGATGAGGACATTACGATGTTTTCCGAGTTCGCTGTTCACGTTTTGCGGCGTGAAGAAAGGCTGGGTCGGCCATGGAAACCCTTTGAACTGGCGCGGATTTGGAATGAGACTTAGACAGGCAATCCCCGCGAACGCAAAGCGCAACGGGCGACGCTCGGGAGAGGCCAGCCATAAAGCTGCAATAATCGCAGACAAGAGAGCTACGTACATCGTTAACCGGACGGGCAACGCTGCGCTGATCAAAGGAACTTGCTGGATATACCTCCAAGGCAATCCGATTTGTGTTTGTGCTCCCGCGACGTGCAAAAATGGCCCTAGGCTGCAAAGCACAGTCGAAATAAGAACAATCAGCAGCGCCCTGATGTGGGGACGAAACAGATGGTCACGAAAATATAGCACCATTATCAGGGCTACGGGTAATCCAATATAGGCGCCTTGCTCGGATGAATTGCCCGCAAACGCGCCGGTCAGTGATGCGAATGCCGCTCCCCCGATAAGCGTAACGGGCGTTGGAATAAGGAAATTTAGCGCATCGGCGGAGAAACCAACGCTCGAATTTATTTCTGAAGGGAGCGTTTTGAAACCTGCAACCAAATAAAATACAAAAGGCAAAGCCAGCAACATTGTGACCAGGCCGGCTAAAGCAATATTCCCGGCCAAACGCAACAGTCCTGGCCGCTCAACCGTCGGCACAGTGGCAAAAAATACTATCCAGGCAATTGCGCCAAAAAAGCAGAGGCTTGCAACAAGCTCAGTTGACAGAAAAAACTCAGTTAAAAAAACTGCTATTAGCCCGGCTATGAAACGGCCACGGCTGATCGTTCCCTCCACGTTTTTTATGCAGAGCAAAACGGCAACAGGCACCAAAAACAGGAGGTCCAGATTGAGATGTCCCATGAGTTGACCGATTTCATAGGACGAAAACCCAAACAAATATCCACCTATGAGCGCTGCGTTCCAATCACGGGTGAGATATCTCGCAAGCAAAAAAGCTGTCCATGCTGAAAGTGCGGGGGCTAGCACGGTCAAAATGTTGAAGGATAAAACCGCACCACCAAGCAGCGTTACCGGCAGCATAAACAAGGCGGCGGCGGGTATGGCGGTATCCCAGGTCAAATTAGCCCCAGCTGGGGACCAAACATAATGCGAGATAAAAGGATTCAAGCCATGCGAAATGGCAAACGGAAACCATTGAAGGAACCAAACAAATTGTATCGGATCTGGACCGTTACCGAAAACCCAGCGCGTCCAGCTTTTTGTTGTTCCAAAAAAAGCGAAGGCCAAAACGAGATACACCAGAAACGGAAGCAGACCGGATATCCATCTGTTTCCACTTTGGCGGAGCCGCTTCAGGCCGCTACCGGAATAAATTTGACCGTCCATTTCAGGCCTCCCGTTCATAGCGCGGACGCCGCAATATTCACGGACAGCGCCAATATGACCGTGTTGAACACAAACCCGATTAGCCCCTGCAACGTCGCCAGGCGGCGAAGTTTTTTGGCGGTTATATTGCAATCCGATACCTGGAAGGTCATGCCCAGCACGAAGGAAAAATAGATAAAATCGAGATAATCCGGCTCGTCGTCCTCAGGAAAGGCGATCCCGCGATCAATTTCCTCTCGCCCAAGATCACGCGAATAATATTCATGCGCGTAACGATAAGCGAAGGTTACGTTCGTCGTCAGCCAGGAAAGCGCCAGCGTGATGACGACAAAGCCGACATAGAAACCCTGCGCGCTTTTATGGCTGCCGGCTTTGGAGAACAGGATGATGGCGGCGATGCTCGCCACGGCGCCGATGACGGTTAGGCTGAACACCGTCCATTCGCCCTCCTGGTGCTGCTTGGCATCGAAGCTGATATCGCGCTCCTTGATCCGGAAAAAGGAAATCGCGGTGAAAAGGATAAACATGAAACTGCCGATGTCCCAGGCCGATACGGCCCGGAGCGCTATCGAATGAACCGGGAGCAAAGCGAAGTAGCTGAGCGCGCCGATGGCATAGCTAGTGGAAAAAACCGGACGGACGCGGAGAATCCGGAACAGGCGGAATCGTGTCATGTCGTGCTTTTGGCCGGGGTGGCGAAAAATTGCACGGGGTTTTTAAACTTCTCGCCACATTTACGGGCGTTATAGAGGGCCGGGCTTGCCAAACGGGCCCGGCTGACGCAAAAGCCGCGCCATGCGCGCCAACCCCCTGGGATGGCGCCGTACCCTTTTGACCGCTTTACTGCCCGTGGAGGCTTTGATGGCTGATTTTGACTTGGGCTCGATCCGTAATATCGGGATCACCGCGCATATCGACGCGGGCAAAACCACCACGACCGAGCGGATTCTATATTACACCGGCGTCAGCCATAAAATCGGCGAGGTGCACGACGGCAACACCACGACCGATTACATGGACCAGGAGCGCGAGCGCGGCATTACCATCACCTCCGCTGCCGTTACGTGCGAGTGGAAAAACCATCGCATCAACATCATCGACACGCCCGGCCATATCGACTTCAACATTGAGGTCAACCGCAGCTTGCGCGTGCTGGACGGCGCAATTTTCATCATCGAGGGCGTAGCGGGCGTACAGCCGCAGTCCGAGACCAATTGGCGCCTGGCCGACCGCTACAACGTGCCGCGCATCATCTTCATCAACAAGCTGGACCGCACCGGGGCGGATTTTTTCCGCGCTTTCAATACGTTGAAAGAAAAGCTGGACATCGTCGCCCTGCCCTTGCAGCTGCCGATCGGTATCGAGGACAGCTTCCTCGGCGTCGTCGATCTCATCGAGATGAAGGCCATTATCTGGGAAGGCGGCGAGCTAGGCGCGAAATTCCATGACGAGGAAATTCCCGAAAATTTAAAAGCGCAGGCCGCCGAATATCGCCAGCTGCTGCTGGATACCGCGCTCTCGGTCGATAACGAGGCAATGGAAGAGTATTTCGACAAGGGCGACGTTTCGGTCGAGACGCTGAAACGCTGCATCAAGGCCGGAACCATCACCGGCGCGTTCCGCCCCGTTTTGTGCGGCACGGCGTTCAAAAACAAGGGTGTACAACCGCTGTTGGACGCGGTTTTGGACTATCTGCCCTCGCCGGTAGATGTGCCAGGCATCCGCGTCGCCCCAGAGGAAGGCCAGGAGGACGACCCGAACGCTCGACGCATCAAGGCGGACCCGGCAGCCCCGTTCTCAGGCCTGGCGTTCAAAATCATCAACGACAAATACGGCACGCTGACCTTCGTGCGCGTCTATTCGGGCACGCTGAAATCCTCCGACACGGTGATGAACACCACCAAGGGGCATAAAGAGCGCATCGGCCGGATGTTCCAGATGCACGCCGACAAGCGCGCGGAAATCAAAGAGGTTCATGCCGGCGATATCGCGGCTTTCGTCGGGCTGAAAGATACCGGCACCGGTGACACACTGGCTTCCTCCGACGACCCGGTGGTGCTGGAGCGTATGGCGTTCCCCGTGCCGGTGATCGATATTTCGGTTGAGCCGAAGACCAAAGAGGGCGTAGAGAAAATGACGCTCGGCTTGCAAAAGCTGGCTGGCGAAGACCCCTCCCTGCGCCTGAAAACCGACCAGGAAACCGGCCAGACGATCCTCTCCGGCATGGGCGAGCTGCATCTGGAGATCATCATCGACCGCCTGCGCCGCGAATACGGCGTTGATGCGAATATCGGCGCGCCGCAGGTGGCGTACCGGGAGACCATCTCCCGCGCGCATACCGAAACCTATACGCATAAGAAGCAGTCTGGCGGTTCCGGCCAGTACGCTGAGGTGAAGATCGTATTCGAACCGCAAGAGCGCAACGAGGGCGTGCTGTTCGAAAACAAGGTCGTTGGCGGCACTGTGCCGAAGGAATATATCCCGGCTGTCGAAAAAGGCATCCGCAACCAGGCGGATACCGGCGTGCTCGCCGGTTTCCCGACAGTCGATTTCAAGTATACCCTCATTGATGGCAAATACCACGATGTGGACTCCTCCGCCCTGGCGTTCGAGATCGCCGCCAAGGCCTGCTTCCGCGAAGGCATGAAGAAGGCAGGGCCGATCATTCTCGAGCCGATCATGGATGTGGAGATCACCACGCCGCAGGACCATGTGGGCGATGTGGTGGGCGATTTGAACCGCCGCCGCGGCATGATCCAGAATCAGGAATCCTCCGGTTCTACGATCATTGTGCGCGCGCATGTGCCGTTGAAGGAAATGTTCGGCTATATCTCGCATCTGCGCTCCATGACAAAGGGCCGCGCCTCCTTCACCATGCAGTTCCATCACTACGACCCCGTGCCGCGCAACATCGCGGACGAGATCATGGCGAAGAGCGCTTAAACTACAATCATGGCGCCCCGTAAAACGGGCGCCATTTTACTGTTTTACTTTCGTCGCCTTCGCCAAATCAGCGGCGCGCCAGAGATAAAGCGCCGCCGTCGAGCGATAGGGGGCATAGGCCTGCCCCAACGCGGCGAAATCCTTTGGTTTTGGCTGAGCCTCCAGGCCGTGAATGATCCGGTAGCCCTCCCGTACGCCGAAATCATCGACAGGGAACACGTCCGGCCGCCGCAACGTGAAAATCAGCAGCATCTCAACGGTCCATCGCCCGACGCCGCGTATTGTGGTGAGGCGCGCGATCAACTCAGCGTCCGAAAGCCGCAGCGCCCGCGCGCGGGGCGGAATCACGCCGTTCACGGCCTTTTCGGCAATGTCACGGATCGCGGCGATTTTCGAGGCGGAAAACCCGCATCCGCGCAGCGTCTCCTCCGGCAACGCAAGCAGCACCAGGGGCTCGGGCATCGCGTCGCCGCAAAGCCCCTTCATCCGCCCCAAAATCGCTTCGGCGGCCCGGGCGTGAAGCTGCTGGTGCGCCACGGCGGAAAGTAGCGCATGATACGGCTCCTGAAAATGCGGCGCCGCGCGGCGCAACGGCCCTACCCGCGCAATGAGCGCACCCATCACGGAGTCGGCGGCAGCAAGTTGAATCGCTGCGGGTGATGCAAGTTGTTGCATAGTTTTACAATCGCGCAAGCTTATGGCCCCAAAGCCGCCGTAAATGAAAAGCAGATTTTGGTCTTGATAACCGCAAGGAGTATGTCATGGCATCACACGCAGTGAAACGCACCCGGAAGGCATTGGCAATCACCACAGCCCTGATTTTAACCGGCGCATCGCTTGCTGGCTGCGTATATTACCCGTCCAGCTATGCCTATGGCCAGCCCGGCTATTACGCACCGGGCTATTACGCTCCGACGGTCGTGGTTGGTGGCGGCTGGGGCTGGTGGGGCGGACGCCGCTGGCGTTAGCCCCGCAGGAGTTTGACAGCCTGGGCGATTTCTTTTCATCTGGCGCGAATATGGAGCGCCAAATATGCCCTTGAAAAAGATTGAGCTTTCGGAATTTCAGACTATTGCCAAAGGTGTCCACCGGCCGGAGGATATTGTCGCGACCCGTCATGGGCCGGTCTATTGCTCGCATCATGGCGGCGCGGTGGCGCAAATCTCGTCTGATGGCACATTCACGGTTTTAGGCCCAAAATGCCCTGGCGCGCCTAATGGGATCAATATGGATGCAAAGGGCCGCATTATAATCGCCAATTTTGGCGTCGATGATCATGCGGCTGGTCCGCTGGAAATATACGATCCGGCGAAGGGTACAAGAAGTGTTCTGGTAAACGAGGTCGATGGCCGCAGCCTCACCGCATGCAATTATCCGGTGATCGACCGTGCCGGCAACATCTGGTGTTCGCATTCCACTTCAGCCGGCAGCTGGTGGGACGCCTTGGACCGCCGGGCGGATGGTTTCATTTTTGTGCTCCGGCCCGATGGTAGCACGCAGATCGTCGCGGAAGGGCTGCGCTTTGCCAACGGCATGGCGCTCTCCGGGGATGAGCGCTTTCTCTATTGTACGCAAACCTCGAACGGCGATGTATTGCGCTATCCTGTTCTGCCCGGCGCCACGCTGGGCCCGGCAGAAAAATATGGCCCCAGCCTCGGTTTCGTCCTCGGCATGAAGGCCAACCCGAAACTCAAAATTCCAAAATTCTTCGCGCAATTTCTTGGCTATACGGATGGGATCGGGTTCGACGTTGCGGGCAACCTATGGGTCACTTTGCCCACCGCGCGCAAAATCGTGGCAATTACACCGCAGGGCAAAAAATTCACCGTCGCGCACGACCCCTCGGGTCAGCTTATGCAAAGCCCAACCAACATTGCCTGGGGCGGGCCGGACCTGACAGACCTCTATGTCGGGGATATTCAGGCGGATTATATCCTTAAAGCAAAAAGCCCTGTCGCCGGAATGGCGATGCTGCATCACGAGCTTTAAAGCGCGATGACATCTGAATCGCCCCCTATTACCTATGTAGAGCTGGATTCAGACTTCAGTTGGGATCGTAACGCGATTCCACCTGAAGTCATCGGGTCTAGATCCGCGATAGAATTTCATCCACCAGGGCATCGATATCCGCTTGAGCCGTGCGGTGATTGACGATCGCAGCGCGGATCGCCAGGCGGCCATTGACCATGGAGGTGGAAGGCGCAAACAACCCCTCCTCCTGCAAATCCGCGACCAGCGCGACGATTTGCGTGTCATTCAACCCCAGGACGCCAAAGCACACGATATTGAGCACCACCGGGGCCAGCAGCTCCAGCCGCCCGCTCGCCTTAATGCGCGCGGCGAGGTGCTGCGCGAGGGTGCAAGTGGTCTGCACCACCTCGCCTAATTTCTCGCTGCCGTAGGCGCTCAGGGTCATCCATACTTTAAGCGCGCGAAAGCCACGGGAGAGGTCCGGCCCGAAATCGCAGGGCCAGGGTTCGCCTCCGGCCAAGCCCCGCTTGGCCCCGGCAAGGTAGTTGGTCTTTTGTGCAAAGGTGGCGAAATGAATATCCGGGTCACGCACCAGCACGCAGCCCGCGTCGTAAGTGACCTGCGCCCATTTATGGAAGTCGAAAGCCACCGAATCGGCGTTCTCGATGCCATTTAACAATGAAGCATGGGCGGGTGAGAGTGCCGCCAGCGCGCCAAAAGCAGCATCGACATGGAACCAGGTGCGGTGCACCCGGGCCAGCCGGTGCAGCGCCGCCAGATCGTCGAACGACCCGGTATCGACCGAGCCTGCCGTGCCGACGATTAAAAAAGGCCGCGCACCGGCGGCAATGTCGGCCTCGATGGTCTGGCGCAACACCGTGAGATCCATCCGGAAGTTTTTATCCAACGGAATTTTGCGGAGCGCCGCCGCGCCCAGCCCCGCCATATCCAGCGCGCCGGGTACGCAGCGATGCACCCCGGCACTCGCATAGGCGGTGAGTTTTTTGCCCTGCAAGCCATCCACCCGGGCCGCCTCGCCCAGTGCCTTGTAGCGCGCGCAAAGCACCGCGACGAAATTCGCCATCGACGAGCCGGTGAGCAACACGCCGCTAGTGGCAGCGGGCATTCCCAGCATTTCCGCGGCCCAGCCGATCACCTGCCGCTCCACCGCGATGCCGACATGGTCGCGGCCGCCACAATTCGCGTTCATCGCCCCGGCCAGCAGCTCCGCCAGCATGGAAACGGCATTGCCGCCGCCCTGGACCCAGCCCATGAAACGCGGATGTGTATTGCCGCTGACATAGGGTTGGATGTTGCGCTGGAAGCTTTCATATAACGCGGCGGAGTCGCTTCCCCGCTCTGGCAGCCCGGTTTTAAAGCCGTTGCGAACCGCGCCCGGCATCGGCTGCCAGACCGGCTTTTCCGCAATCGTCGCGAGATAGTCGATCATATCATCCATCATCCTATGACCGAGGCTGCGAAGATCGGACCAGTCGGCGGGGTCGAGTGTGCTCATGGCGGGGTTATAGGCAATCCCCCCCGCCGGGCCAAATTTGCTTGCCGGGTGGGGTTTTCATAACCAGCTGAGCTTGCTAGAGGACCACAGGTAGGGTGCATAGCTCAGTTGGTAGAGCAGCTGACTCTTAATCAGCTTGTCCTAGGTTCGATCCCTAGTGCACCCACCAAACCCATTAATATATCATAGTTTTGTCGTAGGTTTTATCGGCTCCATTTCCGTGCAATGCTCGGACTCATATAGTGATGTTGCTCACATAAAACGCGAGTTAGACCTTGAAAATACTAGTCTTTCAACACATTGCCGTTGAACATCCGGGCAGCTTCCGGGAGGTGATTGCAGCGAATGGTCACACCATGCGTCAGGTTGAACTAGATGAAGGCGAGGCCATTCCTCCGCTAGAGGATTACGACGTCCTGCTGGTGATGGGTGGCCCGATGGATGTTTGGCAGGAGGCTAATCACCCGTGGCTGGCCGCCGAAAAAGCCGCCATCCGTGAATGGGTATCTGCCGGGCGTCCGTATCTCGGCATGTGCCTCGGCGAGCAATTGCTGGCGGCTGCAATGGGCGGCGATGTCGGCCTGATGAAGGCGCCGCCGGAGGTGGGCATGAGCGCGGTGCGCCAGCTTGGCACAGATCCGATTTTCGCGGGGCTGCCGAACCCCTGCGCCTGCTTTCAGTGGCACGGCGCGGAGGTGACGAAACTACCGCGAGGCGCGCGATTGCTGGCCACGAGCGAGGGATGCGAAGTACAGGGATTTGCTATCGGCCAGCACGCTTACGGGTTGCAATTTCATCTGGAGCTGACCGAGGCTACGGTGGCAGAATGGGGGGCCTTGCCGGAATACGCCGCGGCGCTCGAAGCGATTAAAGGCGCCGGAGCGATGGATTGGCTGCAAGCCGAAGTCGATGCCAATCTCGCAACACTTCAGGTCATTGCGCGTCGAATGTTGTCAAACTTTCTCGGCATTGCCGAATCAGCTCTCAAAAATCGGCGATTTTTTGCAGCCGGTTAACGGCCTCCTTCAACTCGGGTTCGTTCATGCTGGCGAAACCCAGCCTGGCGCCGTTAGTCTTGAAGCCGTTGGTTGCAAAGGTCTGCCCCGGCGTTAGCGACAATCGGTGCATTGCCGTCGCCTCACTCAACGCGCCAAGATCAATGCGGGCAGCAAAATCCACCCATAACGCCAGCCCGCCCTGCGGTAGAATAAAATCGGCTGCACCACCTAGCTTTTCCCGCAGCGCATTGGCGAGGCACTCCCGGCGCTGCGCATAAATCCTCAGCACCTTGCGCGTATGGCTTTTCAGCGCACCTGTGGTCATAATGTCTGCCGCCGCCGCCTCCGTCGCCGGATCGCCCTGGCGGTCGATCAACATGATTTCCGCGGCTGCACGTTGCACCACCGCTTCGGCGCCCGCGATGTAGCCGATTCTTAAAGATGGCGCGAGCAGTTTGGAGAGCGAACCGATGTAAAGCAGCTTGCCCCAGCCATGCGCGCTGGCAAGCGGCAGCATCGGCCGGTGCGTGAAGTGAAATTCGTGATCGTAATCATCCTCGACGATCGCGAAATTAAATTGCTCCGCCAACGCGAGCAGCCTGATGCGCCGTTCAGGTGGCATCACCACTGTGGTCGGGAATTGATGATGCGGTGTGACATATACCGCGCGCACCTTATGCTTGCGGCAACACGCCTCAAGTTCGTCAAGCTTCATACCGGATTCGTCGAGTCCGACCGTCACGATTTTGGCACCGGCCGCCATGAAAGCCTCACGGGCTGGCGGATAGCTCAGCGATTCGATTGCCACGACGTCGCCTGGCTGCGCCAATAGCCGGGCGGCAAGGTAAATCCCCATCTGGCTGCCGCGGGTGATGCAAATATTGTCCGGCGTGCATTGCAATCCGCGATCCGCGTTCAGCATTTCCGCCACTGCATGCCGAAGAGGCAGGAGGCCGCGCGGGTCGCCATAGCCGAGCCGGTTGCGCCGCGAAGCTTCCAATAATGCACGGCGATAGGCGCGGGCTATCAAGGCCGCCGGTATCAGTCTTGTATCCGGAGCACCGTCATCGAAGCTCAACACGCCCGCGCCGGGAACGGTAAAACCAAGGTTCGGCGCATTGCGGCGGAGCGGGAAATCGGTTTTGCTGGCGCTTTCGATACGGGTTTGCAGCGGGCTGCTCACTGAAGGCAACAAGGCGGAGACAAACGTGCCACGCTTGGCTTCCGTTGTCAGCCACCCTTGAGCGATAAGCTCCTCATAGGATTGCTGCACCGTTTTGCGGTTGACGCCGATTAATCCGCCAAGCTCGCGGGAACCAGGCAACGCAGTTCCCGGCGGGAGCCGCCCGCGCCGGATAGCTTCCATGATCGCATGGGCGATTTGCAGGTAGGCAGGCTGGCCGAGGCCACGGTCAAGTTCTATTCGTAAATCCCAGGGCCGCAGCATCGGTACCTCAAACTGGACCAGATTGAATTATAAAACTGGATGTTTCAACTACCCCTCCCTCGCGTTAAAAGCAAATTCTGACGCTTTAATTAAAAAACGCCCCGCCATGCACCGGCAATCCGGATTTCTTTCAACCGGCCGCAACCGACGGCCAGATTGCGAAGGATTGCAGCGATGTCCGCACCTATTTTGCCTGACCGAAGCTTGAAGAAGGACGCCCTCGGCCCGCTGGAATTGCTGGCCCAGAACATAGCGCTAATTTCGCCCACCATGACCGCGGCGCTCATTGTCCCGGTGATGTTCTCTAATACCGGCAACTGGAGTTGGCTCTCTTACGCGCTCGGCACCGTTATGCTCATCTTCGTGGCGCTTAACCTCAACCAGTTTGCCTCGCGCTTCGCCGGTTCTGGCTCCATGTATAAGTATATTTGCAAGGGTCTCGGCAATACCGCGGGCGGGATTGGCGGATGGTCGCTCATTTGGGCCTATCTTGGCATTTCCATCGCGGGCGCCACGGGTTTCGCGGTATTCGCCGGCACGTTGCTAGGCATGGTAGGGATTAATAACGTACCTCCGGTGTTTTTGTTTGCGGTGTGTATCGCAATATCGAGCTTCTGTGCGTGGAAGAACGTTGCGCTTTCGGCGAAGGTGATCTTGATTCTCGAAGCCACCTCGATGGCGCTGATTACCTTCGTCTGTTTCGTGGCACTCGGTTCCAAGGGGTTTGCAATAGATCCGGCACAGGTGAACACACATGCTATTCCCTACTCCAGCCTTGGCCTGGGTGTGGTCGTGGCAATCTTCAGCCTGGTAGGCTTTGAATCTTCCACCGCCTTTGGAGACGAAGCGCGCAACCCATTGAAATCCATACCGCGTTCCGTCATTCAATCCCTGATTATTTCCGGCGTATTTTTCGTGTTCGTGACCTATGCGGAAGTGTTGATCACGCATGGCTATTCCACGACGCTGGACCAAATCGCCACGCCGTTGAACGTGATGGCGAAGCTAGTGCATATGCCTTATCTCGCGGCTCCGCTTTCGGCTTGCGCCATGGTCAGTTTTTTCGCGCTCAATCTTTCCTGCCTTAATTCCGGCGGCCGCGTTATCTACGTCATGGGCAAGCAGGGCCTGTTCCATAAAGCTACAGCCGACGCGCATCACAAGAACGAAACACCGCATGTGGCCGTTCTGATCATGAGCGCAATTTCGTTCTCCGCTCCCAGCTATTTTTCGCTATCCGGCATGAAGCCTCTGGATATTTTTAATGATGCTGGAACCATGGCGGCGTTCGGTTTTCTGGTCCCGTATATTCTCATCACCATCGCGGCGCCGATTTATGTGAGATCGCTCGGGCAGATCAAACCCCATCATTGGGTTTTGGCGGCTGCGTCATTGGCTTTGCTCATCATCCCAACGGTGGGGAGCGTTTATCCGATACCCGCAGCCCCGGTGAAATATTATCCCTATTGTTTTGTCGCCTATCTTATCGCCGGTGGCGCCTGGATCGTTCTACAGCATCGCCGGTTGTCGCTGGCAAGCCGTGGCTTTACGGACATGGTGCCTGCACAGGATGCCTGACCTGATGCTGCACCTGCTAGGCGGGCGCTCCGTGCCCGCCGAACCGGGCGATACCATCCTCTCCGCCTTGCGCCGTGAGGGAGAAAAAATCCAAAGCGTTTGCGGTGGCCGCGCCATGTGCGGCACATGCAGGCTGGCCATCGACGACCTATGGCTGGACAGACTGGCGCCCCCGCAGCCGCAGGAAGCCCGGCTGCTACGTATTCTTAAGGCTGGCGCGCCTAATCATCGTCTGGCTTGTCAAACGATGATTGACGCACGCCATGACGGCCTGAGTTTCAATTTCGATCCTCCCCCAATCAGAGTTATTTCAAAGGAGACCGCGATATGAGTGCTGTTCTGGAAGATAAAAAAACCACGCTGGAGGCTGTAGGCCCGGCTTTCGCTAAGGAGCAGATGCTCGCCATGCGGGGCAAAACCCGCGCGGTGATCCATCAAATCGCTGGTGCAGTAAAACCTGGCATGGTAGAAGAAGACGCTGTCGCCATGGCAAGGGAAATATTGGCGGGTCAGGATATGGTTCGCGGCTGGCACGATGTGTACGTCCGCTTCGGCGCGAACACGCTGAAGACTTTCGGCGCGGATTCTGACCCCGGCATTGTGCTGAAGGAAAACGACATTTTCTTCATCGACATCGGGCCCGTTTGGGAGGAATGGGAAGGCGACGGCGGCGATACTTTCGTTGTGGGCGCCGATGCAAATATGGAAAAATGCGCCGCGGATGCCCGGCTGCTTTTTCATAAAGTGCGCCATAAATGGGAAAGCACCGGCATGAGCGGCAAGGAACTATATGACTTTGCCACCGCAGAAGCGTTGGATATGGGCTGGGAGCTGAACATGGACCTCTCAGGTCACCGCCTCTCAGATTTTCCGCATGAGGCAATTTATGCAGGGCCCATGGCAGAGGTTGACTTCAAACCCTCGGCACTGCTTTGGGTTCTGGAAATTCATATCCGGCACCCAAACGCTGGCTACGGCGCGTTTTTTGAGGATATGCTGCTCGACGACAGCTACTTCGCATGACGCGATGAAAGAAGATTTTTGAATGTCGATTCTCCCGGCTTTGGCATTGCTGATAATGGCCGCAATTCTCGAAGCCGGGGGCGACGCGCTTGTACGAAAGGGCTTAATAACGCCCAGGGGCGTGTCGCGCGGCATGTTCTTCTTCGCAGGCGCGGCGGCGTTGTTTGCTTACGGCATTACAGTGAACCTTCCGCGCTGGGATTTCGGCCGTCTGCTAGGCGTTTATGTCGCGGTGTTTTTTGTTGCTGCCCAGGTCATTTCGTATCTTGCTTTCAACCAACCGCCTAAAACTCCGGTTTTGGTTGGCGGGGTTTTAATCATCGGCGGCGGCTTGATCATGACATTCTGGCGTGGTGTTTCAGGGTAAAATTTCATCCGTCACGACTTCGAAACCCGCAAGCATGCATGGTCCGAAAGTTGTGGTGATGGCAACATCCGTGGCATCGCGCCCGCGTGCCATCAAAATCCTTCCAATGCGGGGCTGGTTGTGCCGCGCGTCGCAAGTGTACCATTCACCGCCAAGATAGACCTCGAACCAGGCGCTGAAATCCATCGGCGCATCGACAATAGGTACGCCGATGTCGCCAAGATAGCCCGTGCAATAGCGCGCCGGAATATTCATGCAGCGACAGAAAGTGATAGCGAGATGTGCAAAGTCGCGGCATACGCCGCGCTGTTCCATGAATGCGTTCCAGGCGGTTTTGGTCGGCCTTGCATGTTCGTAGCCGAAAATGATACGATCGTGCACATAGTTGCAAATCGCTTGCACACGCGCCCAGCCCGGCAGCACCTCGCCGAACAGCGACCAAGCGGTATCCGAGAGGCGGTCGGTCTCGCAATACCGGCTGCCAAGCAGGAAGGTCAACACTTCATCGGGCAGATCCTCTACTGAAATCTGCGGGGCGTTCGGCGCGGTGCGATCCGGCGCACCCGTGTCCTCGATGCGGAAGTCGGCGGTCATGGTAAGCTTTCCGGCGGGTGCTACGATACGGGTGCAGCGATTGCCGAAATGGTCGAGAAATGCATGAGATTCGACCGGCGGATCGAATACGAGACGCTGCTCACTCAGTAAATCCGGCTCGCGCGACGGGTGCACGTTCAGCAGCAGCACCATCGGCGTCGGCTTCGGGCAATCGTAGATGATCTCAAAGCCAGCTTTAATCTCCATTGGGTGCTCCTTTAGCTTTGGTTCATCATCATATTCATCTCACGCGGCCCCTCCATGGCTGACGCCTCATCCTTCGTTACCGTAACTTCGACCGACATGCCGAGACAATCGGCCGGAAACCCGCCCCAGGAGCCGGAAAGCGGCACCGCCTGCGACGGCTCACGCACCACTGCGACGCGGATCAAATCCCGGTTGCCAATAATGCCGTTGGTTGGGTCAAATTCCATCCAGCCGGCACCGGGCAGAAACACTTGCAGCCAGGCATGGGTGGCGCCGCCGCCAAAGCTTTGTTCATCGGGCCGCTCTGCCTTTGATGGCACGTAGAGATAACCCGATACAAAGCGCGCGGCGAGGCCAAGCGAGCGCACGGCCTCCATCATCAGCAAGGCGAAATCGCGGCAACTGCCGCTGCGCAGCTTCAGCGTTTTCGCTGGCGGCTGGATGCCTTTTTCCTCCCGCGCGACATAGGTGAAGCCATGGCGGATCGCCTGGTTCATGTTCGTCAGCAATGCGCGCGTATCGGTTTGGCCCTTCGATTGAAGAAACTGCCGCGCCCAGCGATCCACTTCGTGCTGCGGATCTGGCCAGTGCCGCTCGATCAGCCGCAATAGATCCGGCATATCTTCCGCGCCATAGGCAAAGGGATAGTCGCGCGCATATTCTTCCAGTGGAAAATCCGGCATGTGGCTTGGCGTGTGATAAAGTGTGACCGCGCTTTCGAAGCGAATCTCGGCGGCGCGTCCGGCAAACTTTGCGTAAGCGACATGGTTGCCGAACATATCCTGCATCCAGCGCTGGTTTACCGGCTCCGGTGTAATGACCAGCTTCGCGGCAAGTACCCGTTGATCGTGGCCTTCCCGGGGGCGAAGCATCATCCTATGCTCGCCGAATGAAACCGGATGCCGGTAGCGGTACGCCGTGACGTGACGAACGGTAAGAACCGGCATCGCTATTGCCGCGCCGCGAGCATGGATTGCGACTGCTGCATGTTGGCTGGCAACGGCGTTGCGGGCAGACGGCGGCGGTGGCCAAAAAACGCGACGGATAATTCATGCGTTACGGCAATGAACTGACGCTGCAAAAGGTCCAGGAACTCATGCAGGCCCTGGCTTAAAATTTCCGTGATTCCAAGCGTGCCGAGGACAGCGCGAAGCCGGTCCAATTCCTCCGCGGCATCGTCTCCGCCACGCAGAGAAAACTGCGCCTTCATTTCGGTCAGCAGCATCTCGACCTGGCGAACGCAAAAATAGGCCGAGCGCGGAAATTGCCGGTTCAACAGTAGAAAACCGGCGACACGTTCCGGCGTGATACCACGCGGATGCTGCCGCCGATATGCATGATAGCCCGCCGCCGAGCGCAATAACGCGTTCCACTGGCTAACATCGACCGGTGAACCGATATCCTCCGCCGCGTGGGGTAGCAGAAGGTGGTATTTCATATCCAAAAGCCGGGTAATCTGATCGGCGCGTTCGATATAACGGCCAAGCTGATAAAAATACCAGGCTTGGTCTCGGTAAAATGTACCTTCAGTGATTCCCGTGTGGGTTTGGCAGGCTTCTTTGATCTCGCCGAACAGGCTGGTAAGCCGGCCCGGGGAAAGTTCGGCCTCTTCCAGCGCGACCAGCCGGTTCTGAAACTTGTTCAGCTGAGCCCACATCTCGGTGGAAATAAGCGGGCGCAGCGTGCGGGCATTTTCGCGCGCGGATTTGATCGCGCTGACGATGGAACTCGGGTTCTCTGCATCCTGGAGATAAAAATGCAGCACCGCATCGGCGTTCGCCGCTTCATGCGACTCAAAAAATGGTTCCTCATCGGCATGTAATTGCACGATCGACAGCCAGTTCTGATTGCCTCTGGCGTCGCGGCTAAACGTCTCGTTCACGTCGAGAATGCGCGCAAGATTTTCCGCCCGCTCGACATAGCGCGCCATCCAGAATGTGCATTCCGCATAACGGGCGAGCAGAACCTCGGTCATTCCAGCACCCAAGTGTCCTTAGACCCGCCGCCTTGTGAGGAATTCACGATCAATGATCCTTCGCGCAGCGCGACCCGCGTGAGGCCGCCCGGAAGCACCCAGGTCTTGGCACCCGTCACGGCAAAGGGGCGTAGATCGACATGCCGCGGCTCGACACCGCTCTCAACCAGCGTCGGGCATACCGAGAGGCTGATGCAGGGCTGGCTGATATAGTTCGCCGGGTTGGCAGCTAGGCGGGCACGGCATTCGTCGAGTTCCGCCGGGCTTGCCTTCGGCCCAATGGTAATGCCGTAGCCGCCCGATTCGCCGACCGGCTTAACCACCAGCTCGGCGAGATGGTCGAGCGTATATTGCAAGGCGTCCGCCTCACGGCAGATATGGGTCTCGACATTCGGCAAAATCGCGTCCTCGCCCAGATAATAGCGCATGATGCGCGGCATATAGGCATAAACTGCCTTGTCATCGGCAACCCCGGTGCCGATAGCGTTTGCCAGCGTCACGTTTCCGGCAACATACGCGCGCATCAAGCCCGGCACGCCCAGCATGCTGCTTGGGATGAACACTTCGGGGTCGAGATATTCGTCGCTGATGCGGCGATAGATCACGTCGATCCGGG
The DNA here is from genome assembly GCA_965276685.1 of Acidocella sp. Lineage (GTDB taxonomy): Bacteria > Pseudomonadota > Alphaproteobacteria > Acetobacterales > Acetobacteraceae > Acidocella. The sequence goes on from OZ255623.1 coordinate 2,802,942, forward strand.
CGAGGCCATTGGTGGTCCGCATATAAACACGGTCGTTCAATACCGTCAGGTCGCTGCCCTGCACCAGAGGAATACCCATTTCGCGCGCCAGAAACACGTGTTCGAAAAACGCGGAATTATAGGCACCCGGAGACAGCAGCACGACACACGGATTATCGCCTCCGGCAGGCGCCATGTCGCGCAGTGCGGCGAGCAGTTGCAAGCCATAATCGTCGATACCGCGCAGGCCGATGCCGTTCAGCAGATCCGGAAAAGCCCGCAACATCATGTGCCGGTTTTCAATCACGTAACCAACGCCCGAAGGCGTGCGGGCGTTATCCTCCAGCACCATGAACGCACCGCCGTCATCGCGGATTAGGTCAATTCCACAGATATTCACATAGGTTTTATGCGGGAGATCCAGCCCTTGCATCTCAGGCCGGTAGTTCGCATTGCCGAGCACCAGCTCGCGCGGAATGATGCCGTCTTTCAGGATATGCTGCGCGTGGTAAATGTCGTGCAAAAAGGCGTTCAACGCCGCAACACGCTGTACGACGCCACGCTCAACCTGGCACCACTCAACGGCGCTCAGCGCCCGTGGTATGACGTCGAACGGCAGGATTCGGTCGATCGCATCTCTTTCTGAATAGACCGTGAAGGTAATGCCAAGGTTATACAGCTCCGCCTCGGCTCTTGCGGTGCGCGCCCGCAGCGCCTCGATGGGCAGCCCACTGATCCGCTCGCGGATCAGTTCCGTGCCGGCGCCATGCAGCATTTCGCAGTAAAAACCGCCTGGCTTGTAACCATCCAATGCTGACAGGCTCATATGCCTTCTCTCATGCCGATAAGACTTAAGCATTTTAGAAGCATTTTTCATGCCAGCTTGCGGGCAACCAAATGACCGGCTAGCCGGCGGCGTCTCGAAAGGCAGAGTTGCTCGTTACTCTGTGAGGCTGAAACTTGATGCCGACAAGCCATAATCCATTGATTTATTTGGCGGACCCGACGCGATTCGAACGCGTGACCTTTGCCTTCGGAGGGCAACGCTCTATCCAGCTGAGCTACGGGTCCGTTCTTTGACATTTAGCCGCAAACCCTAGTCGCTGCAACGGCGTTCGGTTAAAACCGCCAATGGCAATATTTCTGTTGCCGCCGGTTCGCAAAATTAGGGGTGATTGATCCCGGACTTTAATGGTGCAATATTTTCCCCTAAGTGGAAAAGAGGCACAATAGTCCAGACCAATCAGTTTAAGATATCATATCTTAAACTGAAGCACCATGTTCGAGACGACATTGATCAGGCTCGGACTGGCTAGATTGAGCGCGCGCCAGAAGCGAACCACCGGGCCGCTATCGACGTGGCTTGCACCTCGTTCAACAAAGAAAGCAGGAACGCCTCCAAAGATTGAAGAAGCGGGCTATGGGATGCGGCTGAGACTGCACGCTCAAAACCGATGACTGAACTGCCGCCGGTTTCGTGGACACTGAGGTGTCTAACGGAACAGGAGGGTATTTATGTCTCGCAGCAGCTTTCGCTTTCCACCGCAATAATGAGTCCTGATCCAAACGTTATGGCGGTGGACGCAGTCGCCTGCAAACTCGTCTCTAATTCCCTGCTAAACGGGAATTTACAGGGAATTCGCCAAAATTGGATTAACAAAGCCAACATTCACGGAAAATAACAAGTGCTTATAGAGGGTTATGGGGAAATTCCCTAAAAGCAAAACAGGGATTTATTTAGCGGCTAATACGAAAGAAATACAGAAGAACAGCGAATTTAGAAGTAGATCAAGGGTGACGCACGGTAGCGGACGCGGTGGGCACCATGCAGGCCGGTAGGTCTTCTGAACGCCGCGGCACTCTGCCCTTATCTCACCTCAGCAGGTGCGGGCGGGCGGTGGCCACCATCGCAGCCGGCGTCATACACAGGTGCTTCGGAAAGCGTCGAGCCGCACCTCGCTGGCCCGGCTGCCCGCTCAGCGCGTGCGCGGGCGATGCATCAATCGGCCACCGGATAGTAGGATAGGAGGTCATGACCTAGAATTTTTTGCGACGCGTTGGGGCAGCAGTAATAAGCCGTGCAGTTCGAGATGAATCAAACGACGACAGCGCGTGGCGTTCGGCGGTCATCCATCACGGCGATTGCCCAGATTACCAGCCCACTTAAAGCCATGGCGCAGCCGACCCAACCGGCGGATTGCCAGCCGAACCCGGCTCCGATCGCCATGCCGGCCAGCCATGGACCGAGGGCATTGGCTGTATTGAAAGCGCTGTGATTGAGCGCGGCCGCCAGCGTCTGCGCCTCTTCCGCCACATCCATCAGGCGTGCCTGGAGCGGGGTTGCGAGACCGCCCCCGCCGCCGATGAGCAAAATGACTACGGCCATCGACCAGATCGCATGTGTGGCGAACGGATAGAGCGCGAGCGCCGCCGCAGCCCATACCAACACCCATGCAATGGTCGGCATAAGTGCCTTATCTGCGAACCAGGCGCTTACGAGATTTCCAGCGGTCATGCCGATCCCAAAGGCAGCCAGCATGAAGGGCAAAACGACTGCGGGGGCCTTCGTGACATAAAGCAGTGTCGAGGCGAGATAAGTGTATACGGCAAACATTCCACTGAAGCCGATCGCACCGATGCCCAGCGTTAACCAAACCTGCCGGCGCTTCAGAACGCTAAGCTCACGCAGCGGGTTAATGATATTATTTTTTACGATCCCGGCCTCCGGCACCAGAACGTAAATCAGCAAGGCTGTCAGAAATGCCAAAATCGCAACCAAAGCAAAGGACCATCGCCAACCGACCAGTTGGCCAATGCCGTTTGCGATGGGGACACCGACGATCGTCGCCACCGTCAATCCCAGCATTACTCGCGCGATAGCCTGCGCACGGCGTTCCGGCGGAACTACGGAGGCCGCAACGAGCGAGGCTACGCCGAAATAAGCGCCATGCGGCAAACCTGCCAGGAACCGTAAGGCAAGCACCCAATGATAATCCGGCGCGGAAGCGGACAGCCCGTTTGCCATGGCAAAGAATACCATCAGCCCAAGCAATGCCGCCCGCCGGCGGAACCTGGCCACGAGAACCGCAAGAATTGGCGCGCCGACCACCACGCCAAGCGCATAAGCGCTGATTACGTGTCCAGCCTGAGGAGGGGTTATTTTTAAGCTCCGCGAAAAATACGGCAAAAGGCCCATCGTACCGAATTCGGTCGTCCCGATCGCAAACCCGCCCATGGCGAGGGCAAAAAGTGTTAGTCTATAATGCGTGCTCGGCCGTGAGCGTTCCTGTTCGACCGGAATAAGTTCCACGTTCACCTCTCGAATAGGTGGTCGCTATCGCCGCAAGTTGTGCATCGCATATTAATGCTATCCCCTCAACACATCCAATGAGGCTGTTTCAGAGTCGTTATGGAAATCGCACATTTTAAGATTTGTGATGAAGGCTGTCGGTGGAGCAGCGATCCGAGACGCCATATATCGCGGAAGTTGATAAGCGGAGGGACGAAATTACGCTGATCTAAATTGCGCCGTCCGACGAAACCAAAAACCAACCGATCAGCGTAACTTCTCTTGCTTTTTCGAAAATTTTGATTTAGTCGAAAACATAGGAGCCATGATGGGCAACTTGGCCCTCGCTAGGCCTAGGAGGAATGTGCATTGTCTACAACAGCCTACGAGAGTATCTGGAGCCATTTGTCGACGGTCGCTTTCCGCCAGGATTGGATCGATGCGGGAGGAATTAAAACGCGTTACGTCCAGGCTGGATCAAGGGACGCGCCAGCACTGATCATGTTGCACGGCACGGGAGGGACATGGGAAGCTTACATGGCGACCCTTGGGCCACTTTCTAAGCATTTCAACTGCTTTGCGATAGATTTCATGGGCAGCGGATTTAGCGGCAAGCCGCAGCGAGATTACGAGATCGGCGATTATGTCGAGCAGATATCTGCATTCATGGCTGCCGTTGGCGTGCAACGAGCGTCGCTGATTGGAATTTCGCTGGGCGCTTGGGTAGCAGTGCGGTTTGCTTCGACACATCCGGAAATGACAGCCAAGGTCATCTTGAACGCACCTTTCGGGCTTGCGGATGATGCTGAGGAAATAAACGGAATTATCGCGAGACGGGGGCGGGCATATGATGATCCAAGTTGGGAGAACATAAGAAAGATATTTGAGGCCCTATTCTACCGCGAGGAGAAATGTATCGATGATCTCGTTGCGTTGCGTCAGGCGTCCTATAGCAACCCGGAAGCGAAGGCTGCGGCAGAGCATGTGCTGGCGGTTCTTGGACCAAAATATCTTCATAAAAATCTGATTACGGATACGGAATGTCGGTCGGTCAAGGCCGCTGTAATGGTAGTCGAGTCACTAAAGGATCGGCCACTTTTTCGCAATACTGCGCAACGGATGGCTGAGCTATTCCCAAACGTGGTGCGGCTACCGCTCGACAATGTCGGGCATTGGCCTCAATTTGAGGATCCCGAAGCATTCAATAAAGCCAGCATAGATTTTCTTTTGCGCAAGTGAGTAGCTTATGGCCAATGGAATGTTCTGTTCTAGGTTGGTGGCGAACGTCCTGATGCACAAGGGGCCAGATCTATGCTTGCGTGCTGGCCGCGCGGATCTGGTTTGGTTATTCCAAAACAAGCGTTTGCCTAGACAATTCGTGTTCATACGATCCAGGGGTGGTGTCGCGATGATCAGTTGCTTGGCACTTTGCATGAATTTACAGTGATGGACATGGAGTTGAACAATAAGAAGGCGGCGCTAAGCGGCACTCAAGATCCTGCGAAGCCCGCGCTGACGCTATGTGAGACGCTGTATCTGATCGCTCCGATTGAGGGCCCGAAGGATCCACTCCCCTCCCTCGTTGACGTTCTGATAGTGGGAGCAGGGCCAGTCGGTCTTACGGTTGCCAATCTGCTCGGTTCCTCTGCTGTAGATTGTCTGCTTATCGAGCAGAGGCCGGTGACATCCGATATGCCCAAGGCTATTGCGGTAGATGATGAATATATGCGCCTGCTTGACGGCCTAAAACTTTCCGAAGCTCTTAGGCCTAATGTCTCGCGCCCTTTCGGAGTTCACTTTCTCTCCCCATTCGGGTTCGCGCTCGTTAAGGTTCCCGGCTTCATTACCCTAAACGGGTTTGGCAACCGAAACGCCGTATTACAGCCAGTCTTTGAGAAAATTCTTCTCAAGGGATGCCGTCGTTTTCCGGCTTCTCGGGTCCATTATGGCGCTGCGCTATCGGCAATCTCGCAAGACAGCGAGGGCGTTACCGTCACCGTGAAGACGGATGCCGGAGACTGTGAAATTAGGGCTCGCTATGTACTCGCCTGCGATGGCGCACGGAGTTTTGTTCGGAACGCCCTCGGTATTGCATTTCCGGGCACCAGAATCGATGAGCCACATCTCGTTCTCGACCTCGCGGACTTTCCTGACCAGGTGAATCATTCCCGTTTTTTTTGCAATCCAACGAGGCCGGTAAACAGCGTGCCTGCGCCGTACGGAGGCCGTCGAATCGAATTCATGCTATCTCCCGACGACGATCACGAACGCATCCTCACCGATGCTGGAATTCGGGAACTTGTTGATAGGCATACGCCGTATCGAAATGTACCGCTCAACATCATCCGGCGCGCGATTTATGGATTTTCTGAAAGGCTGGCCGATCGGCTTTACGATGGCCGGATATTCCTTCTTGGCGACGCGGCGCATGTCATGCCGCCGTTCGGTGGCCAAGGCATGAATACCGGCGCGCGCGACGCAGCAAACCTTTGCTGGAAGCTTGCAGCGGTGCTGCGGGGCCAAGCGGCCACAGAGATCCTTGCGAGCTACGATCCGGAGCGCCGCGAGCACATACGGGCGACTGTTGACTATTCCGTTCGGGTTGGGCGCCTTGCAAATATACGATCGCGCACGCTTAGCATCGTTCGGGATGCCGCGTTCGCATTGGCGAACCTCCTTCCAAATGTACGCCGCTATTTCCGCGAGATGCGTTATGTTCCACGCCCCTTTCTCAAGCAGGGATTATTGGTCCAGAACCCGGAAGGCGACGACGGCATAACTGGTCGTATTCTCCCTCGTTTCGGAGTCATAGAAAAAAATGGTCAGCCGACCTCGATCGACGAGATTGCCGGTTCCTGGTTCGCGCTGATAGGACTGAATGTCTCTTTCAGCCATCTGCAAAATGCCCTCCACCTAGTTCCTTGGAAGCATCTGCAGCCTAGCGTGGTCGCGCTGACAAGTAGGGGGATTTTAGATGAGGGTAACTCCAGTAATTCCTTAGCATGTGATGACCGAGGCCAACAACTTCTTACTCGTCACGCCGGAAAAATAATTGTTCTCCGTCCCGACCGATGTGTCGCGGGTTGCATACCGGAGAACAACTTTGAAAACTTCTCCGACAAGTTCGCAGAACTACTCGGCAGCACTATCGAAATGCAACCGGGAGACTAACCTGCTCCTACGAAAACCGTACCCGATCTCAGGAAAGCTCATTACTATGATCAAAACATCGCGTATTCTATATATCACGTTGGAAACTCCCGACGTTGAGCGCCAGCTCGACTATTATCAACGCATAATGGGACTGGACCTCGCCGCGCGCGATGCAGGCAACGCTTACCTTGCCACAAGGGTAGGAGAACTGGCCGTAGTTCTGCGGCACGGGCCCGTTGCAAGGTGCGCGCGATTGACTTTTCAGATTGTGCCGGAAACCGATCTTACAACAGCAAAGCGCGAACTTGCCAAAGAAGGGATCAGCGCACAACTTCACAAAGACTCTCAACTCACTGCGCCACAAAGTCTGATATTCAAAGATCTTAATGGCACTGAAATTGAATTGCTGTCGGAAACTGCCTTTTTATCCGTAAAGGCTGGGCCAGGCATCAGTCCGTTCAAATTGGGTCACGTCGCCTTCATTGTCGACGATCCGGTTTTGACGGCAGACTTTTATGAGCGGGTTCTCGGTTTTCGCGTTTCCGATTGGGTCGACAGGTTTTTTGTTTTCATGCGATGCGGCCCCGACCACCACACGGTAAATTTTCTGAAGTCGGAGCAACAACGCATGCATCATTTTGCTTTCGAAATGCGGGACGCGGCCCACCTGACTGAATCCTGCGACGTGCTCGGCCACGAAAAGCTTGAAATTATTTGGGGGCCCGTGCGCCATGGGCCAGGGCATAACATTGCAACCTACCATCTCAATACCGATGGCCTAATGATTGAGCTTTTTACCGAATTAGATCGCATGTCCGACGAAGCGCACGGAAATTTTGACCCGAAACCTTGGCACGAAAACCGGCCCCAAAAGCCAAAAACTTGGGTGGGCCAAACCCGGCGGGACGTCTGGGGTCCGGCCATCCCAAGTAATTTTCTTCTTCAAGGATACTAGCCGCACGGCAGGCATGTCGCATCGGCAGATACGAATGCTATTGAAATCAAAGAGGAGTAACATGGTGGAAAAAGAAGTAGAATTTTTATCGGACGGCTTGACGCTACGTGGCTTGCTGCAAGTGCCGAACGATACCTCGCCTAAGGTAACGAGCGCGGCCTTTATTATCCTGCACGGCTTCGGCGGCACCTGTGAGAGCCGTGACGCCAGAAACGCGGCTACCTTTCTTGGTGGTCTCGGCTACGCCACGTTGCTTTTCGATTTCCGCGGTTGTGGACGTAGCGACGGAGAACGCGGTCGCATCATTTGCATGGAGCAGGTGCGCGATACCCAGAACGCAATTACCTTTCTACAATCTCTGTCTAATATTTCACCTAACCGTATCGCCCTTGTCGGATCAAGCTTGGGGGCGGCGGTGGCGGTTTATACCGGCGGCACCGACAAACGCGTCGCTGCGGTCCTGTCAAATGGCGGTTGGGGCAATGGTGAGCTTAAGTTTCGCGGCCAACATACGACGCCCGAAGCATGGCAGGAGTTTAGCGATATGCTGAGGAATGGTAAAGAGCATAAGGCCCGTACCGGTGATTCACTAATGGTATCGAGGTTCGCGATTGTTCCAATACCGGAGCATCTCCGAAAGGGGCTCCCGCCAGGTTCGATTATGGAGTTTCCGGCCGAAACAGCGCAGAGCATGTTCGACTTTCGCGCCAATGACTTGGTCGGCGCCATAGCGCCGCGGCCACTTCTGTTGACCCACGCAGCCTTTGATACGGTGACCCCGACCGAGCTGTCTCTTGAGCTTTTTCGCCGGGCCGGTCAGCCCGCTGAACTGCATCTGTTCGCTGACATCGATCATTTTACGATGTATGACGAACCGAGAGTGACGGGCGTCGTTCAGCCTTGGCTCGCGCGTTATTTCCCAGTCAACGCGCCAGCCACGCATTAAGCAGGTAGTTGCACCGATAACGAACATAAGGGAGCTCGTGCCTCCCTATGTATTTCTAAAGTTCAGGGCCATTCTTCTGCAATAAAGAAAGTTAATGACCCACAATGCCTGTATCTATGATAAAAATTGTTCGAGGCGGGTGATTAGAAATGCTGGTGTTTCTAACATCGGGTAATGACCGGAATTAGAGATGATTTCGATCTGCACATGCGGATAAAGGGATGGGAAAATCTCCGACACTAATTGCTCCGTGATTCCACCGTCGTGTTCACCGACCAAAATGAGGATTGGAAGATCGATCGTCTTCGCTTCTTCAGCGAAGTTCGTCTCGATGAAGGAGCGGCCATAGTCGCGAAAGGCCGCGACCTCCGTTGTCTCGCGCGTAAAGCGCATAATGTGCTTGGCAACTTCCGGCTTAAGGCGATTGCCCAGCGACGCGCTGATAATCTGATAACCGATCTCATCACTATCGGCGACCGCGTCAAACATCGCCTCCACTTCAGGTGGCATCTGCATGCCCGTCGCCGGCGCGGGCGTCACCCCAACTATGGCTTGAACCCTCTGTCGCGCGTCGAGCGCGATACGTTGAGCCGCCAGCCCACCCATTGAATGGCCAATGACGTAGAATTTATCCCACCCTAGATGCCCAGCGAGTTCAACTGCATCGGCGGAAATTTGTTTTATCGAATACTCACCAGATATGCCGCGCGACCGTCCATAGCCACGGTAATCGATGAAGACAAAGCAGAATTTGTCTCGGTCAATGAATGGGAATGTTGGTGCCCATACCGTATGGTCACCGAACCAACCGTGTAGCACCAAAACCTTTTTTGGTCCTCGACCAATCATTTCATAACAAATCGTTATAGTCGCACTCCTTTTAAATTTGACGCGTTCAAACTAGCGCCATGCATTCGCGCTTCGCCGCCTATAAGGTTTTCCAAGACTATAATTTATCACGATTAGATCGAGTTTTTGGCAAGTATGGCTACTCCGTGCCCTATTCTCTAACCGCAATCACTCAGTTGGCCCTAAAAATGTATCGCCGGAACCACAGATAGCTCTAGGTCTATCCTAGCAGCGGCGTAGGGGGAAGTTCCTCATATTGCAATGTCCATCAACGGTACTACCGGCTCCTTGTCCCAGTCGGCCACGGGGTCAAAATTGAGCACCCAATCCATGTTGCCTTCCGTACTGGCCTTTCCGGAGGATATTAATGTCTTTTGGGCATTCGGATCGCTCATATGTTTAAAGCGAGCGTTCAAAATGGATAGTCGCTGGATCGCGTGCACACGCGACACACGCACACGGCGAAAGTTTTCAAAAGCGTCGACACGGTTATCGCGTTTCGATTCGAGCCATCGTGCAAGAATATAGGCATCTTCAAACGCTTGGCACGCGCCCTGTCCCGCGTTCGGTAACATCGCATGCGCTGCATCGCCAATAAGCTGAACGCGGCCCCGGCCCCAATTTGCTGTAAGCGGCCGGGTAAATAAGCCCCATTTTGTACAATCCGTAATAAGGCTCAATAATGCCTTCAGCCTTGCCTCAGGATTAGGAAAACTGCTACGCATCTCTTCTGGATCTCCGCGCGTGGACCAACCCTCCCCGACCCATTTGCCAGTATCTTGCTGAGTGACAATATTCACAACGTCTTTGCCCCGAATATAATACGCAATAAAATGACAACCCGGGCCGATCCATTGTACATGGCCATTAGGCTCAAGGCATTCGACCGGCACGTCGCTTCCCTTTAAAAGCGTTCGCCATGCCATTTGGCCCGTATAAGAAGGATGGTCTTCGCCATAGAGCGCTTGGCGGGTCGCAGACCGCACGCCATCTGCGCCGATTACGATATCTGCTTCTACAGACGCACCATTCGCAAACGTCAGCTCAACGCCGGTGCCATGCTCTTTGAGGCCAACGAGACGATGGCCGAGGTGAATGACGTCAGGCTTAAGCCCGCGAGCGAGCGAATCGATCAAATCCGCGCGATGGAAAGTATAAAATGGCGCACCATAACGGGCAGCCGCCTCCCCCGCATCGCGAAACTCAAGGAATTCGCCGGTCTGCATATTCCTAGTGTAGATACCAGGAGATACGTTGGCGATCGCAGCGATGTTATCCCCAAGTCCGATCGCCTGCAACGCCTTATTGGCCTGTGGCGAGGTGCTGACGGCGGCGCCGATTTCACCTAGAGCCGGAGCGGTTTCGAAAATATCAGCTTTAAGGCCAACTGCGGAAAGGGCGTGCGCCGTCGCCAATCCCGCGAGGCCACCTCCGATGATTGCGATGGAACACTTCGTTTGCATTCAGGTCTCCTAGTCGAGAGGATATGTGTCGCTTGGCAGGGGAGGCAGTCCGAGTGCATCGCGACCAGCGATTTGCAACGAGGGGGCGGCCCAGGCAGCGTGATGGCCAATCGCGTGCAGATCTCGCCAATGCCGCTGGAGCGGCTGGTCAACTTGTAGACCGCGCGCTCCGCTCAGGTCGAAAAGGCGGTCGACGGCCCGCTGCAGGAGCTGTTGTATCAATACAAAGTCGCGCCTGTGCCGCACCGCGTCGGCGCGAGTAATCTTTCGATCCTCCAGCACCGTCGCGTTGAGCTTCTCCGTAATCAAATAAGCCAAATCTATTTCGGCCTTAGAGGTACCGATCGCAATTTGTATGTCCGCCCGATCGGTTGGTTTGCCGCCGAAAGCATTGGTGGCGCGGCCCGCCGTGAATTCGACAAAAGATTCATATGCACCTCGGGCAATACCGTGCATCGGGGTCATCACCGCGAACCCCGTGTTGAGAATGAGCGGAGAACGATAGATCACACCTTCGTTAACGGAGTGTCCCGGTGCGCGGCCAATGAGAGCCTCATCATGGTCGTAGACAAACGCGTTGGAGACGAAGGTTGACTCAACAATGACATCATTGCTTCCCGTCCCCTTCAATCCAACCGATTTCCAAACGCGTTCGATTCTAAATTGATCTGGCCTCAGAAGAAAATTCAAATGTTTTTTTGCCCTGCCTTCTCCGCCCGGCGCGACGCCTCCAACGATGCCCCAGTGACAATAATCGGCCCCGGAAGCAAAATTCCATCGGCCGCTAATTTCATATCCGCCCGTGACTTCTTTGATTTCTCCACCCGGGTTGAAAAACGAGGTGAGGATGGTTGGATTAGAGTCGCGTTCGTATACGAAACACTGCGCCTCATCGCTGAACAGGCTGAGAAAATACTGATGCTGAATGAAAAATGTCATAACCCAGCCAGTCGAGCCGCAGAAGCGCGCGACCTCGCTGACGCAATCAAGCTGGGTCATCCAATCACCTTCATAACCACCAAATTTCTTTGGCCGCATCAGAGGCATCAAACCGGAATCGAGAATTGCCCGAACATTTTCTTCTGGTAGGCGCCGAAGATCCTCGGTGGCGGCGGCGTTGCGTTTTGCCACTGGAGAAATCGTCCGTGCCCGTTGAATCGCCTCCTCATGCGAAATTTTCATCCCGGTATAGTTCGTAAAGAAACGGGGCCCAGTTACAAACTGAGAGCTCTCTTCTTCGGTGATTGCAGCGCTCAAAGCGTTCCTCCTTTTAGACTGTCTAGTTTGGCCGACAATTTCAACATAAACAGTTGCTCCGCCCATAGCCTTCGGGCTAGATATCCTTCGACCGCGAATCAAACATTTTCTTAAGCTTTCACCGCCAACGTCTCACTTCAGAAAAGTTTATATGTAGAAGCCGCCACGACGGTAAACTCAGCTTATGCTCTCGGCTGCGACCAAGTTTTCGGTAACATCAGCACCATGGACCGTCAAGCTAAATGTTCGAAAATTCGACCATATTTGAAAATCGACAAGGTTCGACGTTGAAATCTCACGCTGACCAAGTTTGGCGATCGTCTCCCGGGCTTCTAAATCATACAGCCATCATTCTCCTTCACCCAATTAGCGATAAGATCATAAATTTATTTCAGCGTTCGGACTAAAATCTTATCAGAATTCGATTGATCGTTTTAGCCGTTCTACACAAATTTGGTCGATTTATGCGAGAATTTCCTTTTTCGCATATGAATCGCTATTCTTTTTGGCCAATATCGATCATTGTCTTCGTCTTGAGTGCAATGACTTCCTGGGTACTCGGACATAGTGAGACCCGCTGCAGATGAGCGTAAGTTTCATTTCCCCGTCCCGAGCTTAAAGACGACGTTAATAGAGGATCCCTGGTACGATGCGAACGAGGCAACGCCCTCGACCACCAAAAATAACCGTTTTTCCCCTACGTTCCCACGTAACGTTTACTTCACGATTGGAATCCAAGTTCGCTGTTTGCTAAGTCGCTCCGCCTTGGCGGTTCCCGCATTACCAGAACGGCAATAAGGGTAACGGCCCCGAGAGCGCAACAGAACCACATCGCGGACGTTAAGCCATAATGGTCCGATAGAAGTCCTGCAATGCCCGGCGTCGTCGAGCCGCCAAATAGTTCTCCAATTGCAAGAGGTAGCGCAAAGGCGGTTGCGGCTACACGCCTAGGTACGCTTTCGCTCGGTATGATGAATACCACCATTGGCATCGCACCGCCGGCCACGAACTGGACCGCCAAGACGAGCGGAATGGCTGCATGATGCCAGCGCATAATTACAACCAAAGCTGGCAAAATTGTTATACAGAACGCTGCCGCAAGCGCACAAGTTTTGCGCCGAAACCGATCAGACAACATCGGAATGAAAAAGTTTCCCACTCCGAAGCATAGACCCATCACTGTCAGTAAGGTCGTCCGCTCTCCAGTCGATATCGTTTGGTCCTGACCCAGAAAAAGTGGCGTGAAGCTAGGGAAAGTTATCAAGAAACTGATCAGCGTCAATCCGCCGAGTACAGCCAAGGCGAGATTACGGTTCATTAACAGTTCGATCGTTTCGCGGAGACTGGCGCGACCGGGGGAGGCCATCACTCGCCCTCTCATCGGCATGTCCGGCTTGACGAGTATTGCAAGCACCACGGCTAAAAGTAAGCCTGGTAAGGCAAGGTATAGAAAAGCAAGGTGCCAGCCAAATTTGCTCGCGAGTACAGTAACAAGCACAGGCGAGAGCGCGTTGCCCAAAAGTACCATACCTGCACCTACGGCTCCTACGTTTGTGCCGAGCCTGTGCGGAGAGGAGGACTTGGCCGCCACCGACAGCATTAGAGGTGCGGCGGGCCCAAAGAACATTCCGGCGATAGCCCGTACTACTAGCAGGCCGGCGAAACTTGTCGTCACGGCAATCAGTCCTGTCGCACAGGAAAACCCGATCAAACAAAGCACGATGATAAACTTAGCGCGCCCCCCCAAACTATCCGAGACGAATGAAACGATGACGCTTGATAACGCCCAGGTCAGTGAGGTGATGCCCATGAGCATGCCCAACTGCGCGTGGTCAAGCCCAAGGTCCCGGTGAATCTGTGGGAATACAAAGATTATGCCCAAACGGTCCAAAAATATTAGACCCGCGGACAGCGAAAGAAGGACAACAAGCGTATTCTCATACCATCTACTCGTCAGCCCAGCGATTTCCGCGGGATTGTTAGCTAGATCTGACGCTTCTTGATTGATCACGAAATTTTCCTTATGTCCTTGTTCATCGACCTATTTGGACTTTTAAACTACTAATTAAGCTACAATATATAGCAATTCCCGAGTATTATTCTACGCGGCAAGCTGATGAACACCCATCCTGTTGATAGCTCTGGTGTGCAGTCCTTTACATTTAACTAAGCTAAAACTGTTGCACCTAGCTCGGTACCTTTGCTGATCATCGAAATTTTTTGGTGCCGTAGAAGTTGTACACGTCTTTCCCTAGAAAGTTCGTTCGACGTTGAAGGAGACGAAGTCGCGATCTGCATAAGGGTCTCGCTGTGGTGGTGCGATGTAGCGTGTATAGCTGATACCGCCGGTCCATTTATTGAGGTACGTCCCCGCGATGCCGAAGGTGATATCCCCACCTCGGTCGATACCGGTGGTATTAAACGCAGGCGTATCGGGTGACTTACCCATGAAGTTCCAACCTAGCCCTATATTAGGCGATACGTCGAGACCTGGGAGAAGTTGATAATAGGTGGCCGATGCAACGGTACGGAGGCCTAACGCCATGTGCTGCGAATCAACGCGGTCAAAATTATCTTTGTTGGCGGTGATTGCGAAAAGATTCTCGCCGGCGACTTCACCCAGAACCGAAGAGCTATCCCAGAAGCCGGGTAGTTTTGGTCCCAGATAGATTTCGGAAGCCTGGTAATGCGCGACATCGCCGATGGCGTAAAGCGCGTGATTGGTATTATTGGCGCCGATTTCGTTCGGTGTCACCGTAACGGTACTTCGGAGATCTTCATTGGCGCGGACAGAAACCTCACCGGCTAAATTCAGCGCACCGATTGTCGTACTGGTCGAGGCGCCATATATTTGAATATGATCTGCGTAAACCGTTTGATAGGTGCCTAGGCTTAGCGCATCCGGGGAACCAGGTGCAGTTCCAGAAACAACCGTGGGCGCGCCAGCCCTTACCGTTGTATAAACCTGTGGCTCGGAGTCATTATATTGAAGGGCATAAAATCCGAAGTCAAAACTCGATCCGATCGGATCATAATGCAGCGAGATGCCGAACTGACCGGTATCCGAACCGCTAATATCGTGGGCTCGGTAAAAATAAAGCGCGGTATCTGGACCTGCTGGCGATGCATAAATCCTTTGTCCACCTTCGTCGATAAGGTCAGCTGTTGAAAAATAACTTCCGGCCGGGATAAAATTGAACTTTTCCCATTCGAACTGATAATATGCACTTACCAAAATAGAATTGGTTAATTGCGCCGAGATCAGCGCCTGTCCCACAGGTAGAAAGAGGTCTTTTGCTTGGGTATTCGGTACGCTGCTGGCACGCTCAATATCGAGCGGTGCCATTCCGTAGGCAATACCATTTTGCGCAAAAAATAGGCTTTCTCCGAATAAATTGACCAAACGGCCGACGCGCAGCGTGACCGGAATTCCATCGATATTATGGGAACCATATACAAATAAGTTTCTCAGCTGGATATCCCGACCAGCTTCCGTCTCAGTCGCGGTGGTGAACTTGCTGGCCGGCTGTTGCGCGGGATTATAGGTCGATCCATCGGTATTCTGTGTTTTCTGGTTATAAACGGCGTCATAAAAACTATCGATCGTCGTATCGAAGCCGAAGCCACTATCGCTGATATCGAATTTGGTCAGCAAATCGACACGGTTTGAAACGATGCCGGCACGTAGATTGTCGTCACCATCGTTGGTATTCTCAGCGGCACCAGTTTGGCCTCCGAGATAAGAGCTTACGGGCGCGGTACGCTCCGTCACCGAATATTGTAGTGTATTATCGAAGCGAACATCCACACCATTATCAAACAGATATTCAAACGCGTGCGCGGCGTGACTCGAGCACATGAGTGCTGCGCAAGCGATACCGGATAGTAGCATATAGCAATTGTTTTTTTGCATTTTCATTTTAGCTTCCCCTTTTTAGCTACTGATCTGAGCACCTTTGTCTAATTCATGTCCCTATACCGATCTCTTAAAGATCCGGCTGAGGTTTATCGAGGCCGCCTTGAGCCTAAAAGCGACTATCATCGGTTAAGAAGCATTTTCGACGAATTGCCGCTAAGGCTGCTCATAAGGCTAAAATCCACCGGCTGTAGATTCTAACTGACCCGGTGTCATGAACGAAGCCGGTAGCTCCGGAATTGGCTTCCATTGTGGCATGCACTCATTGTCATAATGGGCGGCCGATGAATAGGTGCCGGCGTGCATATCGTAAGAGTTAAAATTCGAGGTCGTATTGAGCACAGGCACATTTGGAAAAATTGCAGGTAAGTTATGTTGGAACTTCCATAACGCTCCGGAGGCGTCATAGACATCGCCCATTAACGCACTCCCGGCATCATCGTCACAATAGATGATTCGGCGTGCATCGACGTTACGAGAGTTCGGCTTCAGCGTCATTTCTACCACCTTGACCCGATGCAGCTCCCACCTTGTGAGATCAGGGTTGATAAAATGCGGTTTGAACTGATCAGAGATCGCCGCCACGTTGAACTTGTTGCAGTTGTAAGGAACGATTATCTCCTTAACGCCAACAAAATCGAAATCGTACTCGTTAAGCTTGCCGCTGAAAATGAAAGCTTCGTCCCAATTCGATGTGCCGCCAGTAATCGAGTTCGGGGTGTCGTATTGCAGTTCCGGGGCCCGCCGGACCCGGCGTTGACCAACAAGATATTCCCAAGCCTCTACTGGTGTGGTTATCTGATTGACAGGCTGTAAATTTATAATGTTCGTGCCGGCCTGGTACGGTGGGGCAATCGCTTTGACAAATGCCTCATTAAAAAATCCATTCCAGCGTGCCTCGCCGTTCTCAAAGTAGTAGGGAAATTGCTGCCACGTCCGCACTCTGGACTCCAACACAACTTCGCCAGAGTCAGTGATCAGATGTGCGTCGCCCGTGTAGTAGACCGTCGTACCTTGCCACGACAACTCATGATTCCAAATGACTTCATGTCCGTTTTTTGGAAACGGGAAGGGAATGCCGCCATAAGCACTCGTCACTGAGTTGCCGTCCGCCGAGAGCTGTGCATTTGTGGCATTCTTGTAGATATAGTCATAAACATATTGCGGTGCGATTGCCGTCCGGTGCGTCGGAAACACGTCCATTCGAAAGTCCGGATACCTTTGCAGCAATGCGATCGCGCCCGCCGCCAACTTATCCTTATACTGGGAGTAATTAGCCCCGGTAATGCTGTATAATGGCTTCTCGTCGGTAAAGTATTGCGGCGTTGTTCCATTCTCGAACCCCGCAGGAAGCGCCAGATTCTCACCAGTCCAGGCCGGAATGCTGCCGTTTTCGTTGCCCGCCCGCACCGATCCAAACGGCGTCAACACGTTGCCCTTCAAGTCATCGGCCCCGTACGACGAAGCCTGCGCCTGAGACCATCGCGGCAACGCTACCCCCGCAACAGCGGCTGTAGATGACTTCAAAACCAGGCGTCGACTTATATTGATCATTCCATATCCCCAAATTGCAGTCATTTTTCTGCCTAACGCGTCGGCGACAGCGAGACTGCCTTACGCAGGCGCTTTTGCCTTGTCCTCGTTTGCCGGTACGCTTTATCGATAATCTTCGTCCAACTTCCTTATTAATTCTCTGGCGCACCCACGATCTCTGAGCGTTGCCTTGCATTGCCTTCTTTCGATTAAGTCCATATTTTCGAAAAATCAAGAAAAATCTATCTTCGTTGGCTGATTAACTTGACGTGCAATCGTGGAAGCGCATAGAAGTATTTCCGTCGTGAGGACAAATGGAACGAGTTTGGGCATGATCATGGCACCTGATCCATGATCGTACCATCAAGAAAATTGCGTGGTGGAGAGACTGAATGATGTCGTAGCACGTGCGGAATCGCTTTCACGTGAGCCTATTGCACTCTAATCTATTGGAGAAAGACCTTTTTTGGTATGCAGAAGAGCTTTAAGGTCGCGCCGCCGCTTATCCAGTTTGCTGGCAAGGAGACGCTTGAAAAACTTCGGTGGGATATTCTTGACGGGGTGCTAGAACCTGGTGCGCGACTTCCATTCGTATTTCTTCAAGAGCGATATACAGTTGGCATCGGTACGATCCGCGAAGGCTTATCTCACCTCGTTTCAGAAGGACTAGTACAATCGGATGCGGGGCGTGGCTTCCGCGTTGCACCGGTTTCGCGTGCGGACCTTCTCGATATTTCCGGCTTGCGCATCGAGTTTGAGAAAAAGGCTCTGACAGACGCGATCGAAAAGGGAAACGATGATTGGGAAGTCCGAATCCTTTCGACATTGCATCTTCTGGAAAAAATGGAAGCGCGTCCTCTCGCAGAACGGCTGAAGGATGCAAGTCACTGGACGGTTGTTCATCGCGATTTCCATGCTGCGCTCGTATCCGCTTCAGATTCTCAATGGCTTCTTCGCTTTCACGCAATTCTGTTCCATCAAGCGGATCGTTACCGGTTACTTTCATTACGCCACCGTCCAAAAGCTTCCAATCGGAAAGGTGAGCATCAAGCCATCGCAGAGGCTGTACTCGCGCGGGATGTCGAAAAATCTTGTGAGCTTGCAGAGCAGCATATCACGCGTACCGTTGATCACGCTCTACGATATTCTCCTCAACTAAAGTCTGAAAGCAATTCTTAAAATCACCACTTTCTTCTAGGCAACATCTTTGCTGCTGACGGCGGCCCCGGAAGGTGACAGTATGAAGACGGCGTATGGACGCAGCCGCGCTGCAGACGATTGAGCGGAGGTACGCGTATTTGAGAGACGCTGGATATCCCGGCCCGACATAGATATTAGGATGATTTGACCGTTACTTCCGCTGTTCGTTAAAACTGGAAAGTTAACGTTTTATCTCGCCTCGAGAGGCTGTTACGTCTTCAAGAAGAGAACGCAACTCGGCAGAAAATGTCGCCGGGGCGCCCACATGTGAAATATGATTACCCGACATTATGCGTACCGGACAGCCGACCCCCTCGCCGATTACATCGGCCGTACGTGCATAATATGCATCCCCGCTTTCGCGGCCCTTGGTCATAATCAGCTTGATTTTATTGCGCTTAATTCGTTCCAAATCAGGCCGATAATAGCACAAGCTCATAAACTCGTTGCCTAAAAAGAAGTCCATAGCATCATCTGCGGAATGGCTACCCGGCGGTTGTCCCGAATTAGGAACAGGGCTTGGAACGCCAATCATGCTACTTGAAAGCGATTTCATCGCTGACCCAACACCCTGTGTATGGAAAAGCTTTTCCAGCTTCATATTAAAAGCAATCCATTCCGCAGCATCGGGGAGAACTGATACTGTCATGGGTTCGTGGGCAATCATCCCGAGCACGCGTTCCGGATAATATTCCGCAATTCTTAAAGCGATACTGGCACCACTGCTATTGCCAAAGATAAAGGCTTGATTCACACCCAGATCCGTTATGACGGCAATAGCGTCCCCCGCCTGCTGCGTCATATCCATCGGGCGCCTCTTGTCGCCCGTGCTTCGCCCGCAGCAGCGGCGATCGTAACGCACCACTGTATACTCGTCCCGAAGAATAGCTGAAATTCCCGCATAGCGCTGGGCTGTGCCTCCTCGGCCAGCGATCATCAGCAGCAACGGGCCAGAGCCCTCGTAATCGTAAACGATATCGACATCGTTTGTATGCACTTGGGCGGTTGTCATGCGAAATTCCGAGATCCTTTGGGAAGCGGTACCGAATAATTGAAAAGAGGGAAGGTTTACAATTTTTCTTGCCTTAGCCTGCTATGCCGCCAGGCAGCGCGTATCGCTAAGTTCGTACCGAAAAAGTATGTTAGCTCAGCCATTTGTCTGTTGAAATCCACCGAAAGCAATCAAATCAAGCCTCTTGCTTTTTCGAAAATACTGATTTAATCGAAATATCACAACATCGGGGAGGTTGCAATGCCACTGAAAGTCCTTCGACTCGGATTTCTTGGCCTGAATTCTGCCAGGCATGAAGAGAGCAAAGATTACTACACTCGGGTAATAGGCCTACCAGTCGTCGCTGAGACCGCGCAGGCGGCCTATTTGGGATGTGGTTTTGGCAGCCACGCGCTCAGCTTGCACAAGGCAGAGCAACCTGGTTTCCGCCATCTGGGGCTGCAAATTTCTGGCAAGGGTCCCCTAGATGATGCGCTAGCCCTTCTCCGCGCTGATGGCATAAAGGCGGGGATAACATCTAGGCCTTTACTTGGCGTCGAGAGCGCCATTGAGATTGCCGATCCTGATGGCTATCGCCTGTTCCTCTACCGCGACGAGGTATCTTCCAAGTCGCACTTTCCTGTCCAAGGTATTCGTCCCGAAAAGCTTGGACATGTCGCACTCTGGGCCGGGGACGCCAAACGCTCCGAGAACTATTATACCGGCACGCTTGGTTTTCGCACATCGGATTGGATCGGTAATGCATTTGTTTTTCTGCGCTGCAACACAGATCACCATACTATCAACTTTCTTACTGCTTCACGCCCCGGGATGTTCCACTTCGCATTCGAGCTCCGGGACGCGAACCACTTAATCCAGACCTGCGATCTGCTCGGCAAGGAAAAAATGCGGATAGATTGGGGCCCCGGCCGTCATGGACCTGGCCATAATCTCTATACTTACCACAGGGACCCGGAAGGGAATGTTGTAGAGCTTTTTGCGGAGCTTGACGTGATGAGTAGCGAAGAGTTGGGATATTTTGATCCCCGCCCCTATCACCGTGACTCGCCGCAACGCCCGAAAACCTGGAACTTCTCCCCCGAAATCGACATATGGGGAGCGCCCCCTCCCCCTGATTTTGCGCCGCCATCTCTGGGCAAATAGTTCAGGTTCCCAGATAATTATAATCCGCGTCAACGAAGGTTGCAGATAGGGTCACGTCTAGTATGGACTGCTGCGATAGACGCTGAATGAGCATTTTTATTAAGCCCCAGCAATAGGTCGAAGTGAGATTGGAATGGACAGAGAAGGAAACTTTATATGAACGGCGCCTCACGAATCGACGTGCACCAGCATTTGTTGCCGACGGAGTTTATCACAGCATTGGAACGCCACGGAATGAGCCATTGGGCGCCTGTAACATGGAGCACGACAGGCGCTTTGGCAGCAATGGACGAACAAGAAATTGCCACTGGTGTGCTATCTCTTTCTACGCCTGGCACCCATTTTGGCGACAATGGGGAGAGCCGCGTGCTAACGCGGCAGATCAATGAGCGGCTCGCCGGGCTGGTCAAAGACCGCCCCGACCGCTTCGGGATGTTTGCATCGGTCCCGCTCCCAGACATTGACGGTTCCCTAGACGCCATCCAGCACGCCTACGACGACCTCTCAACCGACGGCGTCGTACTGCTCGCGAGTAATCAGGGCGTCTATCTTGGAGACCCAGCATTCGATTCCGTAATGGCCGAACTCGACCGACGCGGTGCTATTATATTCATCCACCCTACGCATTTGGAAGGGCCGCCGGTGCCGGGCGTGCATCCCGCTCTGGCCGACTTCCTGCTCACCACAACACGTGCTGCGATCAATATGGTTTTACGTGGTGTGCCGAGGCGTTATCCGAACCTAAAGATCATTCTACCGCATGGAGGCGGCTTCTTGCCATATGCAGCCTATCGCGTTGCGAACCGCGCCGCTAATGCCCTTGGGCCAGATACAAAGACAGCTGATATACTTGACGGCCTTTCAACATTCTATTTTGACACCGCATTGACGAGCAGTCCCACAGCGCTGCCCAGCTTGTTGAAGTTTGCACGGGCCGGTCACGTGTTATTTGGTTCAGACTCACCTTACTGCCTCGACACGTTTTTTACCAACAACTTGGATGGCTATGAAGACCTCGATCCAGCTGGACGCTCCGCGATAAATCGTCGGAATGCCGAATTTTTATTTCCACGACTAGTTTTCGGTCGAGCGAACCATTAACGAATTCAACAGCGCCACTATCGACTGATAAATGACCGCCTTGATGCCGATTAAGAGACAGGCCGTTCACCCTAGCATATTAATCTCAGTAGTTGTGCCACTTTTTAACATACGCTCCAGCGTGGCGATTTAGGATCTTTCTGTTCTATCGCGTCAGATGCATGGGCTGACTAAGATACGGTGGCGCAAGTTCGCATCATGGCGATGGCCGGAGATTGCTTAGATGGCAATCACCGACGCTAGTCGCGTTTACAGCCGTAACAGCTTTTCAGCGTTTCCGTGGGCAATGCGTTCGCGGTCTGCCTCACTGACCGGAGCGTGCTGTAAAAAAGCAACAGATTTTTCCATCGACTGGTAGGGATCATCGGCAGAGAACATGATCCGTTCTACGCCGACCTCCAGCAAGAGATTTAGGAAGGGCGCCGGAAAGTTGTAGCCGCTGGTAGTATAATGGATATTTTGACGCAGATACGCCTCGATCGGACGTTCGAGCTTCGTCAACTCTCTCGGCATCGTCTCGTTCATCCTTTGCAGGAAGAACGGAATGCCTTCTCCCATATGGCCGATGACGACCTGCAACTTTGAGTGCCGGTCGAATACGCCGCCGAGGATCATACGAATGACGTGCACGGAGGTTTCAATATGCCATCCCCATCCAGCGATTGAGAATATGTCACTTACGCTTGGAGAAAAGCCACTGTAATATGCCTCCACGACGGGCCTCGGCGGCATGGTCGGATGAATATAGATTGGAACGTCCAGGGCCTCGGCACGCTCCAGGATTGGTGAGAAAAATTTGTCGTCCAGATAACGGCCCCGTGTGTGGCCGTTGATCATCGTGCCCTTGAAACCCTGCTGCGTGACCCTGTGATCAAGCTCTTCGGCCGCCTTCTCCTGCGCCGCGACGGGCAAGGTTGCAAAGGCAGCGAAGCGGGTCGGGTTTTTTTTAACCCCATCGGCCAGCCAATCGTTCACTTCGCGGGAAACCGAAATCTGTTCTGCTACATCCGCTTGCTCAATACCCGGCGCGCTCAGCGACAACACCTGCATGTCGATGCCAGCTGCGTCCATTTCCGCGATGCGCTTGTCGCCGATGTCCTGAAGTTTATCGCAAATTTCGGCGAAATGTCCCCCCCGGTTACGAAGCCGGTCCATAAATTCCCTGCCGGGGCCCGCCACGAAACCGGGGCTGGCACAATGTTCTTCTAAGGTGATGGTTCTCATCGTCGTTTCCTTTTGTTTTATGCTTGTGCCGCGGCCGCGGCTGCGGCTGCGGCTGCGGCTGCGGCTGCGGCGTAAATGTTAGTGAATTTCCCTTGCGAGACCACATATTTTTTTGCCAAAAGACTCAACCAACCCGTAGAGTTGCGACTGAAAAAACAAATTGTGGAATTCTCCACTATCTAGCGTAGATAAGCGCATATAACCCACTCATAAATCGTACCTAAATTTTTTGATAACGCAAGTTAGACGAGACAACGCTTCACGCAGTAACTCATCAAAGCATTCAAGTCGCTATATAACCGACTGATGAGTCAATGAGCATTTATGAGAGACACCTGATCGCCGGCGATGCCTACCTAAAAACAAGATAGATATTGCGCCAAGAACAGGTATCAACGAGATAATTAGAAACAGATGGCCATCGAGTCCCCCGGCTATGCTGAGCAGCACAGCCACGAGAAGTGGCAACACAACTTCTCCCAGGCGTCCTAGTCCTAAGGCCCAACCAACTCCCGTCGATCTCATGGCAACTGGATAGATGTTGGCGCTCAAAGCGAGCATACCCGAGGTACTAAGTCCAGCGATCAATATTCCATTCGCGATGACGACGAGCAGCACTAGAGTTGTGGAAGAGGCAGCATAACCTAGCACCGCCGTCGTCATTGCTGCTAGAAGAAAAACAGCCGCCAGGACCCTAACCGCACCGAGCTTCTCCATCAACCAGCCGGCGACGGCCGCACCTGCCAACGAGCCGAGGCCGCCGCCTACCCCGACAATCAAAGATGCAACCGGCAGCGTTATACCATGATCATGCATGAGAACCGGCGACCAGTAGAAGGTGGCTGCGGTCATTCCGAAGGCAGCAAAAAAGGCGGTCCAGACCGGCAGGGTCTCGAACGTTTTTCCGCGAGCAAACAGACTTCCAACCGAAGCCTCTGCTGCGGTGTTCTCCTCGTCCGCAACGACTTTTACATCGTGTCGCAGCAGCGGGAACACCAAAGACAGCACGCGCTGTGTTTGGACGGTGCCCGGCCTCCTTAGCAACAGAAAGCGAACAGACTCCGGCAACCACCTCACAACAATTAGGCAAACGATGAAAGGAAGCGCTCCGCCGATTAAAAATATCAGGTGCCAGCTGTAATGCGATAGAAGGTATGCATTGAGGACTGCGCCCGCGACAACACCGAGGGGAAATGCTGTCCAAATGAAGCTAATGATCATCGCACGATGCGATTTTGGCGCATATTCCGAGGCTAACGCAATGAAGCAGGGGGCGGCGCCCCCCAGACCGAGCCCCGCAGAAAAACGAATTAGGAGCAGAATTCCAAGCGTATTTGCCAGCGCCGTAGCGGCGGTGAACACACTGAACAGGAGCGTCGCCACGATTAGTATACGCTTGCGCCCGAAGCGGTCTGCAAGCGCGCCGAAGCCTAGCGCGCCGACCATCATGCCGAAAGTGGCCGAAGAAAAGATTGGACCAAGGTAAACTTGGGATAGTTTAAGTTTGTTGGCGATCAGCGGCGCGGCAACGCCTATAGAGGTCGTATCGCTTCCATCCAGCAAAGCAACGGCAGCGCAAATTACGCCAACTCTGATCATCACCCCTCTCATAGAGGTTTCGTCCATGGCAGCAGTTATGTTAACGACGCTTTTGGGTTCATAGCTCATGTCGAATTCCCTTAAGGCGAGACGCCGCCTCTAAACGGACCAAACGACCATCGTGTACAAGTAGCTTGAAATTTACGATGATCGGTTCACTGGATGCGGCATAGCGAATCGTGGCCTACAACGCCCTTTTTCGGTAAAGAAAAAATTTCATTAGATCAAAGCTAATCCATTCTCCTAGGCAGCGGAACTCCAGTAGCAGGGAATCGAATTATCACTTACTATATCGGAACTACATCAATCAACTATGTTAAATGCGACAGGCGACATCTTCCTCAATACAATCAAAATTGCGATAAAGCATCGAACTCTTTCTAGAAAGTTCGTTCGACGTTGAACGAGACGAAGTCGCGATCTGCATAGGGGTCGCGCTGCGGCGGCGCGATGTAGCGTGTATAGCTAATTCCGCCGGTCCATTTATTCAAGTAGGTTCCGCCAAGGCCAAAGGTAATATCTCCGCCGCGATCGATACCGGTGGTATTAAACGCGTCCGTATCCGGCGACTTGCCCATGAAGTTCCATCCCAGGCCGATGTTTGGTGACACATCGAGTCCCGGCAGAAGTTGATAATAGGTCGCCGATGCCACGGTACGCAGGCCCAACGCCATGTTCCGGGAATCAACCCGATCGAAATTGTCCTTATTGGCCGTTATCGCGAAAAGATTTTCTCCGGCGACTTCCCCTAGAACCGAAGAACTATCCCATAACCCAGGTAGTTTCGGCCCTAGATAAATTTCCGAAGCCTGGTAATGCGCAACGTCGCCGATGGCGTAAAGTGCATGATTGGTATTGTTAGGTGTCTCAAACGGGCCCACCGTAACAGTACTCCGCAGGTCTTCATTGGCCCGGACAGATACTTCACCTGCCAGATTCAGCGGACCAACCGTCGTACTGGTTGAAGCGCCGTAGATCTGAATATGATCAGCATAGACCGTTTGATAGGCGCCAAGCGCCAGCGCGGTTGGTGCGCCAGGCGCCGTGCCGCTCACAGGTGTCGGAATAACCGTTGGTACACCACCAATGGATACATAATGCGGCGTCGTATAAACCTGCGGTTCGGAATCATTATATTGCAGGGCATAAAATCCAAAGTCAAAGCTCGAACCTATCGGATCATAATGCAATGAGATGCCGAACTGCCCAGTGTCCGAGCCGCTGATGTCATGCGCCCGGTAAAAATACAGCGCACTGCCCGGCCCTGCCGGCCCGGCATAAATTCGCTGTCCACCTTCATCGAGAAGATCGGCCGTTGAAAAATAGCTCCCAGCCGGGATAAAATTAAACTTTTCCCATTCGAACTGATAATATGCACTTACCAAAATCGAATTGGTCAATTGCGCCGAGATCAACGCCTGCCCGACCGGCAGAAACAGGTCCTTTGCCTGGGTATTCGGCACGCTGCTGGCACGTTCTATATCAATCGGCGCATTGGCGTAGGCGATCCCGTTCTGGGCAAAAAATAGGCTTTCTCCGAACAGATTGACCAAACGGCCGACGCGCAGGGTTACCGGAATTCCATCGATATTATGGGAACCATATACGAAGAGGTTACGTAGCTGAATATCCCGGCCGGCTTCGGTCTCAGTCGCGGTCGTGAACTTGTCCGCCGGTTGCTGCGCCGGATTATAGGTTGAGCCGTCGGTGTTCTGCGTTTTCTGGTTATAAACGGTGTCATAAAAGCTATCGATCGTCGTATCAAAGCCGAAGCCGTGATCGCTGATATCGAATTTTGTCAACAGATCGACACGATTTGAGACGATTCCGGCGCGCAAATTATCGTCACCGTCATTGGTATTTTCGGCGGCACCAGCCTGCCCTCCAAGATAAGAATTCAACGGAGCGGTACGCTCTGCCACCGAGTATTGTAATGTGTTGTCAAAGCGGACATCCACGCCATTGTCAAACAAATACTCGAACGCATGCGCGGCGTGGCCTGAACACATCAGCGCCACGCAGGCGACGCCCGATAGCAGCAGACAGCGATTGTTTTTTTGCCTTTTCATTTTAGCTTCCCCTTTTTAGCTACTGATCTGAGCACCTTTGTCTAATTCATGTCCCTATACCGATCTCTTCGAAGACCTAGCCAAGGTTTCAAAGGCTGATTTGATTCGCATAAGGCTACCATACATTGGTGGAGACGAACATTTTCGACAGATATTTTGGTAACTCTCATGTAAACGCTAAAACCCGCCAGCTGTAGATTCCAACTGACCAGGCGTGAAGAACGAAGCCGGTAGCTCCGGAATCTGCTTCCACTGCGGCAAGCATTCATTATCATAATGGGCGGACGACGAATAATCGCCCGCATGCAAGTCATAGACATTGAAAGCAGTCGTGTTAATGGCAGGAACGTTCGGATAGATCGTTGGCAAGCTGTGCAAAAATTTCCACAACGTACCGGAGGCGTCATAGACATCTCCCATAATGGCGTTCCCGGCATCGTCGTCACAATAGATGATTCGGCGTGCATCGACGTTACGAGAACCCGGTTTCAGTGTCATCTCAACCACCTTGACCCGGTGCAGCTCCCATCTTGTGACTTCAGGATTGACGAAATGGGCCTTAAACTGCTCAGAGATCGCAGCCACACAGTACTTATTACAATTATAAGGAACGATCATTTCTTTTATGCCAACGAAGTTGAAGTCGTATTCGTTGAGTTGGCCATTGAACATAAAAGCCTCATCCCAGTTCGATGTGCCGCCGGTAATTGAGTTTGGCGTGTCGTACTGCAATTCCGGCGCGCGCCTCACCCGGCGCTGCCCAACAAGATATTCCCAGGCCTCTACCGGCGTGATTTGTTCGTTGATCGGCATTAGATTTACAATATTGGTGCCGGCTTGGTAGGGTGGTGCAACCGCATCGATAATCGAATCGTTGAAAAATCCATTGAAGCGAGATTCGCCATTCTCAAAGTAATAGGGAAATTGCTGCCAGGTCCGTACCCTGGATTCCATGACAATTTCTCCGGTCGCGCTAACCAAATGCGAATCGCCGGTATAATAGACCGTTGTAGCCGACCACGATAACTCATGATTCCAAATGACTTCGTGCCCGTTTTTTGGAAACGGGAAGGGAATACCGCCATAAGCATCGGTCACTGAGTTGCCGTCCGCCGAAAGCTGCGCATTTGTGGCATTTTTGTAGATATAGTCATAGACATATTGCGGTGCGATTGCCGTCCGGTGCGTGGGGAACACGTCCATTCGAAAGTCCGGAAACCTTTGCAGCAATGCGATCGCGCCCGCCGCCAACTTGTCTTTATATTGCGCGCAATTCGCCCCGGTAATGCTATATAGTGGCTTCTCGTCGGTAAAGTATTGCGGTGTCGTTCCATTCTCGAACCCCGCAGGAAGCGGCAGATTCTCGCCAGTCCAGGCTGGGATGCTGCCATCAGCATTGCCTGCGCGCAACGAGCCAAACGGCGTAAGCACATTGCCCTTCAAATCAGCAGGCCCATAAGGCGAAGTCTGCGCTTTGGAAAATTCCGGCAGCGCGCTGGCGGCAGCGCCGACTGCACTCGCTTTTAAAACAGAGCGGCGATTTAACTTAAACATTTATTCCTCCTGAGAATATTTTTTTCCTGCTTTTCTCAATCGCAAACCGGACGTTATGGTTTATTATAGCTTCCCATTTGCGCTCGTCAAGCTAAAATCGTACAGGCTTGGTCAGAGAAGGGGGCTATGGAAATGCGTGTGAGAACAGACGACCGCAAACAGGCGATCATCGATGTGGCGGTACAGGTATTCCGCGAATTCGGATTTGAGCGGGCCAGTATGACAACGATCTCGCGCCGCCTCGGCGGCTCAAAAGGTACGCTTTATGGATATTTCCGTTCCAAGGAGGAGCTGTTCGAGGCGGCGATGAAGGCTGCAGTTGAGGGACCCGGCGATCAGATCATGAAACTCCTCGACTCCGAAACGAAGGATTTGCGCGCCGCCCTGAACCGCTTCGCCAGCGCCTATCTTAATTTTGTCCTTGCGGACGATGTCCTGGCAATCAAGCGCACCGCGGCGGCGGATGGCTTCAGTTCACTCCTGGGTCCGCATTTGTTTGAGCAGGGGCCGCAGCGGGCTGTCGGCGCGTTTTCACAATTCTTCGCGGAGCAGATGAAACGCGGAAAATTGCGCGAGGCGTCGGCACTTGTCGCAGCACTGCATTTCAAGGGCCTGATCGAGACGGGTTTTCTTGAAGAGGCGCTTTACGGCGCCAAGCCGCAATTCAAGAAATCCGAAGCCGTCGCCAATGCCGTTGATGTCTTTCTACGGGCCTATGGGGCCACAGTGAAGCCGTGAACGCATCGCTTTCCGCTTGACTCAATTTCTTCGAGCACTTTATCTATACCATATCGTACGGTAAAGGTTAGAGGAAAAGCCGCGCGATGGCGTCTTGCTCCGGCGTAGCGCCGTCCTATGCCAAGGAGGATGATATGACCAAATTTTTGATGAACTGCTGGTATATGAATGCAACGGAATAGCGGCACGGCATGGCGTTTGGCCGGCTATTCGAACCAGGATCGCGGTTTGGGCTAGGGACACCATGCACAGCAAACGCCAGACCGCTCGTCCAGTAAACTTTCACACCAGCGGTCCGCACCCGCTCTCCGGCCGCTGGCTTCCGCTGGAGCGCGAACCCGCCGCGCCGGATTACCCCATCGTCGTGGCGATTCACGGCGGGACTTATCTGTATCTCGCGGCCATTGTCATTCGCCATTTGCCGGAGTTCATCCACCTTCGCCTTAATCTCCGTTGGGTTGGCAGATTCGATGGAAACAAAAGCGATGTCTGCCCAGCGCGCAGCAAAGGCATGGCCCACCGGCGACCTCGCTGCGTTCATCACCGGCGCGCGCGGACTCTGAATCGATTTCGGTTGCTGATAGGCGTCCTTTACCTTGATGTACTCGCCTTCAAAATCGAAGGTCTCGTCCTGCGTCCACAGGCGGAGCAACACCTCCATCCATTCGGCAGTGTAGGCATAGCGCGCCGCGGAATCCAGATTCCCGACGCCAAACATATCCAGTTCTTTTTCGAACCAGCCTGCAACAACGTTCAGTACGGCGCGGCCGCCGGAAATATGGTCGATCGTAGTCATCGCTTTCGCCGCGACAACCGGAGAGATGGTCAGCACATGCGAGGTGCAGAAAATCCCGATGCGGCTGGTGACGGAAGCCAATCCGGCGGCCCAGATGTAGGTCTCGAAGCTCTCACCTCAGGAGTCTGAAGCGCCTTCGAATCCCCGCCAGCGCGCGACCGGAACTGCGGCTTCGAACCCGGCTTTCTCCGCCAGCTGAACCAGCCGGACATTCTGCTTCCATTCGATCTCATGCCGGTCCTTCGCCGCCGTTATCCGCCAGCGTCGCCTCGACACTATTGCGGACTTCGCGCTCCGCCGACGCGCGCGCCTCGCTACCGATGCTTCGTTTCAACCACTGCGCCATGCTGCCAATCCTTGTAACTCACCAAGGCTCCGGGCCGTTGGGACCGAAGAACGCGCCGGTGGGTCCGTTATCGGCAAGCGTGGCGAGCATAACAATGGGCGTGGCGCCCTGCTCAACGGTGAGAAACCCATGATGCCCGTTCATATCCGTCGCGGTAAAGCCAGGATTTGCAGCGTTCACCTTAATCGTGGTTTCGCGTAGCTCCTTGGCAAAGGCGATCGTTACCGCATTCAGCGCCGCCTTCGAACTCGCATAGGCCATGGGGTTAAGCGCGTAGCCATGGAACGCCGGATTGGTCTGATGCGTGTGCGAACCAATATCGCTGCTGACCATGACGATCCGTGCGCCGGGCGATTTACGCAATAGGGGCAGAAACGCCTGGGTCACGCGGATACATCCAAATACATTGGCCTCGAATGTTGCGCGTACCGCCGCTAGTCCCACTGCGCTGGGCGCAATCCCGGTGTCCAAAGCAATGCCGGCGTTGTTAACCAGAACATCCAGGCGGCCGGAAACCTCCCCGATCCGCTTTGCCGCAGCGGCAGCACTATCATCGTTTAGAACATCCAGTTGCTGGTAGTGAACGCTCAAGCCCTGCGCCTGTAGCGCCGACTCCGCCGCCGCGCCACGCTCGGCATCGCGCGCGCCAAGCCAAACCACGTAGCCTCGGCCCGCCAGTTGCCGGGCAACCTCAAATCCGATGCCTTTATTGGCACCCGTCACCAATGCGATTCCGTTTTCGCTCACGTTTCTTATCCCTCGCTATAATTTATCCATCCGGTCTTGCCGGTTTTATAAACGAACTGTACGGTTCTTTAAACCTGGATACCAGTTCCTGTCAAGATCGATCTCCGGCGGCGTACGCATTTCAGCGCCCTGCAGAAGCAGTCGGATAATTTCGCTTGACTCGTTCCGCGAAAACTTTATAACAACACCATACCGTACGGTCCTTATATGGCGGACGGCAACGAAATCCGGAAGAATTTATGGAAACCCCGATCCTCGAAAAACCCTCATCTTCGCCGCCGCTGCAAGCGCCTTCGCCTTACGGCCATAACGCGTTGCTGGCCGCCGCCGCCGCCATCTCCGGCACGCTGCAATCGGGCGCTGCGGCATCCGACGCCGCTGGCCGACTTGCGGACGAATCGGTCGCAGCGTTGCGTTCTCACGGGTTCTGGCGGATGCGGCTGTGCCGGGAGCTCGGCGGCTTTGAGCTGCCGATTGTCGCGCAGATTGAAATACTCGCGGCCCTGGCTGCCACGGATGCATCCTCCGCCTGGTGCACCATGGCCGCCAATAACGCGCTGGCTGTGCTCGGCGCAACGATGCCCTCCGCCGCGATCGAGCGCATTTTCGCAGGCGGCATACCCGCCTGCGCCATTGCCGCCACGCCCGGCGGCGTCGCTACCCCCGCCGATGGCGGCTATATCCTGAACGGCACCTGGCGGCTGGCGAGCGCCATCCACCACGCGGACTGGGTGCACGCCGCGGCCTATGTCGAGCGTGATCCTTCCCGCCTGCTGCCGCTCGCCATCCCGGCCCGCGATGTAACGCTACTCGATAGCTGGAACGTCATCGGCCTCGGCGGCACGGGCTCCGACGACTTCCATCTCACCGATTATTTTCTCCCCGCCGCCCTCGCCGGGCGGGAGGATAATCCCTACGGCCAGGTCCGTGGTACCCGCCGCTACGACCTTGTCGATGTCGAGCATTTCGAAAGCTACGAGCATCTTGCCTTCGCCATCGGGATCGCGCGCCGCGCCTTGCGCGAACTTCGGCTCATTCTGGCACAACCGCCCGCCGGCCGGCATATCGGCGACCGCGAGCTAGTGCAGGAACAATTCGGCCGCTCAGTGGTGCGGCTACAAACCGTCGAGGCGCTGGCCTATTCGCTCTATGCGCGCATCGACGCCGCTTCTCTCGGCCAGCCGCAATCCTGGTCCGCGGGGGAGCGTCACCTGCCCAGGGTTCTCGCCGCGCAAGCCAGCGAGCTGGCGCTGGAATGCGTGCAGCTCGCCTTTCGCCGGTCCGGCCTCGCTGCACTCCGGCGTCCCAACATCCTTGAAAAACTGCTGCGCGACATGAGCGTGGCCGCGACCCACGCGGTCGTCGATGACTCCGCCTTCGCCGGCTACGCCCAGCATCTTGTGGAAACCGGCTTGTCTTTCGAATTCCGCAGCGCATTACAGCCCGTTTACGAAAGTTGACCGTCATGGACGCGCAAAGCTACCGCGAATTTTTCGGCCAACTCCCAACCGGTGTCACCGCCATCGTCGCTGAAGGCGTCACAGGTCCCGTCGGCCTCGTCGTCGGCACCTTCTCCTCGGTCTCCCTGGCGCCCCCGCTGGTCAGCTTCATGGTCACCAGCGGCTCGCGCTCCTGGGCGGCGGTAAAGGCAGCCGGGCGCTTCACCGCGAACATCCTCGCCTGCGACCAGCGCCGTCTCAGCCAGACGCTCTCCGGCTGGTCGCCTAACAAATTCGCCGGCGTCGCGTTCGATCAAAAAAAACCCTGCGTCATTCAAGGCGCGCTCGCCTGGGCCGATTGCATCCTGGAACGCGAAGTCGACGCGGGGGACCACATCATCGTGCTGGCAACGCCCTGCGAACTCACGGTTTCGCGCGCCTCGCGGCCCCTCATCTTCTTCCAGCGCGCCTACCATCGCACGCTTCCGGTCGAAGATTTCCGTGCCCCTGGCTGGGCATAACCATGCCCAGCCTCGCGTTTTCAGCAAACACGCCCCTTAGCCCCGGTGGAGACGACGCCATGAACATTCAAACGAACATCAAACCAAAAAAAACCCGGGAGCAACTGCTCGAGCAGGCGCGCGAGGTTGGAGAATTTGCTTGGAGCCTCCGCGAGCAGGCGGAGCGGGACCGCCGGATGCCTGATGCGGTTGTCGAGAAACTTCGTGGCACAGGCCTTATGAAGCTCTGCCGCCACCGTAGATGGGGTGGTGCGGAATCCGACCCGATGACATTTCTCGATGTCGGGCGAGAGATTGCGCGTGGCTCGGCGGCACTCGGCTGGCTTTACACCGTGCTCGGTTTCCACGACTGGTATATGGCGTTCACATCGGACCAGCTTCAGCAGGATGTCTGGGGCGACGACCCCGACGCCTTCATCTGCGATTCCTTCGCGCCGGTCGGCCAGATCGAGCGCGTCGCCGACGGCTATGTGCTGACCGGCAACTGGCGCTTCGCCAGCGGCATCGAATGGGCAGGCTGGATCGGCGTTGGCGGCATCACCGTGGCACCGGATGGCGAACAGCCGGAGCATCTGCTTTTCTTCCTGCCAAAGAAGGACCTCACCGTTCACGACGACTGGAACACGCTCGGCCTGCGTGGCACCGCCAGCCGCGCCGTCTCAGTCGAGCGGGTGTTCGTGCCCGCGCACCGCGCCTTCCCCCTAGGCCGCGTTGCGGTGGAGCGCGGCCCAGTTGTCAACGATGGCCCGCTGTGGCGGCTGCCGCTGATGACCATGCAGGGCCTGGCGGTCACAACCCCCTCGATTGGCGTCGCGCAACGGGTCGTCGAGGAATTTCACGGCTGGACCAAGGCGCGCATCCGCCCCTACGAGGGTACGGCCGCCAAGGAAGCGCCCGCCGCGCAGCTCGCCTACGCCGCCGCCGCCGCGCAATGGGACGCAAGCTGGGCGCTCGCGCAAAAATACGCGCAGGAGGGCTGGGACCAGGCGGTCAGCGGCGAGAGCTTCGTCATCACGGATGAAGCGCGCGCGCGCTGGTTCTCTTGGCGCGGCTATATAGGGCGCAGTTGCGTCGAGCTGAGCGACCAGCTCTTCACCGGCGCCGGCGCGATGGCGCTGTTCGAATCCCACCCGCTGCAACAATTGTTCCGCGACGTGCATTCAACCGGCGTGCACATCGGCGTGGACCGGGCGGACGCCTACACCAGCCGCGGCCGCGTTGCCTTCGGCTTCCCCGGCAATCCCAATCACTAAACCCTGCTTTCCATAGGAGATTCACGTGCTTCAAACCGTTGTAAAAGCCCCTGAGCCAACCCAAACGGCGGAAAGCGTGCTGGAGAGCGTGCGCGCCCTGCTGCCCGCAATCCGCACCCGCGCCGAGGAATCGGAGCGCAACCGGTCAATCCCGATACAATCCGCGCAGGAATTCCTTGACATAGGGCTTGCCCGCATCCTGCTGCCCAAACGCTTCGGCGGCACCGAGCTCGGGCTGCAAAGCTGGCTCGATGTCTGCATCGAAATCGGCAAGGCCGACGCCGCGCACGCCTGGTGCGCCAGCCTGATGATCCACCATCCGCATTATGTCGCGCAATTCCCGGATGCGGCGCAGAAGGACGTATGGGCGAACGGTCCCGATGTCGCCATCGCACTGACGATGACGCCGACCTCCAAGATTGAATTTGTCGAGGGCGGCTACCGCATCTCTTGCGAAATCGCGTATTTGAGCGGCATCAACCATTCCTCCCGCCTGTTTGTCGGTGGCATGGTGCCAAAGTCCGAGGGCCCGCCGGACTGGACGCTCTTCCTGGTGCCTGGCCATGAGTTCGAGATCGCCGACACCTGGCACACGACCGGTATGCGCGGCACCGGCAGCAACACGGTGGTCGTGCGGGATGCCTTCGTGCCGTTCGAGCATACGCTGAAAGTGGCCGACATGCGGGACGCCACCACGCCGGGTGCAAGGTTCAACGCCGCGCAATTCTTCCACGCCCCCTGGATCACCTACGCGCCCCTCACCTTTCTCGGCCCCATACTGGGTGCCGCGCGCGGCGCGCTGGAGGACTATATTGGCTGGACGGCAAACCGGATCAGCCGCTTCGGCTCCCAGGTGGCGAACTACACCAGCATTCAGGTCAACATGGCGCGCGCCGCCGCCGATCTAGACGCCGCCGAATTGCTTATGCGCCGCTGCATCGAGGTCGCGGACGCCCCCATCCCGGCCTCGGACACGCTGCGCGCCCGCTGCTACCGCGACCAGGCCCGCGCCGCCGAGCTGATCGTCTCCGGCATGGACACGATCATGAAAATCTCCGGCGCCGGCGGGTTCGCAACTTCCAGCAGCATCCAGAAGGCCTGGCGCGACGTGCATTTTGGCGCCAGCCACGTGATTCTGAACCCGGAGGTCAGCTTCGCCGCCTGGGGCCGGATGCAGCTCGGCATCGGCCGCGATCCCACGCAGTTCATGTATTAACACGCACGTATTCCGCCTCGCGAAAGGAAGAAGGCAATGTGCATCGATGTTCACGCCCATCATCTCCCGGCCTCTTATATGCAAATGCTGCAAGCGGGTGACGGTCCGGTTTTCGGCGCCGCGCATGACGAGACAACCTTGCAAAAGATGCTTGAGGGCCAGGATGAAGCAGGCATCGATTGCCAGATTCTCAGCACTGGCCCGAACAGCCCCTATCTGCGGGATGCCGGCCTTGCCACGGCGGCGGCGCGGGAAGTCAACGACCTCTACAAGGACGTGGTGCACCGTTACGGCGGGCGCTTCGCGGCGTTCGGCAGCGTGCCGCTGCCGCATGGCCAGGCCGCAACGCGGGAAGCCGTGCGCTGCCTCGACGATCTGGATTTCGCGGGTATCCATTTCGGTTGCTCGGCGCTCGGCCATTCGCTCGATGACCCGGCCTTCACGGAGATGTGGCGGGAACTCGATCAGCGCGAGGCGATCATCTACGTGCATCCGGGCGGCATCCTCTGCGGCTCGGAGCCCGGCCTCGCCGGCATGGACGATCCCGGCATCGCGGTCACGATCGGCAGTGCCGCGGAGCTCGCCACCGCAGCCCTGCGCCTCGCCGGGCTCTGCCGCACGCATCGCCGCCTGCGGGTCATCATCGGGCTGCTCGGCGGATCACTGCCGTTCCTTATCCAGCGCGTGATCTGGCTGGGCGCGCGTTTCAAAGGCAAATCAGTCCTGGCAGAACAAGGTCCGCACGGCGCGCTCATCGAGGAATTGCGGCGCTTCCATTACGACACCAATTTGCTGCCCGACCCGGCAGTCATTGCCAGCGCCCGTGCGGCCTATGGCATCGATCGCCTGTTGTTCGGCAGCGACGCGCCTTCCATGGCGCCGCAAGTTACCGCGCGCTTCATGCACGAGGGCGGAATTTCGGACACGGAATTCACCACGGTGCTGCGCGACAACGCGGCCCGGCTGTTCGGCAATCGCGCGCCCCCGCGCCCCGCCCACAATCATGTTCATCAGTATCCAGGAGAAGTCACATGACCTCGATTTCAAAGATCGCCCGGCCGGAGGAGCGCGACCGCAGCGTGGACAGAATGGTCGCCATGATCAACCAGGCCCTGCCCCGGCTGCAAGCTATTGCGCTGTCCGAGGAGAAGGCCGGGCGGCTGAGCGAGGAGACCATCAGAACGCTGGATGAGATCGGCGTCTTCCGGATCAGCTTTCCGCTGGAATACGGCGGCCTCGCCTATTCCACCGAGGAGCAGCGCCGCGTCTATGCCGCCATCGGCAAAATTGCGGGCTCGACCGGCTGGGTAAGCTGGGTCACCACCACGCACGGACGCTGGATCGCCATGTTCTCCAAGCAGGCGCAGGACGAGGTATATGGCATGGACTGGGTGGGCCCGCGCATCTCCGGCGTGCTCTCCCCGCACGGGCCGGGCAAGGCGCGCCGGGTGGATGGCGGCTACATGCTGAGCGGACGCTGGCCGTTCTGTAGCGGCTGCCGTCACACCGCCTGGTCGATCCTGGGCGCCATGCGCGAGGGGGCGGACGGTCAGCCGGACATGCTGCTGCCGCTCGTGCCCACACGCGAACTGGAAATCCTCGACGATTGGGCTGTCAGCGGCATGAAGGGCACCGGCAGCAACACGGCGCAGCTGATGCACGAAATTTTTGTCCCGGAACATCGCGTGCTGCGAATCAAGGATGCCAGCGCAGGCAACTGGGCCTCCGCGCCGCCACCCGGCCAGGTGCTCTACCGCAACAATTTTCTCGACTACACCACCATATTATCGGGCTCCACCCCGCTCGGCATGGCGCAGGGCGCACTCGAATATTTCAAGGAACGTCTGGACAAGCGCGGCATTGTTGGGACGGATTATAAACTGCAATCTGAAGCCCCGGTCGCGCATTTCCAGCTGGCCGAAGCAACCGCCCGCATCGACGCCGCCGAGCGCCTGCTTTCCGCCGACTGCATGGAGCTCGACCGCCGCGCGGCGGCGGGCGAGGCTTCCGACGATTTGTTTCAGACCAAGCTCAAATTCGATGTCGCCATCTCAGTGCGCGGCTGCTGCGAGGCGATCGAAATTCTGCATCGCGCCAGCGGCGCCTCGACAATCCATGAAGCCAACCCAATGCAGCGCTACGCGCGCGATGCGCGCGTCGCAACCGTGCATGCACACTTTAATTACGAAACCTGTGCCGAAAATTATGGCCGCGCGCTCGCCGGAAAACCGCTCTTCGGACATTTTTCAGCACTTGAGAAGAAAGCCGCCGCTTGACCGATCTGGCACATACCTGGCTCGAGAGCAGCTTCGAGCGCAAGATGTCGCATGTCTCGTGCGGATGCATCGAGGCATCGCATCCGCTGCCTTTCCACCTACGCGGGGCGGTGATCGCGCTTGGTAATTTCGACGGCTTTCACCTCGGCCACCAGGCAGTCATCGCCCGCGCGGTCGCCATGGCACGGCAGCGAGGCGTCGCGGCGGTCGCGGGCACTTTCGATCCGCATCCGGTGGATTACTTCTCACCCGGCGCGGTGCCGTTCCGCCTGACCACGCTCAACCAGCGCCAACAGTTGCTAATGGCGTCGGGGGTGGACGCGATGACGGTATTTAAGTTTGATGGTGCGCTGGCCAGTGTGACGCCTCAGGCGTTCGTGGAGCACTGGCTCGCGGATTTCGGCGGCGTCGTGACCGGCGAAGACTTCACCTTCGGATGCGGACGCGTCGGCAATGTTCACACCCTCGCGGAGATCGGCGTAAAACAAGGCCTGGCTTGCGCCACGGTAAAGCCGGTGATGCTCGATGGCGAAATTATCTCCTCAACCCGCATCCGCGCCGCCTTGCGCGCGGGCGATAGCACGGCAGCCGCACGGCTGCTCGGCCGCCTGACCCATCATTGCGACATCATCGAAACCGGCAATGAAAGCTGGCGCTTCAGAAACCGCGCCTGATCTAACCCCCCTCCCCAGACCCACCCCCGGCTTGCCCAGGTGGGCAAACAGGCACCTCCCACGCGCCCGCTACGCCAGCGCCTTTGAAACGCGCTACGCGGGCGCGCGGGTCCCTCCTGTTCGCTACCTGGACAAGCCACCCAGCAATAATCGAGGGGTCCTTTTTGCACGCCGATCGGGGATCCCAATTGCGTGCCGTTTGACAAGCGAATAATGCCTTGGCCGGTTGGTTCCGTCCAGATTTGTCGTATTGATGAGCTATAATGATGAAACCGGGCGCGACGAGGTTGCGCGCCTCGGCCTTGTGAAATCTGTATTATGCCGATTGCCGGATTATGCCGACCATCACCGAAGAGCGACCGTTTCTTTAATGCCCTCCTTACTTACGTCGGCATAACGCAGCCATACTTACGTCGGCATACGCAGCCATCATCAATAGCAGGCTACATCAACTTTTGATTGCATGCGGGAGCGCGCCACCAGTGTGAAGCGAAAAAAACTCCCTCGAAGCAATGAAGATTTCCTGAGTAGAGCCGTCTGCCGGATTGCGAAGCAACTTTCCTGAACAAACCTCCCAGCTACCGGTCCGGTGACCATTCACGACAAATTTCAAGCAGCTTTAGTGGCCGTTACTTCGCAGAACAAAATTGAGACCAAAAAATGCGCAGAAGATTGTGCGCAATTTTTTGTTTCGCCAAAAAATTAGCCAATATTCGGTTGGCACACCCTTTGCTTTTCTGATTCCTGAGATTTCTGCGGCTGGTATCGGCCATCCGTTTGCAAGCTCAAGACTGAATTTCTTCCAACTTGCATCGGATACACCGATCACTGACCAGACAAGAAGGGTACTTATATATATGCTGAGAGATTCGGATTTACAGTTGAAGATTTCGCGAACTGTCGGACTGATGCTTGGCGCGTCGGCAGGGGTGGTCGCGGGATTGATGTCCCATGTCGGCGTCGCGAACGCTGCCCCCAACTCCACAACCACGGCAGGCTCCGCACAATACGTCCAGCCTGCGGCACCGGCTTTGTCAGACGGGCATCTGTTCGGCGACTGGGGAGGTCTTCGAGAATATCTCGATTCCAAAGGCATAGACTACGACTTTAACTACAACACTGAAACCGTCGGCAATGTGAGCGGCGGGACACATCAAGGCTTCACCTATACACATGTGATCGGTGCCGGCGTCGATATCGATCTTGGCAAACTCGTCGGTCTGCAGGGTATGTCTTTCCATACCCTTGTTATCAACAAGGCAGGCGCCAGCGATGCGCATTTGTTCGGCGACAATCTGATTCCCGATCAGGAAGACTGGGGTGGCACTGGCGGCGCGGCCGTGCATCTGGTCTGGGCCTATTTTGAACAGCAATTCCTGCAGCAGGCAATCGACATCAAGATCGGCAAGATGCCGGTTATGATTGATTTCTCTTCTTCCGATATCTACTGCAACTTCATGAACAACTCCGTCTGCGGTAATCCGAAGACCGTTCCTGGCGCCGACCCCGGCATGAGCGCGTTCCCTGACGGCAACCTCGGCGCCGTTATAAAAGTGCAGCCCGATCCTCTATTTTACGTGAAATTCGGCGCCTACGAAGTCAATAAATACATATACAACTATCCGAAATTCCCGAATTGGACCTTTGATGGGTCCGGTGATACCGGCGTGGAGCTTCCCATCGAGTTCGGCTATGAGCCGGTGTTCGGCGACGGTCAGCTCCCCGGTCATTACAAGCTGGGGGCCGCATATGACACCTCGTCCTACGATGAATACGAAACCAACGTCGAGGGGGTTCTCGGCGAAGTTCCCGTGAAGCAAGCGAATGGTGAGATCACGGCCTGGGCGCTGGCAGACCAGATGCTGATTCGCAACGGCCCCGGAAAATCCAAAGGGTTAATCGCTCTTGCCGGCTTGGAATATGGTGATCCCACTGTATCGGCCTATCATTATCAGATTTTTGGTGGCGTGGTGGACCAGGGGTTTTGGGCGGCACGTCCGAATGATACCATCGGCTTGCTGTATTCCTACCTCAGTGTCAGCGGGCAGCTCAGCAAAGAGCAGGAGCTGGATCAGGAATTCGGTCTGCCGATGGAAAATGGCGCAACCGGTAAGCAGACCAATGAACAGGTTCTAGAATTGAACTATGATATCCATGCCGCGCGTGGCGTAAATATCATGCCGGATTTTCAATATATCATTCGCCCGAATGCTCAAAGCAATCTCAAAAACGCTGTCGTGTTGGGCTTGAAAACCAATATCGATTTCTGATCGAGAAAGCATGCAGATAGAAATAGCCGAAGGTTCAAACCTTCGGCTATTTTCACTTCTACAAATCCGTCCTGAACACATCCCGAATATCGAATGAAAGCCTCGCCTGCCGATCGAGTTTCAGATCGGCCTCGATAGCGTGCAAATGCTTGCTCATCAGCGCCGCCGCCATTTTGGGTTTCTGTTTCCGGATACATTCACAAATTTCCTCATGCTCGCCATGCCAGCACTTCAGTCCGCCAGGATTGCCAAATAGCTCCGACACCAGGGACGTCCGGGCGACCAGCAGCCGCACCTGCTGGGCGAGATAGCGATTGCCGGCCTGTTCGGCGAGGAGAACATGAAAATTTCCTGATAGAATAATCGCCTCTCTCAACGCCCCGCTTTCCTGATATGCGCGGGATTTTTTGATATTGCCGTCTAAAACCTTGAGGCTAGTCTCAGGATTCGACTTCGCCATCGCTTCTACAACCCCAGCCTCCACGGCCTGGCGTGCCTGAAAGATCTCCTGCGCCTCAGCGGCTGTAGGCATCGATACAAAGGCGCCCCTATTCCGGTGACGCGTTACCAGCCCTTCCCATTCCAACCGGGCTAGCGCCGCATCGATCATCCGCCGCCCTAGTCCAAAGCACTCCGCAAGCGTCTCCTCGGATAATTTTGTACCCGGCAGCAGGCGCTGATTAACAATCGCCTTCATGACGTGTTCGTGCACATCATCGGAGGTTTTAGCTTTTAGCCGGTTCCCGGCATGAAAAATGCCGACCATCTTCTTCGCGGCAACGGCCATTCGGACGCCTCCCCATTCATGCATACGATATTGTGCATCTTTGCGCGCAATCTTATTAGCTGCCAGCCTAGTGCTATGCAAATTCGGAATGGGACATTGTGTTTGGTCAGAGCTTGGCCGTTCTTCACTCTCCAGCTGGCGTATTAAATCATAAGCAGGCTCTGCAACTGAACTGCGCTTAGAATTGCGCTCAATACTGAAAAGACTGAACAAACATCGACCTGAAGCCGTTGGCACGTTAAGTGCATATACCCTCTCGGACGCTTTCACCTGCATGATCAGCCTCTAAGACATAAGGATTGCACATGACCCTTTCTGCTCCCACCCGCCGCGCCGTTATCGGCGGCAGCCTTGCGGCTCCCTTCATTCTTCGCGCCACCCCGGTCCTAGCCGCGGCTATCGAGCTCAAATTCTCGCTGGCGGCCCCCTTCGACGGTTCGACGGCACCGTTCTTTCTTGCCGACCAGCAGGGATGGTATCGTGATGCCGGCCTCAACTGCCAATTCGATTCCTCTGGTGGATCAGGTGAAGCCATCTCCCGCGTCGGCTCCGGCGTCTATGACTACGGTATCGGCGACATCAATGTTATGATGGAGTTCAACGCAAAAAACGCCAGTTTGGCGATTCCTGACATCTATATGCTTTATTATCGCAGCCCGCTCTGCGTGTGCACGCTCAAGAAGTCCGGCATCGTCACGCCCAAGGACCTCGAAGGCCGGAAAATTGGCGCGGCGGCAGCGGATGGGGCTTATCGCCTGTTTCCCGCTTTCGTTAAAGTGACCGGGGTCGACCCCACGAAAATCAGCTGGGACATGGTCGGGCTCCAACTCCGCGAGGCCGTACTCGCCCGCGGCGATGTCGACGCCGTGCTGGGCTTTGACTCCACGATGTATTTCGGCCTGGTCGCGGCCGGCATCGACCCGGACGATATTCATTTCATCTATTATTCGGATGTCGGCATGCCGTTCTACGGCAACGGCATCGTCGCCTCGCCGAAAATGCTCGCCAGCGATCCGGACGTCACGCGCCGCTTCGTCGCGGCAACCGCGCGCGGATGGCAGGCGGCGATCGTCGATCCCGCAGCGGCAATTGCAGCGCTGCAGGCCAAAAATGCACTGATCGATACTGACCTTGAAACCAAGAAGCTGCAATGGCTGATCAAGAAGCAGCTGGTCACGCCTGAGTCAAAAGCAAACGGGCTGGGGAATGTCGATATGACCAAACTGGCCAAGTCGATCTCGCTGGTCGCCTCCACCTTCGACTTCCCCAGCGTGCCCAAGCCCACAGATGTTTTCGATGCCAGCTTTCTTCCCGCGCAATCGTTGAGGAGCCTGCCGGCGTGAATTTCGATCTGATCATCAAAGGCAGCACGATTGTCACGGCATCCGACATCACACGCGCGGATGTGGGTGTCAGGGCCGGCCGTATAACCGCCATTGCCGAAGACTTGTCCGGCGCGGCACGGACGATCGACGCCACGGGCAAATATGTCTTGCCCGGCGGCATCGATGCGCACTGCCATCTGGACCAGCCGCAGGCACCGGGCCTCGCCTCCATGGGCGCCGTTATGGCGGATGGCTTCAAATCGGGAAGCATCAGCGCCGCGTTTGGCGGCACAACCA
The DNA here is from genome assembly GCA_965276685.1 of Acidocella sp. GTDB lineage: Bacteria > Pseudomonadota > Alphaproteobacteria > Acetobacterales > Acetobacteraceae > Acidocella. Next base: position 2,845,869 of record OZ255623.1, read on the forward strand.
CGATTATGTCGTTCTGCGTTCAGCATCGCGGAAAGTCCGTGCTCGCCGCCGTGAAAGATTATCACAAGCGGGCGGACGGCAATGCGGTGATCGACTATGCCTTCCACCTCATCGTCAGTGACCCCACACCGGCGGTTCTGAGCCAGGAACTGCCCGCGCTGGTCAAGAGAGGCTATAAGAGCATCAAGGTCTACATGACATATGAGGCGATGCGCCTCTCCGACCGGCAAATCCTCGGCGTTTTCGCTGTCGCGAGAGACGAGCGCGCGATCATGCTCATACATGCTGAAAATCATGAAATTCTTGGCTGGCTCACGGAGCAGCTCGAAGCGGCCGGCAAAACGGCACCACACTACCACGCCATATCCCGGCCGCCCCCGCTGGAGCGCGAAGCCACCCACCGTGCCCTTACCCTGGCCGAGATCGCCAGCGTGCCATTGGTGATCGTGCACATGTCCGGTGGAGAAGCTCTGGAGGAAATCCGCCGAGCGCGGGCGCGTGGCCTGAAGGGCATCGCCGAGACCTGCCCGCAATATCTGCTGCTGACGGCGGACCATCTGGACGCCCCCTGCATGCACGGGGCAAAATTCATGTGCAGCCCGCCGCAGCGCGACCACGCCGCGCAGGAAGCGCTTTGGCATGGGATCATGGATGGCACCGTCGATGTCGTAAATTCCGATCATGCGCCTTACCGGTTCGACGATCAGGGCAAGTTGATCGCCGGGCCTAATGCGCCCTTCACGAAAATCGCCAACGGCATGCCGGGACTGGAGACACGCTTACCGCTGCTTTTCAGCGAGGGGGTGATGAAAAAGCGCATTGACCTGCCGCGCTTCGTGGCTCTGACGGCGACAAACAATGCCAAGCTATATGGTCTTTATCCGCGTAAAGGCACCATTGCGGTGGGATCGGACGCCGATATCGCCATCTGGGATCCCGAGAAAAAAACGATCATCCGCAATGAGAATTTGCACCATAATGTCGATTACACCCCTTTCGAGGGCATGGAGGTGCAAGGATGGCCGGAAATCGTCATCAGCCGTGGCGATGTGATTGTCGAGCATGGCAGGCTGTCGGCCAAGCCGGGCCGCGGGCAATTCATGGAACAGGAGACGTCCTCGGCCTGGGCGCATTATGAAAGGATGGGGCAGTGAATCTGGGAATTGCCGGCCGCCGGGCACTAATTCTCGGCGCCAACCGTGGAATGGGTCTGGCGATCGCCAAGGCCCTGCATGAAGAAGGTGTGGAGATCGCGATCGCCGCCAGAGACGAAGAAGCGCTCGCGCAGGCAGCGGCGGAGATTGGTACTGCCCGAACCTTCAGGTTCGACCTGGCCGACAGTCCATCTTTTCCCTCCTTCGCGGCGGCCGTCGGGCTGGTCGATATATTGATCAACAATACCGGTGGCCCTCCCTACGGCAATGTCATCGACCGGCCGATCCACGACTGGGAGGCGAGCTTCCAATCCATGGTATTGTCCGTGATCAAACTGACGGACCTCTTCCTACCCGCCATGCGCGCCGCGAAATGGGGGCGCATTATCACCCTTGTTAGCACCGGCGCCGTGCAGCCCATTCCGGTGCTGGGCATATCGAACACGCTGCGCGCCGGGATCATCGCCTGGTCCAAATCGCTCGCGACCGATGTGGCCAAGGACGGCGTTACGGTCAACATACTGATGCCGGGGCGCATCGGCACCGAGCGCGTGGCACTGACGGATGCGGCGACCGCCGAACGCGAAGGCATCGATATCGAGATCGTCAGGCAACGCTCCTGGTCGCAGATTCCAATGGGCCGATACGGCACGCCGGAGGAAATTGCTGCCGTTGTCGCTTTCGCCTGCGGTACCCCCGCCTCTTATCTCACCGGCAGTATTCTACGCGTTGATGGAGGCTTTGTACGCCATGTCTGACGCTTTTACCCGTGCCACGTTCGCGCTCACACATGAAGGGGCGCTGCATATTCTGGCCGCCGCACTTCGCGAAGCAGAGGCAATGACCGTGCCGCAATGCATCGCCATCGTCGATGCCGGTTGCAACCTGCTGGCCTTCCTGCGCATGGATCGCGCCCGCGTCCTCTCCATCAAAAGCGCCACTCACAAAGCCATGACCGCGGCTTCCACCGGCCTGCCCACCGAACAGCTGCCGCCTGACAAAGCTCCCCTGCTGGCGGCGGCAACCAACGGCACCATGACTAACCTGCCCGGCGGCCTGCCGCTGATCATCAACGGGTATGTGGTGGGCGGCATCGGGGTCGGTTCCGGCAGCAGCGAACAGGACGTGCTGGTCGCCAAAGCCGGCGTGCTTGCCTTCGAAAAAGGACTTGGCCCGTGAGTGCGCCCCTCGTCATGGATGACGACATAAACCTGGCAGATCTAGGCAAGCGTATCGTCCAATTCGACGGCGTCTCCGTCCGCTTTGGGACCGGCGCATGCAGCTTCCTGGCGCTCGACACCACGAGCCTAACGGTCAACCACGGTGACTTCGTCGCCCTGGTCGGCCTCTCCGGTTGCGGGAAATCGACCATACTGAAGCTGGTCGCCGGCTTGCTGCGGCCAACTGCCGGCGAAATCTTCGTTGGCGGTAAAGTAAACGAGGCACAGAACATCCGGGTTGGCATGGCCTTCCAAAACCCGACCATGTTGCCCTGGCTGACCATCCGCCAGAACGTGATGCTGCCGCTGAAAATAGTCGAGCCCTATCGCTCCGCGTTCCGGAAGAAGAAGAACGGGGCTTTCCACGAACGGGCGGACATGCTGCTGGAAAAAGTCGGACTGCGCGGTTTCGGGGATCATCGCGCCTGGCAGCTCTCCGGCGGCATGCTGCAACGCGCGAATCTCTGCCGGGCCCTGATTCACCAGCCGAAGCTGCTGATGCTGGATGAGCCCTTCGGGGCGCTGGACCAGTTCACACGGGAAGAACTCTGGTCGATTCTGCAGGATCTCTGGATTGACCAGCGGCCTACGGTCTTCTTAGTCACCCACGATTTACGGGAAGCCGCCTATCTGGCGACCCGGATTTTCATCATGGCGGCACGCCCGGGACGTGTGATCGAAGAGCGAGCTGTCGATTTTCTGCGCCCCCGGACAATGGAGACGACCTACGAGGCAGAATTCACAACCCTGACCCATGATCTGCGCGCCGCGATCGTCGCGGCGAGGGCAATGAACCGGAGCGCGTCATGAAACTGGCCCCTTGGGTTATCGAAAAATTGAGTTCGCTTGCATTGATTATCGGGTTCTTCGCGATATGGGAAATCTGCTGCTTGGCTTTCCATGTCAGCAGCGTGGTATTGCCGCGGCCGAGCCAGATACTGACGGTGCTGGTCATAAAATTCGCCGGACTCTGGCCGAACATTCTTCAAACTCTGTTCACGACGATCGTCGGATTTGTTCTAGGCACGATAGTCGCCGTGGTGCTCGGCGTATGTGTTGGTGTGTCCCGCCTGCTCTATAACGCCGCCTATCCGCTCCTGGTCGGCTTCTCATCCATCCCCAAGGTCGCCGTCGTGCCGATTTTCGTTCTGTGGTTTGGCTCGGGCACCACGCCTGCGATTTTAACGGCGATGACAACCTGCGTGTTTCCAATTGTCGTGAACATTGCGATGGGTTTGGCGACGACCGAGCCGGAGATGGAGGACGTTCTAAAGGCGCTTGGGGCGAGCCAGATTCAGGTTCTGTGGAATGTTGGCCTGCCGCGCTCTCTTCCTTATTTTTTTGCATCGCTGAAAATTGCCGTCACGCTCGCCTTTGTCGGCACTGTTTTGTCGGAAACGGTCGCCGCCAATCGCGGCATCGGAACGGTTATTGTCGCCGCAACGGCCAATTTCGACATGCCGCTCGCCTTCGCCGCACTTTTTGCATTGGCCCTGATGGGCATCCTGCTCTACGTGATTTTTGCGTTGATTGAACAGCGGGTTTGCGGCTGGGCAACGCGGAAATCGGACCTATCGTTAGGCTAGCAGTAATGGCGTCTGGCAGTGATGGGGACAACGCCTTTATGTTTGGCGGATTGTGCGACCATGGGGCTCAATCCCCCCGAGCGCCGGAGGAGCCCAAGAGCATCGGCACACAAGCGATGGCACGCTGCCAGGCATGGCGATATCCGCCGTTCAGTGATTCGGTCGAGGGGCTATCCCGCCGCTACCTCACGCCGGCACACCGCGCTGCCGTCAATGAGCTGACGACGTGGATGGAGGCCGCCGGTATGGCGGTAAGTCTGGATGCGGCAGGGACCCTGATAGGCCGTTACGAAGGTACAGGGACAAAAACCCTGCTCATCGGCTCCCACATCGATACTGTTGGCGATGCAGGGGCGTATGACGGCACGTTGGGTGTCATGCTGGGGTTTGGCTGCGTTGAATTTTTGGCACGCGCGGGGCGGCGGCTTCCCTTCTCCATTGAAATCCTCGCCTTTGGTGATGAGGAAGGCTCGCGCTTTCACGCCTCGATGCTCGGCAGCCGGGCACTCGCAGGCAGCGTAAGCAGCGTGCCCGAAATCGTCGATGAAGCGGGCGTGAGCCTGGCCATGGCAATGCGCGATTTCGGGTTGGACCCGGCAAGATTGGCCACTGCTGCGCGGAAACGCGACGATGTGCTTCTTTTTTTGGAACCGCATATCGAACAGGGGCCAGTGCTGGAAGCAGAGGGACTGGCGCTAGGCATCGTCACCGGCATCGCTGCGCAAACGCGGCTGAAAGTGACGATGCATGGTATGGCCAACCATGCTGGCACCACACCGATGCATTTGCGCCGGGACGCGCTGGCGGCGACCGCGGAAGCGATGCTGGCACTCGAAGCAATTACACTGGAGGCAGGAATTGTCGGCACGGTTGGGGAGATTGCGGCGTATCCTGGGGTGAGCAATGTCGTACCAGGCCAAGCAGGATTCAGTGTCGATTTACGCGCTCAGACGGAGCATGCACGGGATGCAGCTGAGCAGAAATTTCATTCTGCTCTACAGGATATCTGCAAGCGCCGCGGTATCGCAGCCGAGGTGCAGATCGTACAAAGCCTCGATGCCTGCTATTGCGACGATGCTGCCCAAGCGTTGCTAGCACGAGCCATGAAAGCAAAAGGTGCGAAAGAATTTTATCTGCCGAGCGGAGCCGGACATGACGCGATGAGCGTCGCCACTTTGTGCCCTGTAGCGATGCTGTTCATCCGTTGCGAAAAAGGTATCAGCCACAACCCGGCGGAGCATGTGGAGGCGGCGGACGTGGATGCCGCCGCCCAGGTGATGTTGACGCTTTTCGAGCTTTTAGCCGGCGAGTAGTTCGGCCAGCGCCAACGCTACTACCTTCGTTGCTTTGTGTAGATCATCGAGTTTCAGCCGTTCGTCCGCCCGATGCGCATTTGCCTCCTCTATGCTGCGCGGACCGGCGCCATACAGCACGATAGGAATACCGGCGAAGGCGTAATGGCGCGCGTCTGTATAAAGCGGCACACCGGTGGTGCCGATGAATTCTCCAAAAACTTTGCTGGCATGGCGACACAAAACATCGGAGAGTTTTTCGCTGCCAGGCGCGGGAGTGAGCGGTGTTGCAAGCAGGATGCGTATAATATCGCAGACGGCGCCTGGTGTTTGCCTCACCGCTGTTTCTATCAGCGCACGCAAATCAGCCTCGACTTGCGCTGCGTTTTCATCGGGAGTGATCCGCCGATCCAACCGCAGCGTGATTTTGTCTGGCACCACATTTGTGTTGATACCACCATTGATCAGGCCGATGGTAAGGCCCGGCGCACCGATGCCCGCAATCGCAGAGGGCCGGTCGCGCAACACATCCCGCTCGGCATAGAGGGTGGCGAGCAATTTTGTAGTCGCCGCCAATGCGTCAATACCGGTCTCTGGTTTTGCCGCATGTGCCGAGCGCCCACGCACAATTACTTCCAAATGCAGACATCCATTATGCGCGGTAACCACTGCATAGGAAAAGCCGGCGGCGATGGCATAATCCGGCTTGGATTTGTGCGTCTCCAGAAGCCAGGCAGGGCCGATTTCTCCGCCGGTTTCCTCATCATAAGTAATATGTAGCTCAATTGCACCGCGCAGCACCAAATCGGACTCCCGCAATGCCTGCAAGGCAAAAGCATAAGTCACAATGTCGGATTTAGAGACCGCGACACCGCGCCCATACATCCAACCATCAATGATCGTGGCGCCATACGGGGCCGTCGTCCACCCCTCGCCAGGCGGCACAACATCGCCGTGAGCATTTAAGGCAACAGTCGGCCCGGGACCAAATTCATGCCGCACGATGAGATTGGTTGCACTGACCATACCATGCGCCGCGGCAAGCTGCGCCGGGACAGGATGCTGCGTCACGTCAAAGCCAAGAGCTTCCAAAGCTGCCGCCGTAGCAGCTGCATGTTGCGCGCAATCTCCAACCGGATTGTCCGAAGGTATACGCACCAAGGCGGCCAGAAAATCTTCTCGCGCCTCCACGCTGGCATCGACGAATTCATTGATAAACACGGAGCAAAATCCATCTTGTGGTAGCAATTCAATCCCGCCATTATGCCATAACTATGGTTGACATGGCAATATGAGTGAGCTGGCACATCGCGGTTTTATAGACCAGATCATCGTTGCCACGCGCACATTCTTGAAGGACGAACAATGATCAAAACAGACTATCCACGAGACCTTATCGGCTATGCCAACAAACCGCCTCAGGCGGCGTGGCCAAATGGTGCCAAACTCGCCCTTAACTTTGTTCTGAATTATGAAGAGGGTGCGGAAAACTCAATCCTGCATGGCGATGACGGAGCCGAGACATTTCTTTCAGAAATCATCGGCGCGCAACCCGTACAAGGCGCTCGTCATGTCAGCATGGAAAGCCTTTACGATTATGGTACTCGTGCTGGCTTTTGGCGTATCCGTGCCGCCTTCGATGAACGTCAATTGCCGCTGACGATATTCGGCGTGGCCATGGCGATGCAACGCAACCCACAGGCCGTGGAGGCAATGCTAAAATCCGATTGGGAAATCGCCAGTCACGGATATCGCTGGATCAACTATCAATATGTGCCCGAACCTCTCGAACGCGAGCACATGCAACGCGCTATCGAAATCCAAACCAAAATGACAGGCGCACGCCCGCTCGGTTGGTATACCGGCCGCACTTCCCCGAACACTGCGCGATTAGTAGCGCAAGAAGGAGGCTTCATCTATGACTCAGATTCCTACGCCGATGACCTGCCTTATTACGACTGCACTTGGGGCAATACCCAGCTCATCTTACCGTACACGCTTGACAGCAACGATATGCGCTTTGCGGCACCGCAGGGCTTCAATACCGGCGAGGATTTCTATCAATATTTGAAAGACTCAGTGGATATATTAAGAGCGGAGGGAGCAACCCATCCCAAGATGCTTTCCGTCGGACTCCATTGCCGTATCATCGGACGCCCAGGGCGATTGGCATCGCTTATCAGATTCCTCGATTATATCGTCCAATTTCCAGACATCTGGGTCGCGCGCCGAATCGACATTGCTCACCATTGGCAAACAGCACATCCGCCGCAGCTTTAGAAAGAGAAGAGACCGTGGATATGCGTGATTGAACACAGCCCGATGACCGCCCGGCACCCTTTGAGGGAATATTGTCGACACGGTTGGGGGCGACCGGTACGTTAAGCTATTCTCAACGACGCTGATGGGTGGCAGCAATTTATATGCTGTTATGCGCGTATAAATAGCGGCGGCAAAGTGTACCGGTCCTGCTAGGCCGATTGATGCCTTTTGATGGGCATTGATTGGCTGGAAGGATGTTTAGAGTGGAGCTTTATAGGGCTGTCCGGCGTGCCGTGATGGTTGATGGTCTGAGTCGCCGCGAGGCTGCGTGGCGGTTTGGCGTCCATCGGAATACGATTTCCAGATGCTGCAGTATTCGGCGCCGCCGGGATATCGGCGACGCGAGACGGCGGTATCACCGAAGCTGGGCCACATATTGCCTGGATCGATGCGGTGCTTAAGGCTGACCGCGGCGTTCATACCAAGCAACGGCACACGGCACGGCGGCTGTTTGACCGGCTGCGGGCCGAGGAAGGCTATACCGGCGGCTACACGATTGTGCGGGAGTATGTGGCGTCCGCGACATTGCGCTCGCGCGAGATGTTCGTGCCGTTGAGCCACCGGCCTGGCCATGCCCAGGCGGATTTTGGCGAGGCGGATGCGATTATCGCGGGCCAAAAAGTTCGGTTTCATTGTTTCTGTATGTGGAGTGCGCCCTTCGAGGTGGACAGTTTCAGGCGGCTCTTTTGACCGGCTGCTGGGTATGTTGATTCTCAAATTGCATCGGGCTCAGATAGCCAAGCGCCGAGTGCAGTCGTCTGCAGTTGTATACATCATCAATAAACCGTGGAAGATGTGCGGTGACATCTTCAAATGTTTCGTAAGCCATGAGGTATACGGCCTCAACCGTCAGCGTTTTCATGAAGCTTTCCGCCTTGGCATTATCATAGGGATTGCCGCGTTGGCTCATTGACCCAGTAAGGCCATGCGTGGCCAGGAGTTGCCGATAAAGCTCCGAGGCATATTGCGAACCCCTATCAGAATGGTGCACGCAGCCCGTTGGCGGACTACGCGTTTCTAAAGCGACTTTAAGCGCTGCAGTTACCAATCCGGCGTCGATTGAGCGGCTAATGGCGTATCCCACCACGCGCCGAGACCAGGCGTCGAGTACCACGGCTAGATAAGCAAAGCCGCCGATGATCGCGATGCAGGTAATGTCGGCGACCCAGAGTTGGTTCGAACCTTCAAGGTGCAGTCCGCGAGAGAGATCAGGAAAAATCGGACTCTCGTGATTACTATCCGTTGTGGTGGTATAGCGCCGCCTTCGCTTGGGCTGGAGAACATTCTCCCGCATCAAGCGGCGAATTTTCTTATGGTTAACGATGACGCCTTGATGGCGCAGCTCGGCGCCCATGCGGCGGCAGCCATAGGTTTCGAAGTCATCGGATACGGTGACCGCTTCGGACCGAGACAGCTGATCGCGACTGATGGTCATCAACCGCGCAATGGTCCGCGCCGCGGGGGCTCGGCTCGGCGTGTTGTCTGTTCTGTCTGCTTGGCGCCGGCGCGTCGCCCATTCGCTGACAACGCGCATGCAACCGCGGAACCCTTCCTGCTTCAACTGCCGCCAGAGTGCCGCTGCGTTGCGATTACCAGCAGCCCATCTCGCATCAAGCCAAGGCAGGTAGAGCTCGAGCGAGTTCTCCCGAACGCGGAAGATGTCGGATCGCTGTCCACGCAAGATCCGCCGGACGAGACCGCGGCTATATCCGGTCTGGCGTACGATCTCCTTGATCGCTGTCCCGCTCTTTGCCAAGCCAAGAATGGCGGCGTTATCTTCCTCTCGGCGGATATAACCTTCGTATTGGATGCGCTCGGCAGCGGTGAGCAGGCTGGGGTTGACTGTAGCCGCGCCGATCACGGAGCGGATCTGACGCATCGATTTACGCACTGCGTCGAGAAAGGCGCGGCTCGCGTTCTCCATCAGATGCCAGCGGTCGGCGACCTGCATTGCATCCGGCAACGCCTTGGCCGCTATAAATAGCGGCGGCAAAGTGTACCACTGAACCGGCTTTTTTGCGGGCTGTTATGGCGGCGCAAAAGTGTACCGGTCCTGCTAGGCCGATTGATGCCTTTTGATGGGCATTGATTGGCTGGAAGGATGTTTAGAGTGGAGCTTTATGGGGCTGTCCGGCGTGCCGTGATGGTTGATGGTCTGAGTCACCGCGAGGCTGCGCGGCGGTGGCGCAAAACTGTCCAGTCTGGTTAATTAAAAAGGGCCGAGCAGCAGGGTCAGCCATTCCGGATGAGTCAGCGCGCCGGCCTGGGCTGAATCTTCTGTCTCGATGAACGCCTTGGCCATGCCGAACAGCGCCAACTGGTTGAGCTCCGTTTGGGTGCGGCCTGGCGATCAAGGTTGTTATCCAGAATGGATTTGACGGAGCCGAAGGTGCGCGAACCGATCTCCAGCGCCCTGGCGGCCGCGGCCTCTACCCGTTCCGGGCCAAAGGCTTTGACCAGCGGACGATGCCAAGGCAGGCCCTGAATCCCTGCTCCGGGTGCGAGCGTTCTGTCAGGATCAGCGCGCAGAGCGCGGCGGCGGATGTGCCGATCATTGCGGCATCACGCCGGATGCGCTCGATGGTCCAGCCGGCATAGCGCCGGTGACTGGCGGGCATGTGCTCGGGCACGGTCGTGTGCTTGCCATGGCTGCTGGCGCGCATATGCGCTGCCACCCGCTCACCCGTCATGAAAATTTCGACGGTCCTGGCGGTCAGCCGCACCTCAACCTGCTCCTTCGCAAACCGGTGCGGCACGCTGTAATAATGGCGATCAACATCGACATGATAATCAATGCCGACCCGACGGATGCGCCATTCGGCAAAACGTAAGGCTCCACCGGCAACGATTTTAATGCCGGCCGGTTCAGTGCCTCAAGCAGATGGTGCCGGGTCACGCCCAGCCGGCGGATCGGCATTCGTCATTCACCCGCACCAGCAGAGTGCGGATCGCCGCGTTCAACTCCTCCAGGCTGTAGAAACGCTGGTGGCGTAACCGGCCGAGAATCCAGCGCTCCATGATCAGCACCGCGGCTTCTACCTTCGCCTTGTCGCGTGGTTTGCGCGGCCGTGCCGGCGGGACCGCCGTGTCGTAATACGCCGCCATCTCGGCGTAGGTCCAGTTGACCGTGGGCTCATACAGGCAGGATTTGATCACCGCCGTCCTGGTGTTGTCTGGCACGATCAGATGCGCGACGTCGCCGATGGCCTCGAACGCCCTAGTGTGGGCGCCGATCCAGTCCGCCAGACCCTGCGTCCAAGTGGCCTCGGCATAGGTAAAGCTGGACGCGCCCATGACGGCGACGAAGATCCAGGCGGGTCTGGTCTCGCCGGTGAGACGGTCGAACACCTCCACCCGGTCGCCCGCGTAATCGACGAACAGCTTCTCCCCGCCCGCATGCGACTGGCGCATGGTGACAGAGAGCTTGCCTTCCCAGCCGCGGTAGAGATCGCAGTAACGGGAATAGCGATACCCATCCGGATGCTGGGCGATATATTCGTCCCACAGGATCGAGAGCGTGACGTGCTTGCGCTTAAGCTCCCGGTGTACCCAGGCCCAGTCCGGCTCGGCATATTGCCGATGCCCTGCTTCTTCCCGACATTCTTGTACATCCGGGCTTCCAGAACCGCATCCGTGACCTCATCGCCTAGCGGCCACGCCAAGCCCGAGGCCGCAAACCGCTTCAGCGTCTCGCGCACCGTCGACGGCACCACCCCGGTCCGCCGGGCAATCTGGTGTTTGGACACTCCGGCGCATCCCAAACGAACAATCTCGCGCACATGGCACATGCAAACTCTCCCCGCTGGCATTAATCTCCTCCTCGGCTACGGCCAATGAGGCGATCCTAAACAAAGCCAGCAAAGAGCCTCGTCACCCCCTCAATGCCGGGCGACTATATTTCGGAATAGGGGGCGATATCATCTCGGAATAGATGGGCGGCTTCCCTCGGAATCAGCACCTACTATGCAGCGACGCGGAGCGTTCGAGCATCAGCCACAAAATGATAAAACCGGCCCTCAAAGAGCTTCATTACCTCCTCCGTCTTGGCATGCGACTCCGGACGGATTGGCGAGGCCAGACAATCCTCGATGCAAGCCATGTCAGAAAAATCCATCTCCAGGATCATGACGATTGGTCGCGCATCCTCATCGGCGGTTCGCATACGCTGAACACGCACCGACTTCACATGGGGAAAACGCACCCATAATGGCTCCAGTTCCTCACGTACTCGCGAGAAAAATTCCTCCTCGTGACCGGTTTTAATTCTGCCTTCGTAAATGGCCGTTCGGGTCAACATGTGGCGTCTCCTTCAAGTCCGATGCGTTGCTTTTCCAATGTCTGGTGTGGCGCCGAACCTTCAGGATGCAACTGATCCACCGTCCAATTCTTGCGCGCATTCATCAGCTCGATGATTGCGGCCATGTCTTCGTCACGGTTCATTCCGGCAGCCGCCGCTACTACGCCATCTCGCAGATAATAAGCGATGAATTTTCGCTCAGCCGGATCACCGCGCATGATAATTCTGTCATCACCAGCAGCGTGGCCGACATAATCGAGGCGGATCATGTACTGTATCGTCCAAAAATACGGCACTGCGACAAAGGCGTCACGTTCACCCAGCATATTGCGCGCCGCAACATGTCCATGCTGTTCAGCGACGCGCCAATGTTCCACCCGGACTAGGGGGCCATCGCCATAAATAGGAAATGCCGCAACATCTCCTGCCGCGTATAAGTCACTTTCCACGCGCATGTGCTGATCCACCGTAAGCGCATGGTCCGGTGCGCGCGTAAGAGCCTCGGCAAACTCAGTCGCTGGCCGCACGCCGAGCCCGGCGACCACGAAATCGGCCGCGATGCGCTCCCCATCGGCCAACAGTACGGCACGCACATCGCCGTCTCCCTCCAGCCGATCGACATGCGCATTGAAGCGGAAGTTCACGCCTTTTTCCTCGTGAATTTCCCTGTAGATATTCCCGATCACGGCCCCGAGCTGTCGCGCGAACGGTGCCGCTTCCTGCGCCACAACGGTCACCCCGAGCCCACGCTCGCGCAATGCGGCTGCCACTTCCATGCCGATAAAACTTGCGCCGATGACAACGGCGCGTCGGCTTCGCATAGCGCAATCAACAATGCGCGAGGCGTCGGCCTGGCTGCGGAGGCTGAAGACCTTGCCAAGTTCACCGCCTGGAAACGGCAATGGCACGACGCTGCCGCCAGTTGCAACCAATACTGAATTATAGGCCAACCTGACCCCGTCAGAAAACCTGACGCTTTTATCCTGCGTATCGAGCACCGCAACTTTTGCTCGGCGGCGCTCTATCTTCTGGCTTACATAGAAATCATCGTTCTGTAAGGGGGTTTTCTCACCGCCCTGCTTCCCAGAGAGGAAATATTTGCTGAGTACGGTCCGGTCGTAGGGCAGCGCATCCTCATGGCTGATCATCACGACCGAGCCCGCGAAGCCACCTCGGCGCAATGCCTGCGCGGCGGAAAATCCTGCGGCGCCGGCGCCCAGTATAACGAAGCGGCGTGAATCCGACGCCGCCGGCGTTTCGCCCTCCGGCAATTGCCCCGGTCCAGTCTGCAGGATATCGCCATTTTGAATTTTTACCGGAAATCCAAGCACATCATCCACCGCGGGAGGGTCCAGGCATCTGCCCGTACGAACGCAAAAAGCGGCTTTATGCCAGGGACAAACTACCCGGCCGTTTGCCAAGACGCCCTGGGCCAAAGGGCCGCCCGCATGCGGACATGTCGCTCCAATCGCACTCACCTCATCGCCCTGCCGGACGAGCAGTATCTTATTTCCTGCAATCTCGACTTCGCGCATTCCATTTGAAGGAAGTTCCGCCAGCCGGCCAAGGCTCGAGGCTTTATTATCCACGCTGCAAGGTTCCCGCGCTGGTTGCCCGGCTGCAATTGGGCATACATGCCGGGGGATCAAGAAGAAGGCGATGCTGCGATTTTTTGCAACGGCGCGTCCAGTCTTTTGGCTAATTACATGGTGGCCGGGTTTTAAAGCGCCCGCTTGCCGTGCCGGAATATGTGCAGTCTTGTGGATTATTCGCTCGACGGCCTAAATCATTAATTTTCCGTCGAGCAGCATTGGGATGTTTATGCTACTATCGATTTGTAACGATGCCGGTAATAATGCTGGCGGAATATCCTGATAACATATTGGCCGCAGGAAGCGGCGAATAGAAAGGGTTCCCACCGAGGTCGTCCGGGCATCTGACGTCGCTGGAAAGGGACCGCCATGCACCATCGCATGGCTGACTTCCACACCGGTGGGCCAGCCATTAGCGAGAATGCGTCCGGCCTTACGTTCGAGTATCGGCAAGAGCGAACGCGCCGTCTCCAGATCGCCCTCCTCCATCTGCAATGTGAAAGTTAGCTGGCCTTCCAGGGAGTTCAGAACCTGCACCAGTTCATTTTGGTTTTTGCATCGGACGAGTAGGGAAGAAGCACCGAATATTTCATCGCGTAGTGAATGATCTGCGAGAAAATGCGCCGCATCGGTGGCGAAAAAGGCGGGTTCACCCTGGTTGGATCCATCGCCGGCTTTACCGCGCGCGGCTTGCGTGACGCCAGATTTCGCAGAGAGCCTTTGCATGCCCTGTTGGTAGGCTTCAAAAATGCCATGCGTCAGCATGGTCGCGGCCGGGATTGCCTGTAAGTGCCCGCGAACGGCGTCAATAAACTTGTCCAAGCCGGGGCCTTCCTCGGCGATCAGCAGGCCGGGATTGGTGCAGAACTGGCCGGCGCCCAGGGTCAGGGACGCAACAAATCCTTTGGCAATGGCCTCAGCTCGTGTGGCTAGCGCAGCTGGGAGCAGAATCACTGGGTTAATGCTGCTCATCTCTGCATGCACCGGGATAGGTTCCGGCCGTACCGCTGCGAGTTTGACCAGAGCAAGCCCGCCATTGCGCGAACCGGTGAAGCCAACTGCTTTAATGTCCGGATTGGATACCAGCGCGGAGCCTAGTTCGGTTCCGGCGCCAAACAGCAGGGAGAACACGCCTGCGGGCAAACCACAGTTCGAGATCGCCCTCTGGATCGCTTGGCCGACCAGGGCCGAGGTACCGGGATGCGCGGGATGGGCCTTCACCACCACCGGACAGCCGGCGGCAAGAGCGGAAGCCGTATCGCCGCCGGCGACAGAAAAGGCCAAAGGAAAATTGCTGGAGCCGAAAACCGCAACGGGGCCGATGCCGATATTGCGGAGCCGGAGATCAGGCCGGAGCAAAGGCTTGCGATCCGGCAGCGCGGGGTCGATACGCGCATCGAGCCAGCCGCCCTGGCGCACGGTGGCCGCGAATAAGCGCAACTGGCCGACGGTACGGGCCCGCTCGCTCTCGACACGAGGTTTCGCAAGGCCCGTTTCTTCGTATGCGCGCTGTAGAAGTTCATCACCGAGGGACAGAATTTCCTCGGCAATAGCTTCAAGAAATCTAGCCCGCGCTTCCAGGCCGGTTTCACGATAGGTATCGAAAGCGGCCGCGGCAAGCGCGCAGGCTTGCGCAATCTCGGCCGCTCCCGCCTCGCCGAAAGCGGGCTCAAGCGGTTGAGCGGTTGCGGGATTAATCCCGTGAAACGAAGCGCGCTTACCTTGTACCGCTTGACCGCCAATGAGGGAATTGCCTGAGAAACTCATGGGCTGAATACCTTTGAAAGACGCTCATGTGGTTCGGCGGGGTGGCTATGCAACCGCTTGGTCTTGCGGTGACCTTCAAATGCAGGCGCCACGGCCCCAACTACCAAGCGCTGCTTTATGCGATCTTCGATTTGTGCGGGCGGCATGAGGAGTATGCATGGCAAATAAAGCGACCGCGTTGCGGGCACGCGATATCCTACCATCGGATGTCGATCAGGCGATACTGGTGGGAAGAGCCTGGGTGCCAGATCGCGGCGGCCCGGCGATTGTTACCGTGCGGGGTGATCAGCTTGTGGACATTACCGCCAAATCGGCGCCCACGGTCTCAACACTCTTCGAGCTCGATGATACGGTGGCTTGGGCTCGCGATGCGCCCGGCGAGGACATCGGATCAATCGATGAGATTTTTGCCAACAGCATCGAGGGGGAGCGGAGCGAGAACCGACCATATCTATTGTCGCCGATCGATTTGCAGGCGATTAAAGCGGCTGGCGTGACCTTTATTGCCAGTTTGCTGGAACGCGTGATCGAAGAACATGCCCGCGGATCATCGGACAAGGGCGCCGAGATACGTGCGGATCTGGAGAGGATAATCGGTACAGATCTCGCGGCGATCAAGCCTGGCTCCGACAAGGCGCAAGAGATGAAGAAGGCGCTGATCGAGCGCGGCATATGGTCGCAATATCTCGAAGTCGGTATTGGGCCGGATGCGGAAGTGTTTACCAAGGGCCAGCCAATGAGCACCGTTGGCCCGGGCGCCTATATTGGAATCCGTCCTGACTCGACGTGGAACAATCCGGAGCCGGAGATCGTGCTTGCGGTATCCGCCAAGGGCCGCCTCATCGGTGCAACTTTAGGCAATGACGTCAACTTGCGCGATTTTGAGGGGCGGTCAGCTTTGCTGCTGCCGCGCGCCAAGGACAATAATGCCAGTTGCAGCATCGGACCATTCATCCGCCTGTTCGACTCGCATTTCAGCCTGGATGATGTGCGTCAAGCCGAGGTTGACCTGCGGGTCGAGGGGGTTGATGGTTTTGTGTTGACCGGCACCAGCTCGATGTCGAAAATCAGCCGCGATCCGGCGGAGCTGGTGCAAGCGACGCTGGATAAGAGCCATCAGTATCCAGACGGATTTGTTCTGATGCTTGGCACGATGTTTGTGCCAGTGAAGGATCGTGGTTCGCCCGGCAAAGGGTTTACCCATAAGCCAGATGATGTCGTAACAATTTCTACATCCCGGATCGGCAAGTTGCAAAACCAAGTGAAGCTTTGCCCGGATTGCCCTCCATGGGTGTTCGGTGTCTCCGCGCTGATGCGCAATCTCGCGAGCCGGGGTCTGCTTTGAACGGTCGACGCCGATTGACAGGCCGGAACGCTGACAAGAAAATGAAAGAGGAACGGAAGCATGACGCGCATTGCCAATTTTGAGGTTTTTGACCTTCGCTTTCCGACATCGCGCCAGCTCGATGGTTCCGACGCGATGAATCCAGATCCAGATTATTCTGGGGCCTATGTCATTCTCCATACAGATCAGTCTGGGCTGGACGGGCATGGCCTGACGTTCACCATTGGCCGCGGTAATGAGATTTGCGTGGCGGCGATTAAAGCATTGGCGCCTCGCGTCGTGGGACTCGAACTTGATTGGATCAAGGAAGACGTCGGCAGGTTTTGGCGGGAATTGACGGGAGATTCGCAATTGCGCTGGATCGGGCCGGAGAAGGGGGCCATTCATATGGCAACCGGGGCTATCGTGAACGCCATATGGGATTTATGGGCGAAGGCGGAACAGAAGCCGGTCTGGCGTCTGGTGTCTGATATGAGTCCTGAAGAACTCGTTCGAATGATTGAATTCCGCTATCTGTCCGATTGCATTGTGCCGGAAGCGGCGTTGGAATTCTTCCAAGAGGCGCAACGCGGCAAGGACAGCCGGAAGCGCACGCTGATGGAACAAGGTTATCCCTGTTACACCACTTCGGCGGGTTGGCTCGGCTACGACGACGACAAGCTGCGGCGGCTGACGCGCGAGGCATTGGAGGCAGGTTTCAAATATCTGAAGTTCAAGGTCGGCTCCGATGTTGAAGACGACATCCGCAGGCTTACCATTGCGCGCGATATCGCGGGACCGGATATCCGGCTGATGATCGACGCCAACCAGGTTTGGGAACCTGGTCAGGCGGTGGAATGGTTGAAGCGTCTGGCTTTCGCTAATCCGTGGTTCATCGAGGAACCGACCAATCCTGACGACATCGAGGGCCATCGTGAAATTCGCGCGGCGGTGGCGCCCATCCGCGTGGCAACGGGCGAGATGTGCCAGAACCGCGTCATGTTCAAACAATTCATGATGCGGGGTGCAATTGATATCGTGCAACCGGATTCTTGCAGAATGGGTGGGTTGAACGAGGTGCTGGCGGTGCTGCTGATGGCCGCGAAGTACAAGCTGCCCGTCTGGCCGCATGCGGGCGGCGTCGGATTGAGCGAATACGTGCAACACATTTCAATGATCGATTATCTGGTAGTTTCGGGGACAATGCAGGATCGGGCGATCGAATATATCGACCAGCTGCATGAAAATTTTATCGATCCCTGCATTGTTCGCAACTCCGCCTACATGCCACCGATAGCACCGGGTTATTCGATTACGATGAAGCCGGAATCGATCCGAGACTACCAATTCCATGCCGCGAAATGACGATGCGGGATCTGGCGGGTGCGGCGAGGTGCGGCGTTGAACATTGAGCTAGTGCTGGATGCACGCGCGGCAATTGCCGAGTCCGCTTTATGGGTCGCCGAGGAAAATGCCTTATACTGGTCGGACATCAAAGCGCCAGCCTTATACAAGACAATGCTGGATCGCTTGGAAACGCAATCCTGGATATTGCCCGCGGATATCGGCGCTTTTGCGCTGGATGGTGCGGGGCGGGCGCTGGTGGCGTTGCGCACTGGGTTGTTTTGGCTCGATCTTGTAACCAACGCATTGACCCTACTGGCGGAGGCACCGTTCGATCCGAACATCATCCGCTTTAATGAAGGAATCTGCGACAGTTCTGGTCGTTTTTGGATCGGCGTTATGGTCGATCCACTAAATGGCGGTGGGGAAAACGAGACGGGTTTGCTGTATAGCTTTCGCTCCGATGAGGGTCTGGTTACCCATCCAGATTCCTGTGCGTTGACGAACGGCATGGCTTGGAATGCGGATGAAACGCGCTTTTATCTGTCGCATAGTTATGAGCGGCGGGTTTTCAGTTTTATCTATGATGCGGGCGCGCTCGGAGCGCGGAAGGATTTCGCCTATGTAAACGAGCCAGCCGGTATTCCGGACGGTGCCGCGGTTGATGCAGAGGGCAGGTATTGGTGTGCCATCCATGGCGCGGGGTGTTTGCATCGCTACACACGTGACGGCGTGTTAGATAAGGTCATCCCATTACCCGCTAGTCAACCGACAATGTGCTGTTTTGCCGGCGCTAGGTTGGATGAGCTGTATGTCACGACGGCCCGCGAAAAACTCACCGCCGACCAACTCAAAGCCGAACCTTATGCAGGCGGCTTGTTCCGGTTGAGGCCGGGCGTTGCGGGCCAGTCAAAATCTTGGCGAGTCGCCTGACGAGCGCTGCAGACGGCCATAATTGTTGCGCCACTGCGGCGGCCAGCCATTCTTTTCAAACAGAGTCTCGAACCCCGCCGCCGCGTCATCGGCCCTGCCTCGCACTGCCATGGCGCCACGGTAGATCAGAACGGGCAAATCAGGATTTGACCAGTCTACGGTATCGAGACGTAATAGCTCCGAGGTCATTTTGATATCTTGCTTTGCCTTAACGGGGGCGGCGGCTCCCACCCGAACACACTTCGGCCACCGTAGTCATTGGACAATAATTGCTCCTCGGCGATGAATGTTTCAACGGCCGGACCGGTGGCATGGCGCTCGAGCCGGCGGGCCTGATCATCGAGCCGTTGCAGCGCGCCTAGCTCTTCCTCCCGCCCAAGTTTGGCTTTTTGCACCGCCGATTTCAGGACCTGAATGGTCTGGTCGTAAACTTTCGTTGGCACCGGAAAGGGGTGACGGTCCTTGCCGCCATGCGCGAGCGAGAACCTCGCCGGATCGGAGAAGCGGTACGGCGCGCCATGGATAACCTCTGCCACCATTGCCAGCGCCCGCACTGTTCGCGCATCGACGCCGGGCACGAGCAGCAGTTCAGAGAAATCCGCCGGCCCTGCCGCAGCCGCCGCGGCCAGATTACCATGGAGGCGGCGAGCCAGCACGTCGCTTGGCCGAACATCGTGATGCGCCGGCATGACGAGATGCGGCAGGAAGGACTGCTGCGCCGGAAATGACAAGGTGGGCCGGAATTCAAGCCGGGAGAATTCTCGCGCAATCCGGTCAGGCCCCAGCGTATCCAGGAGGTTCAACTGGCCCGCGCGAGAGGCAGCGGCTCGGCGATCGGTCAAATTGACGATTTGTCTCTGCTCAACGCCATCGATTGCCGCATGAGGCTCATTCACGAAACTCTCGAGCCCTTCAGAAAGCCAATGATAACGGCGCGCTTGCTTATGCTCGCCATTCATTCCCTGCTGGACGACCACCCAGTTGCCATTATCCGTGACGATGAAGCCATGCAAATAGAGGTCGAAGCCATCCTGTATCGCAGCGCTATCGACCTTAGCGACCAAACGGCTGGCTTGTGCCAGCACCGCGCCGTCGATGCCAGTACGATTGCCCACTGCGGCAAGCTCATCCGGGGTTCGCCTGGAGTGCCGCCCCCGGCCGCCGCAGACATGAATGCCAAGTTCGCCGGAGAGCGGGGCCAAGCCGCGCTTCAAGGCGCCGATAACGCTCGTCGTGATTCCTGAGGAATGCCAATCCATTCCCATAACCGCGCCAAAGGATTGGAACCAGAACGGGTGAGCAAGGCGGCGTAGCAGTTCATCCCGCCCATAATAGTGGATGATTGCTTCGCTCATCACGGCGCCTAGACGTGTCATTCGTTCGGCAAGCCATTTTGGAACGTGGCCGCCGTGCAAAGGCAAATCGGCGCTTCCGGCTCGCTTCGCCAAACCTCCTCCTTTCAGGACCAGGCGCTATCTTGGCGCAACGACCCAACGCTTTGTCTTTGCGCGAATTGATTATTTCAGGCCAAACCATAAATCGTAAATCTGCATATTGCGAGAGGGCGATGCTAAAACGGATCAAGGCTGGCGTTTTAGACATGGGCTATCATGAAAGCGGATTGCAAAATGGCTGGCCGTTGCTTCTGCTCCATGGATTTCCCTATGATATTCATGCCTACGACGATGTCGCGCCGCGGCTGGAAGCCCAGGGTGCGCGGGTTATCGTGCCGTATCTCCGCGGTTATGGCCCCACCCGCTTCCTGTCCGAGGATACCATGCGATCAGGCCAGCAGGCAGCGCTTGGAGAGGATGTTCGCGCCTTGCTCGACGCGCTGAAGATTCCGCGAGCCATTCTGGCAGGTTTCGACTGGGGCGGCCGTGGCGCCTGCGTTGCCGCCGCCCTATGGCCCGAAAGAATCCGTGGCCTGGTCACCCAAAATGGGTATAACATCCAGGACATCGGCAGCGCCGGGAAGCCGAAGGCGCCGGAGATGGAACATCGGCTTTGGTACCAATATTATTTTCATGGCGAACGTGGCCGCGCGGGCCTCCGGCAAAATCGCCAGGAACTCTGCAAGCTCCTTTGGCGTCTCTGGTCACCAAGCTGGAAATTCGATGTGGTGACCTGTGCGGAAACCGCGAACGCGTTCGACAACCCGGATTTTGTCGATGTCGTTATCCATTCCTATCGCCACCGGTTCGGTCTGGTTTCCGGTGATCCCGCATATGACGCGATCGAATGGGAGTTGACGAAACAACCGCCAATTACCGTGCCAGCAATTTCGATTGACGGGAGCGATGACGGCGTCCGCTCGCCCCAGGGTTCTGCCGGTCACGCGCCCCATTTTACGGGCCGCTACGAATACCGCGTGATCGCCGGCGCGGGCCACAATGTCCCGCAAGAGGCGCCGGAAGCGTTTGCGGATGCGATCCTCTCGGTACATCGCTGGACGCTGGAATAATACAGCGTGGCAGTCAAAAAATCGATTTACCGATTAAAAAACATCTCGATTCTCGAACATTCTTCCTGGCTTCCGGCAAAGTCTTTTGCGATATGCGCATACAATTCCGCCCCGCTGCTAAATATTGCGCACTCTGGAAACTCCTTGCCGATAAAATCGGATATGGATTGCATTTCGTCCACCCAGCGATACGCTTTAGGCAACATATCCGGAAGCCCTTTTGAAAACCGCTCCAGGAGCTGCGGCTGGCTCGCCGCCAGTTCCGCTTTCAGGGCTTGTCCGGTGCCGGCGCGGTCAGCGGCCAGGATCATTGCCGTGCCGAGTGCCGTCAGCCCCTTGGTAATGCCCGCATAGGAAAGTTTTAGCGCCGACGCCGTCCCCACCGGCCCGTCAAGCCGGGCAATTTTAAGGCCGCAATTTTCAAGTTGCGACAGCGCGTCAGGAATATCTCCAATAAGATCTCCGGATACATAAATCGTTGGCCCTGGATCATCATCCTTCGGCGGCGCACCTATAATGCCGACATCGATAAACCGGGCGCCCTCAGATTGGATGATATGGCCAATTTTTTTGACCGTTGAAACACTGATTGCGTTGCAATCGATATACACGGCGCGAGATCCTTTGCAGCCGATTTTGCCCGCGAAGCGTTCAGCCAGGCCAATGGCGCCCGCCGGCGGGACGACCGAAAGTATCAGCGACTTCGCGGCAATCCGCTCATCCTCCGCATCCTGCATTCCCGCCGCTTGGGCACGCGCCCGGCTTGCGGCGCTTCGTCCTCGCAGAGAGGTCAGGACCGTAACGCCATGCCGGACCAGCCGCCCGCCAACCGCGCTCCCCATGGCCCCCGGCGCCAAAATGCCAACGGTATGTCCCATCGTTCGCGTCCTTACTGTTTATGTCTGAAATACCGTTCCCAATATCGCTCGTCTGCCCGATATTTACGTACCGTCGTTTGAAAACCATTGCACCGAATCCAGAATTGGGGATGTATCGGCGCATGACGAACGGTTAGGTATGTCATGTCTGACGTACGGCAAGTCCGGCTTTGCGATCTTCGTGCGGTAGTCTGCCTATTGCTCATCCTGTTCATGACGGCTTGCAGCCAGAGCAGGAACATCGAGACCTTGAATAGCGGGGCCGCCTTTAACGGGGGTAACGCCAATCCAGCGTTTGCACCATCACGATATTATCCACCGCCAGGACCACCCCAAGATCCATGGGGCCCGTATATCCGGGAGGCAGCCGCACGATACGATATACCGGAACAATGGATACGCGCGGTCATGCAGCAGGAATCTGGCGGCGAGGAACAGGCCGTATCACCCGTTGGCGCCATCGGGTTAATGCAGGTTATGCCCGATACCTACGAGGGGCTGCGTGACAGCAACGGGCTCGGCGATGACCCATTCAATCCACATGACAATATTTTAGCAGGTGCCGCATATATCAAGGAAATGTACGAACTCTACGGTTCGCCGGGCTTTCTGGCGGCCTATAATGCCGGCCCCGGACAGATGAATGATTATCTCGCGGGCAGTTCGCCTTTGCCTAACGAGACCGTCAACTATCTTGCCGCAATCACGCCGAATCTCGGAAACGAAATTCCGCTATCAGGCCCGCTGGCGCAATATGCTTCAGCTAGCGGCGGCATCACGCCGACCGTGAGCGGCTTTGCGACAGGATGTGATGTCAATGCTGCTTACGATCCGGACCACCCCTGCGCGGCCGAAGCCCCGCCGACGGAGATGGCCAGCCAAGCTTTTGCCGGCCAAGCATCAACGGGTGCCTGCGATGCCGATCTCGCTTATGATCCCGACAACCCGTGCAGTGCCGTCTCTTCGACTCCTTCCGGTGGTATCCAATCCGCATCGGCTGGCAGTTGTGACACCGACATTGCTTATGATCCCGCCAATCCCTGCACTGCTATACCGCAAACAATGCCGGCCACGGTCCAAACCGCTTCGGCTGGCGGCTGCGACCCGGATACCGCTTATGACCCCAGCCGGCCATGTGCGCCGGAGCCGGTTGCAATACAAGCGAACGCACAAATTGCGCCGCCTCGGCCACAAATAACCTCGGCGCTTTATCAGCCTGCCGTCACGTTACCACGGCAAGCGGCGGCGATACCAAGCACGCCGGCGATGGCGGTAGCAAGCCAGATGACGCCGCAAGGAAACTGGGCGATTCAGGTCGGCGCATTTGCGAATCCCGGTCTGGCCCGGGCCGTGGCTGAAGGGGCCCGTGCTGAAGCCCCAGGCCAACTCGATGCTGCCGCCATTGCATTGCCGACTATGGCGCCTTTCGGGGGGCTGGTCCTCTATCGTGCCCAACTTGTCCATTTGTCGGCTGCCACTGCTATCGACGCCTGTACAAGCCTCAATCACCGGCAACTGCCCTGCATCGTCCTGCCCGCTACCGGCGCCTAATGGCCCAACAATCTCGCCTAAAGACGCGCCGCCATTTGTCGGCGCCATCTGTTCCACCTGTTCCAGCCGCGGCGGCGCCAGACGGCGTTGGTCAGGACGGGTTTCTCACTAAGCTGCGAAGGCATACCGCCTGCGATTTTCATAGGCGCACGTAATGGCGCTCCTCCGCTAAGGGGTTGCGGCTTTGGAGGGGCCTTACCGCTTCCTCAATGACGGCCGGCAGAAGCCGCACCGGTACTGGTGAGCGTGAAATCCACCAATTACGCTGGACGAAAGAACGCCCTGTTTGCCTTATAATCAACCGGTCGAGATATATATCACCCATCCCGTTCCTGTCCAAGCTGCGGGGACCCACCCCAAGGCGATTTCTGATGCGTCCTTTTGGCTACATAGTTCACGGGGGATGACTAAAGCGCTTTATTTGAGAATATTAGGAGCCGCTCATCTTTACTTGCTGCAACTTGCGTGTTCTCTCTTGAGGATAATAATAAGCTGCCGTTGCGGCGGATAACAGCCAGGAGAAGGGGATCCTGGTTTTTGGGTCCATTCCGACCATCAAAATCAGCATTATCGCTCACTGAGAATCGCCAACCCTGTTGGAACCGATGTCGGAGAACAGCGAAAGTGAGGAATCCCTCACCCAAGACCTGACCACGCCATTCGCGGCTATACCCTGCCCAGTCGTCGAGTTCGCTGCCGGACGGGGCCAACTGAAATACGCGGCTTCTTCCGAGTTCGGGGGCAAGTCGAGTATTTACGAGGCTGTTATAGACATCATCTGGCGTGGCGGCGAGCACATAATCTATTCGCTGATTAGCCAGAGAATGTTCGCCATGCTCAGAAAGAATTTCCGCTTGCAGGACTGGCAAGTCATTATTTCTCGCACTTTCTAACGCGCCGGGAAATGTGTCGATCAAAAGCACCGAAACACCGGCTTGTACCAACGAGCCGGCGAGGTCGACACTCCAAGGGCTAGCGCCCACTATGGCGAGCACGGGCTTATCACCCAATGTAAGCCGCAGCTTTCGGGCAAGCGGCGCGATCGACAATCCGTGCAATACCATCGTCGCGGCGATCAGTGTAAATACCGCTGGCAAGATGAATTCGGCACCTGGATAACCAACGCCTTGGAGCTGCGCACTTGCGATGCCGGCGATTGCCGCGGCGACGATACCCCTCGGCGCTATCCAGGCAACCAACACGCGTTCTCGCCACGTCAAATTGCTTCGCATCGTGGCAAGCAGAATCGCACTCGGTCGTACAAAAACCAGCATCGCGAGGGCAAGTACAAATACCCGCCAGGACAGTTGTGCGAGTACATTGCGCTCGAGGCTGGCCGTCAGCACAATGAACAAGGCCGAAACGAGAAGTACGACCAGCGCTTCCTTGAATCGCGCGAGTTCCGATAAGCCCGGGATGCGCAGATTGGCGAGCGTAACACCAAAGATAGTAGCCGCAGCTAACCCGGCCTCATCCATAACCATATTAGATACCGCATAGATTCCAAGTGCGAGCGCCAGCAGGATCGGTGTTTTCAGGATCTCCGGTGCCTGATCATTGTTAAACATCCAACGGACCAGATAGCCTGCGCCGATGCCCAACCCGATTGCCAGGGATAGCCCACCCAGGACACGCGCCTCGAGCATTCCCCGGGACGACGTGTGACCTGCCAAAAGCACTGAAAGCACAATAGCGGCCAGAAGTGCTCCCACAGGATCGTTTACAATTGCCTCCCATTTTAAAAAAGATGCGGCGCGCTGTTCCAACCGGGTATGGCGCAGCAGTGGAAGCACCACGGTTGGCCCCGTAACCACTGTAATGGCCCCGAACAGCAGCGAGGTCCCCCAGTTCATTCGTATCAGCACATGGGCAACGATGGCGGCAAGAAGAAAGCCAGCCGGTAACGCGAGCACCGTGATACGGATCACGCCTTCACCAGCCACACGCAGTTCGCGAAAATTCAAGGCAAGCCCGCCCTCGAACACGACTATGGCAACGGCGAGTCCGACGAGCGGACCCATTGCACTGCCGAATTCTTGCGCCGGACGAAGTATTTGTAGTCCTGGTCCTACCAATGGCCCGATAGCGAAAAGCAGGACTATGGCGGGTAATTGTGTGCGCCAAGCCAACCATTGGGCTGCGATGCCTGAAACGACAATGCAGAGGACCCCAACAGCAACATTATCCGGCAACTCTGATCTCCTAGCTGGCTTGCAATTACTTTCAGCGGCTTTAATTAAGTATTGCTTCGAATACGTTCCCGCCCGTCATCTACCTTCGCTTCTCTCAAATTCGTGCTCAGAGTTTTTCGCCGGCCTGCTTCGCCGCCTCGGCCTCGCTATTGCCTGCGGACCAAAGCGCGGCATTGAAGCGCATGCCTGTTACGCCGTCCGACGCTGCCGAGGCCAACCATAACAATGGCGGCACGATCACGGTGGGTTCAAGCAACTGCGCCTTCAAAGCGACATCGGCGCTCTCCGGGATCATACCAGTAAGCGTGGCACCCCCCGGCAGCAGCGCATTCACGGTGACGCCACTCCCCGCGAGATCTTGCGCCCATATCACCGTCTCGGAATCGAGCGCGGCCTTGGACGGGCCATACGGCGAGAAACCGGCGCGGCGCATGGTCTCGCGGTTCATGGAGATATTGACGATGCGGCCCCAGCCGGCGGCCCGCATCACAGGCGCCGCTGCGCGCGCCATGAAGAACGGGCCGTTGACGTTAGTGTCGATCACCATGCGCCAGACCTCAGTATCCGTCTGCCAAAACCGCGTCGGTTCCGTCATGAAGCGCTCGCTGACATATTTCATCCCTCGCCCGGCATTGTTGACGAGAATATCTAGCCGTCCTTTTTCCCGGAGAGCAGCTTTTACCACGCGGTCGCAGTCCTCGGGTTGGGTCACATCCGCCTGAAGGGCGATAATACGGCCATCCCCGGCCTGAGCAGCGACGGCCTCGATTTGCGCGGTCTCTCGGGCGGCGGTGACGACAACAGTGGCCCCGGCGCAGGCCAAGCCCAAAGCCATAGCGCGCCCAAGGCCGCGACCGCCTCCGGTGACGATCGCGACTTTTCCGTCCAATCGATGGGTCTCGGTGCTATTCATCTACGGTGCTCCCTCACTACGCGCTCGTTCTCGGCTCCATCTTCGACTTCAATTGCTTGGCTTGGTCGAGCAGTTCGAATGGCATTACACACCAAAGCACGGAAGTTGGCTCGATTTGGCAGAGTCCGAGCTTGGCGTCCTATCCTCCCAGTGCCTCGACCGCCGCATTCCTGACAAACAAACGTTCAGCAACGAAATCGCCGCCTGGGAACATGACCGCAACGCCAATCATGCCAAAGCAAATTGGCACTTCTCAACCCCAGATGCACGCATCAAACTCAAACACCTCTACCCTTCAATCTGAACGAATCGGGCGACTAGGCTTCTTTAGCGGCTTTCAAAAAAACAGCTTAACCTCTTGAAAAGCCTGGCGGACCCGACGCGATTCGAACGCGTGACCTTTGCCTTCGGAGGGCAAGAAATTTTTTTATCCTCAAAAAAGTGCGGAGATCGATTCAATTCGTTGGACTTGTCGGCGATAGCAAGCATTAGTGAATCGACTTCCCGCTGCCTGGTCCCGTGCCGGGCTTGTCCCGGTGACGGCGTTACGATTGGCGTGGCGTCCGCTCATAGGAGGGAAACGTTATGGCGGCGAAGATTTCTGCTCAAAAAGTCCAAAAGACGGCCGGTTCGATGCGGCTGGAAAACACATCGAAAACCCGGCCAACGGAACGGACGTCGACGCCTGGTCAACGAACCAACCAGCACCCTCAGGCTGCTGCGCGGCCGACCAAAAAAGCTGCGCCCCGCGGTACAAAGTCCTACGCAAGCAAGGCCACGACGCACGCCGAAACGATTCCATCTCCAAGTAAGGCTGCTCCACCCATCGGGGCCACCCAAGCGCCCGTCCAGATTTGTGGGTCGCATGCACCACAAACCAAGAAAAATATGTTGATCGGCTTTTTGCAGCACCCTGAGGGGGTGACGATTCAAGAGCTGGGCGAGAAGATGCAATGGCTTCCGCATACGGTACGTGCGTCGCTTTCCGGTCTGCGAAAAACGGGCCACAATATCATCCGGCAAGCTCGCTCGGGACAGGCTTCCGCTGTTTATCGGCTTGATCGCTGATCGCGTCCAAAATGCGCTCAACTTCTGCAACACATTGCAAAACTAAAAAACCTCTTGGACCAGACGACCCTTCGAAGGAACTGGCCGGCTTAGCTGCGCTGGATCGCGATCAGCTCAAGCGCCGCTGGCGACGCCTGTACAAATCGGAGCCACCCATCAAGGTAAGCCGAACGCTGTTAAAATATGCCATTGCCTACGCGTTGCAAGAGGAGGCGCTGGGCGGGCTAAAACCGTCGATTGCACGGGTTATCGACGGAAGCCTCGAGGGCAAAATTGTCGTACCGGTCACGCTCTACCCCGGTACCAAGCTTCTTCGGAAATGGAACGGGGCGGTGCATGAGGTGGAAATTCTACAGGATGGAATGATGTACCGCGGCGAACGTCACCGATCGCTCTCAAGAGTCGCTGAGCTAATTACGGGGACGCATCGCTCGGGGCTGCTGTTTTTTGGTCTCAAGCCGAAGGCGAGGAAACGAAGCTCAGTAGGGCAGAGGCAGGAAGGACATTCCGAACAGCGTACCGGGTGGCCAGCGGAGCATGTATCTTGACCCACGCCAAACCGGCAGCACGGCGATGCGCGGTTTACACCCGCAAATCCTCGGAGGAAGGGTTAGAGCAGGATTTCAACTCCCTCCACGCGCAGCGCGAGGCGTGCGAAGCATTCATCCGGAGCCAGGCCGGAGAAGGCTGGAAGCTCGTCAAGGATCCGTACGACGATGGCGGCCTCTCCGGCGGCACCATGGAGCGGCCCGCGCTTCAGCGCCTTATGGCGGATATCACAGCCGGTAAGATCGACACGGTCGTCGTCTATAAAGTGGACCGGCTAACAAGGTCTTTGGCCGATTTCGCCAAGATTGTTGAGTTGTTCGATGGCGCGAATGTTTCATTCGTCGCTGTTACCCAACAATTCAACACCACCTCCTCCATGGGCCGGCTGACCCTCAACATCTTGTTGTCCTTTGCCCAGTTCGAGCGTGAAGTTACCGGTGAGCGGATCCGGGATAAGATCGCTGCCTCGAAACAAAAGGGCATGTGGATGGGCGGCCGGGTGGCGCTTGGCTATGATGTCAAGGACCGTAAGCTGGTCGTCAATGAGACCGAGGCCAACACGATCAGGCATATTTTCCAGCGATACCTTAAGCTTGGTTGCGTTCGATTTCTGAAGGCCGAGCTGGCCGCCGACGGGATCGTTTCGAAACTGAGGCTGCTCAAGTCCGGCGAAACCGCCGGCGGCGCTGGATTTAGCCGAGGCGCGCTATATGCGCTTCTCTCCAACCCGATCTATATCGGTCAAACTCGGCATAAGCATGTATCCCATCCCGGTCAGCATCAAGCGATCATTGACGAGGGCCTTTGGGAGGCCGTCCAACAACAACTTAAACATAACACCGTGAAGCGCCGGGACCATCGCACCAGGACTGGCAACGGCTTTTTGACGGGCAAGCTGTTCGACGATCACGGCCGGAGAATGACGCCGACCTATGCCAAGAAGCAGAACCGGCAATACCGGTACTATATTTCTCAGGGAACAATCTCGGGAAAGCTTGCCGGCGACAACAGCGTAGAAGGCAAAGACGACTCGGCGAGCGAGGCAGCGGGCATCCAAAAAGCTAATCCTAACCC